>NZ_POYX01000102.1:0-20064 GCF_002913865.1 Campylobacter concisus
ACATAACAGAAATAAAAGAGGGCGAAATTTTTCTTAGAGAGTTAAAAATACAAGAGGTTGCCAAAATAGCGAAATTTAGCATTTCGGACATTTGAGTATTTTATTATTACTTGTACAAATCTAAACTTCATCTTTATCCTTTTAAAATATATTTATAGTAATTACACCAATTTTGGAAAAAATCTTAGCTAGAAATGCAAATTTTCGTAAAAAAGTTTATTTTTTAAGAAAGAAAAGTTAAAAATATTAAAATGATAGATGTTGAAAGTGCGTATTTATGGGGATTCAGGATAAAAAGCTAGAAGTAAAAATTTAAAGCAAATCTATTTTTTTATGGTATTAAAAGGGCGATGGTTCTATAATCGTTGGAATTTTTAAGAGACTGTCCCACTTTTATAACTAAGTGTTCCACTCTTAAAGGAAATTTTAAAGAAAGGGAAAGAACAAAAGCATCACTGCTAGTGCCTAAAATAGGGTGTTATGGTGTCACGGGGGAGACTTGAACTCCCGACCTCCGGCTTATGAGACCAGCGCTCTAACCAGCTGAGCTACCGTGACAACTTAAAATAAGTTTTGGATTATACAACCTAAGAACTTATTTTTAGCTAAAATTTATCCCACACAAATTTTATAGATATAAAGAGCAAATTTGACTGCAAGGGCAGCCAAATTTATTTAAGCTTTTTTAGTGAAAAATCCAACGTAAATAGCGTAGATAAAGCCGATCACTACGGCATACGGAGCAAAAGGTGTTATGCCAGCTCCTGAGCTTGCAAGCACGAAGTTATGACTTATCGCAGCTCCAGCTCCCATACCTAAAACAAATACTGCTGAGCTTAAATTTCCAGCTCCCATTTGCACTAGGTGTTTGCCAGGGCAGCCGTAGCTTAGGCTAAAGCAAAGACCAGCGAGCGTCATACCTAAGAAATTCCAAAGCATATCATTGTGAGCGATAGGCTGGGCTTCAAAGCCAAATTTGTATTGATTTAGCACTAAATTCGTGATACTTGCGCAGACGATGATAGAGATGACGCCATAAAACATCGAAAAGTCACGCTCGAAAATTTTGCTTATTGCGCCAACTGAGCAAAATTTACTTCTTTGCATAAATGCGCCGATGATAATGGCACAAATAAGAGAGATAAATAAATTTGCATGCTGTGAGCCTGGACCTTTTTCTGAGCTAAATAATGCGCCATTTTCACCAAGTTTTAGCCCAAAGATAAGTGCCATCAAAAGCAAAACCGCAATGATCAGTGGCAAAAATCCTATCGCCTTTGCGGTGGTTTCGCTCTCTGGCAAAATGTAGCCGTTTTTCTTAAAAGTTCGTCCCACAAAGACGCCAGCAAATAGGCCAACAACGCCAGCGATAGCGGTCATATCTCCGCCTCCAAGGCGTAAAAATGCCCTCCAAGGGCAGCCTAAAAATATGAGGCAGCCTATCATCGCAAACACGCCTAAGAAAAACCTAGAAAATGCCGCGCTACCAGATACTGGAGTGAAATTTCTACTCCAAAGCATGCTAGCTAAAAAGCCTCCGATGATAAGCCCTAAAATTTCAGGCCTTAGATACTGCACGACTTTTGCCTGATGAAAGCCAAGCGCACCCATGCTATCTCGTAAAAAGCAAGCCGCGCAAACGCCCATGTTTGCTGGGTTGCCAAAATGAACGAGCACTGGAGCAAGTATGCCAAGGCTCGCACCTGCGATGATGTAAAGTAGTGTTTTGTTCATGTAAATTCCTGTGTAAAGGTAAAACCCGACCGGTTTCTTAAACGACATTTTAATAATCATTAAATAAAACAAAGATTAATTTTTTTAAGAGCAAAGTGGATAGAATATGCAAAAATTTCATAAAAAGGATAAATGATGAAAGATTTTATGAGCTATGCAGATAGCCTGAAAATTCTAAAAGATACGATAAATGCGTGGGAGAAGGTCGAAAAAGTAGCCATCACAGATGCGCTTGATAGAAATATCGCCTATGATGTGAAAGCTACTGAAAACTACCCAGCAAAGCCAGTTTCGGCGATGGACGGCTACGCTTTTGCCTTTAAAGAGGGCCTAAGCGAGCTTGAGCTCATCACAGACCTTCCAGCAGGTAGCGACAAAGGGCTGTATGTAGAGGGTAGCAAATGCGTCAAAACCTTCACCGGCTCGCTAATGAGCGAAGGCACTGACACTCTTGTGCCAGTTGAAAATGTCGAGGTTAGCGGCTCAAAAATAATCATCAAAAAGAGCGTGCCAAAGGGCTTTGCTGTGCGAGCAGTGGGTGAGAGCTACAAAAAAGGCGAAATTTTAATAAAAAAAGGCACGCGCCTAACATACTCTGAGATCGCTCTTCTTGCTGAGCTTGGCGTCTTTCACGTAAGCGTTTTTATCCGCCCAAGAGTGGCGATACTAGCAACTGGCAGCGAGATAAAAGACCTTGGCGAGCCACTAGAAAACCCAGCGCAAATTCACAGCTCAAACCACGTAGGTATCGCTATGCAGATACGCAAAATGGGCGCAGAGCCGATCATCTGCGAGATCATAAGAGATAAGGCTGAGCTTGTTAAAAAAGCGATCATAAATGCACTAAAATCAGCTGATATCTTGGTAACAACGGGTGGTATCAGCATGGGAGACTATGACTTTGTAAAGGGCGCTTTAAATGAAAATTTTAGTCTCATCATCGAGGGTGCTGCGATAAAACCAGGCCGCCACATCAGAGTGGCAAAATCAGGCGACAAATACATCTTTGCGCTGCCGGGATTTCCGTATTCGGCGATGGTTATGTGCGTGCTTTATGTAAGAGTGCTTATAAACACTTGGTTTAGCCAAGAAGAGCCAAGGATCACGGCGATAATGGACGAAGACTACAAAAAACGCTCGCCATTTTTGGAATTTACAGCGGTAAATTTAGAAAACAGAGATGGCAAAATTTTCGTAAATTTAAACGGCAAAAAGCTAGGTAGCTCAGCGATCGTAAATAACCTAACAAACGAAGCTGCACTGCTTATCATCCCTAAAGAGACAGAATTTATCGCAAAAGGTGAAGTGGTAGAAGTTTTAAAGATGCCTTGCTAAGGGTAAATTTATAGCCCTTGAAGCACTACGACGTCGGTTATCTCGGCGTCTTTTTCTATCTTAGCGTCTAGCCCTTTGGCTATTTTTATAGTGATATCTTTTGTTTGATTTGGCGTTAGAAAGATCAAATTTCTAACGTCGTTTTCGTATTCGCTAAGTCTTTCGTAGTAGCCGTTTATGCCGTGCTTGCTCTTATACTCTGGCTTTATGAAATTTAGCCTAAAAACATCTGCGCCATACTTTAGCGAGTACTCTTTAAATTCATATTTTCTTTGGCTGGTAGTCTTAAAGTTTTCATTAAATAGCTTTAAAAGTGCCTTGTCGCTAACGTCTCTTGCGTCACTCTCTTTTAGCACGATCTCGTCAGCTCCGTTTGGCTCTTTGTACTCGGTGCCGTTTATGGAGTATATGGCGACGTGCATGTTATCTCTTTGCGATGCGGCACTTTTCATGAAAAATCTTAGCCTTGGATTTTGCGTGATCTGCACCTCTTTTGGGGCTACTTCATTGCCGTTTGCATCAACGTATTTCACCCCCTCAAATGTAAGTAAATTTGACTTTTTAGCTATGGATAGCGCGCAGCCTTTATCACTTAAGCAGTGATGAACTAGGTCTTGCATAAGAGCATGGTTGTCATTTACTCTTTTAGCACTTAGTGCGCTCTTTGGTACGTGTGCTACGCAGGTGCATGGCGAATTTGCCGAGCAGCCAACTATCGGCGAGCCTAAGAAGTCTTGACCCAGTATGAGCGGTATGCCATTAGATGTGATACTCCTGCCAGCTTTGCTTTTTAGCACCACTTGGCCACCATGCGGGCAAGTGATGATGTCGTCTTCTATGACTGGGTGAGCTGTGAAATTTGTAGCTACTGCACCAGAAGGCATGCTTTGATGATTTACCGCCTCTCTATCTTGTGCTTGCTTCTCTTTTTCCTCATCATTGTTAGCTCTTTTTAGCTTTATATCCAAGCTACCCCTATCTATATCATACCCAAGCACCCTTATGCTTGTGTTTTTATTTGTGATATCAAGAGAGCCTTTAGAGCTTTCATCATCTCTTGGGCTAAAGTAGTAAAAAGGCTTTTGCTCATCTTTGTTTTCATATAGATCGTGCTCTTTTTCATCTTTGAAATTTGTAAAGCCAAATTTATAGTCTTTAGCTTCATTTGCACCTTTTAGAAGTGTAGCGCTTAAGAAAAGATCGACCTTGTAGTTTTCTAGAGTATCTATATCAAATTTATCTCTTATCTTGTCATATATCCTTTCAATATCCACTATGTCTTTATCTTTTGTAAATATAGCAATGCTCTCTTTATCTTTATCCACATATACGCTAGAACTAGCTGATAAAAAGCCAAATTTTATCTCGCCTCTATCTTTTACGTCGTATAAATTTATAGAGCCACTCTGCGTGCTGTTGTCAAATAAAAGAGAGTAGGTCTGCTCTGATCTTTTCATAAAGTATGCCTTCTCATCTTGCGATGAAAGAGACCTTGTGAAATTTGACGTATAGGTGTAGAGCTTGCTAGCTTCAGCCTTGGTAGCAGTGATATCACTAGAGCTCTCATCTACTACCTTGTATGTCCTGCACTTGTGCATAGCTCTTTTATCTTCTATGCTTTCACATCCGTTTTCTTTAAATTTCTCAACTTCATCTTTGCTTATTATATTTGTGTATCGCTTCTTGTCACTAAGCTTAAATATATCTTCTATTATTAAGGCTTCTTGCTCGTCTTTTAGGTAGTGATCTGTGCGTATATCTAAGTCGTGTTTTATGTTGTTTATAAGTATAAGTAGTAGCCAGTTTTTGTTTTTGTTATATGTAATGGGCGAAATGGTGGCTTTATTGTCCATGTTGAAATTTACGCTATTGTATTGCATAGATAAATTTGTATCTAGATCAAATATAAGCTTATAGTTTTGCTCCATAAATTCATTTAGATATAAAAACGTACCTTTTAAGCTAACATTTTTTGTCTTTTCGTCATTATCTTTTTCCTTTAAAAGATATGAGAAAAAGTATAGTGTAGTAGCCGTATATGTAAGAAAGTGCGAGCTTATACTTATATCTGTTTTTGGTATCGCATCTACGTTGCCTATATTTATTAGCACCTCATTGCCATTTATATCAAGCCCAAGGTCTTGTATAGCGTTTTCATAGAGTTTGTTGTTAAAGGCTAGGCTATCATTATCAGTCTTTGCGTGGTATATGTTATTAAAATTTAAAGGTGCTGGTAGGTAGGTGTGGTCTTTGTATCCAAGTGATATATTTGTGTAAAGCTTTTGTTTAATGTTGATGATATTTTTGGCTTTGTCTAGCAAATGTGGCTCATTTAAAGCCGTATCACCTATAAATAATGCATCTGAAATAGTTTCCGTGGTATAGTCTTCTTCTCTTTTAATTTTACTTAATAATCCAGGGGAATTAAATGTATAAATTTCATCTATATATTCTGGAAAGATAAAAGCACACGCTTGGGTAAGAAAACCGCCTAGAGAGTGACCACATATATTTATCTTTTCGTTCTCTTTTAAGATAGGTATAACATTATCTAGAAAGAAATTTATTAAAGAATTTACTTGAGTTGGTACGTGCCCACTAGCTAGCATTATATCAGCCCAAATGTCTGCTGGTTCTTCGGTTAAATTCATTTCAGTGCCTCTAAAAACCAATATCCTTTTATCATTGTCTTTTGTATCTTCAAAGAGCGTAGCACTAAAACCTTCATTATCATTTTTTTGATGTTTTAGAAGTATAAATCTTGATGTAAATTTTTTAGTACGTTCTGAGATTTGGTGGTAGCCTTCTTCGTTTATAAATATACGCTGTGAAATTTCACCATTTTTTTCCTGAACGGCAATAAAGTTTTTAATGTTATTCGAGATTTTTATATATGTATCTTCTTCTCCGAATTTAAAATTTGGTTTTTTAATCGTTAAATCCTGCATAAATCTAGCTTCAACACAAAGGGCATAGGCGGTAGGTATCTTTTTTACTTCGGTAGTAACATTACCTTGTTCGTCTGTCTTTATGGATTTGATTTCTTTTTCGTACAAAAAATTTACATTATCCGCATAATCCCATCTAGGATTTGGCGTCTTTAAAATTTTCTCATTATAAAATTTATCTGAAAAACTCCAAATTTCATTCTCATCTATGTATTCAAAAAAAGCATAACTAACATCAGCTATATCAGCATAGTCTTTTATCTTATTTACCATATCTTTGTTGGTTAAATTTTTAATAGTATTCATCTATTTATCCTTATCTGAAGTGCTGACTTTTTCAAATTTATTGTTTATAAATTCAAATCTATTTCCGCCAAGCACATAGCTATAATAAATTTCTTTAAATCTTATTCCACTTGCTTCATCTCCAAATAATCCAAATTTAGCAACTTTATAAGAATATGTTACGGATAGTGATATAGGCACTATCTCGTTATTTTCTACATAAAAATATATAAAAGACATGCTAGGTTTAAATTTATTATAGTCATCGCCTATGTAATTAACTATTAGATCACTATATCTTTCAGGTATCCAAGCTTGTTTTTTGAAATCACTTCCATAATCTCTTGTGGTAACGTAGTATTTTTTACCATTAGACAACGTCTGAATAGGCACCGACTGTTTTTCTGCAGTATCTTTTATAAATTTATCTTGTGCTTCACCATCGCTATCGGTATTATATCTTTGCCTAAATTTTTCTTTATTATTGTTCCAAACTTTGTTTAAAAAATATCCATCAGTAGTAACCTGTTTTTTAACAACAAGCTCACACTCGTTTGTTGTTTTGGTGGTGTAGCAATCTCTTAACTCTTTTATCTCTTCCTCCCTCTTATCTATCTCTTTCTCTAGCTTCTCATCAAATACATAAACACCACCATATTTCTTAGCAATGCTCTCTTGTTCGCTAGTTAGATCAGAAATTCTTATAAAGCCATTAAAATAAGCAAGTGGTAGAAGTATAAACAAGCAGATAAAAACTATAAATTTGACTTTTTTCATCATAAATCCTTTTAAATTTAAAACTATACAAGATAGAAAATTTCTTTTAATTTTATTGTGATTATATTTATAATATTATTAATTTATTATGCCTAGTTAAGGTTTATTAATTACAAAATTTATCCGAAAAACTCCAAATTTCATTCTCATCTATATACTCAAAAAAGGCATAACTAACATCAGCTATATCAGCATAAACTCTTAGCTTATCTACCATATCTTTATTTGTTAAATTTTTAATAGTATTCATTTATTTATCCTTGCTTTTATTGCTGATTTTTTCAAATTTATTGTTTGTAAAGTAGAAAAAATTATCCCCACTTATGTTTATGCTTGTTTCTTTGTATAAACGTATTCCGCTTGCTTCATCACCATATAAACCAAAAATTTTATATCCTTTGTAATAATTTACACTTGTTTTTATAGGGATAATATTTTTATTGTCATCAAGATAAAAATAGCTCATACTAATGAAAGGTTGCCATTTATAAAATATGTCATTTCCTATAAAGTCTATTATTTTATTTAAATAAATTTCTGGTACTTCTGCCTTTTTCTTAAATTCACTTCCATAGTCTCTTGTATTTGTATAATATCTTTTGCCATTAGACAATCTGTCATAAACATGATAAGTTTTATCTACTATTTCATTTATAAATTTACCCCTAGCTCTTTCATTGATATTTATGCAAGCATGCCTTATTTTCATTATGTCCTTGCTAGCAGCTATAAATTCATCATATTCGCGTTTGCAAAACTTATCGTTAAAGATATCTTGCATAACCATATCTATATAATTGCTCTTATTGTTATTAAATTCTTGAAAATATTTACTGCTATTGTTGTCTAGCTCTTGTTTTATCTCTTGATATAAGCTTGATCTTTTTGCTCTTATATCTTTGTTTAACGCTTCAAGCTTATCTATCTCCTTCTCTAACTTCTCATCAAACACATAAACACCACCATATTTCTTAGCAATGCTCTCTTGTTCGCTAGTTAGATCAGAAATTCTTATAAAGCCATTAAAATAAGCAAGTGGTAGTAATATAAATAAGCAGATAAAAACTATAAATTTGACTTTTTTCATCATAAATCCTTTTAAATTTTCACTATTGTCTTATCTTTTGCTTTAAAGTCTTATTGCGATTAGTTTTTATGGAGTTTTAAATTTTAAAAAGCAGGGAGAGCTCCCTGCTGTGGTTATTTCTCTTCGTTTGTTTTGATGTAAGCGTAGTCAGAAATTTTAGTCCATTCTCTTGCTTTTTTAAGGAAAGCTCTTTGAGACTCGACAATCTCTTTAAATAGTGGATCTTTTGCGCTCTCTTCGTCTAGTAGCTCGTTTGTAGCCTTTTTAAGAGCTGCGATGACTTCAGCTGGGAAAGTTTTTACTTGGATGTCTGGATACTCGCTCTTCATTTTGTCCCAGTACTCTACGTTTGCGTAAAATACCTTAGTATTCACATCTCTTGCCACCTCAGCAGCAGCCGCTTCAAAGATCGCTTTTAGATCATCTGGAAGTTTTTCATACGCATTTTTGTTGAAGAAAAACTGAGTTTCGCCATCTGGCTCTTGCCAGCCTGTGTAGTAGTATTTTGCCACTTTGTGAAAGCCAAGCGCCATGTCGTAAGCTGGGCTAACCCACTCTACCGCATCGATCGTGCCCATCTCAAGTGCCATGTAAAGCTCACCAGTTGGGATAGTGTTGATATTTGCGCCAAGTTTAGCGTAAATTTCACCGCCAAAGCCTGGAATTCTGATCTTTAAGCCTTTGATATCATCAACTGACTTGATCTCTTTTTTAAACCAGCCGCCCATTTGCATGCCAGTGTTGCCAGCTCTAAAAATTTTGATGTTATATGGGTCAAAAACTTTCGCCTCTAGCTCTTTGCCGCCGCCAAATTCATACCAAGCTGTTTGCTCGTCGGTATTCATCATAAATGGTGTCGCTGTAAAAAACATTGTCTTAGGGTCTTTGCCTTTGTAGTAGTAGCTAGCTGTGTAGCCGATGTCGTACTGACCGCTCTTTGCAAAGTCAAGCATCGCAAAAGGTGACTTGTGTTTTGACGGGTAGTCGATCCTGATCTCGATGCGGCCGTTACTCATCTTTTCGACCTTCTCTTTTAGCTCTTTTGGCACGTCACCAAGCACTGGCATAGTGCTCTCCCATGAGCTTGCAAGCTTGAGCTTATAGACTTTGTCATCTCCCATGGCAGCGCAAGCAAGAGCTGCTAGGCCAAGAGATGCTAATAAAAATTTATTCATACTCTCTCCTTTAAAAATTTTGCATATTATACAAAAAATTTACATTATTAAATTGTGTTATAATCGCAAAAATCAAATTTACAGGGCATAAAAATGATAAAAAAGACGAAAATTGTAGCGACTTTAGGGCCAGCAAGTGACAACGAAGAGACGATGGAAGCGATGGTTAAAGCAGGTGTTAATGTTTTTCGTTTAAATTTTAGCCACGGAACACACGAATACCACAAATCAAACATCGACAAGATAAGAAACATCGAAAAAAGACTAAACAAACGCATAGGCATCTTGCAAGATATCTGCGGTCCAAAGATCAGAGTTGGCAAGCTTAGCGAGCCATTTTACTTAAAAGCTGGCGATGAGCTTAGCATTTATGCCGAGGATATCGTGGGCGAAAAGATCGAAAAGGGCGTTTATAGAGTGAGCCTAAATCAGCCTCAAATTTTACCTATGCTAAAGGCTGGCGAGTACGTCTATCTCTACGACGGCTCGATCAGAGCAAGAGTTGCAGGCGAGGGCAAAGATGTGGTAAAAACCATCATCGAAAATGACGGGATTTTAAACTCAAACAAAGGGGTAAATTTCCCAAATACCGCCCTTGGCATCGACATCATCACGCCAAAAGATAAAGAAGATATGGAATTTGGCGCAAAGCAGGGCGTAAATTTCGTTGCCATTAGCTTCGTGCAAGATGCAAATGACGTGATAAAAGCAAGAAATATCTTAAAAGAATTTGGCTCCAAAGCGGCTATCTTATCTAAGATCGAGAAATTTGACGCGGTCGAAAACATAGACGACATCATCGCAAAGAGCGACGGTATCATGGTAGCTCGTGGCGATCTTGGCATAGAAGTGCCGTTTTACAAGGTGCCTACTATTCAAAAGCTCATCATCAAAAAGGCAAATGCAGCCAGCAAGCCAGTCATCACAGCAACGCAGATGATGCTAAGTATGGCTGAGCATGAAACCGCTACAAGAGCGGAGATCAGTGACGTAGCAAACGCCGTGCTAGACGGCACCGACGCGGTTATGCTAAGCGAGGAGAGTGCGATCGGCAAAAACCCAGTCGCAGTCGTAGAGGCGATGAGCCAGACGATCATCCAAACGCAAAGCATCTATCCATACAATAAATTTGACGAATTTGACTTTTTTGACGAGACTGACATGGTCGCAAATAGCGCAGCTTCGCTGGCTGTTCGCATCAAGGCAAATGCGATACTCTCTATCACAGGCTCTGGCAAATCAGCCATAAAACTAGCTAGAAACCGCACAAACATCGACATCATCGCTATCGCACACGACGAGCAGACAGCTCACATGCTTACCCTTGCTTGGGGTGTGACGCCAGCGCTAGTGCTTGAAAAGACAAAGCTAAATGTCCTACTTGCAAATGTCATCAAAAAGGCTTACGACGCTGGATACGTTGAGCATGAAAAGACCTATCTTGTAACAGCTGGACACCCAACAGGCGTAGAGGGTAGCACAAACCTCATACGTATCATCAGGCGCGACCAGCTTGATTATTACCTAGACCTTGCAACTGAGTAAATTTGTAAAATTTGGTGCTCGGATAGCCTACGGGCACTGAAATTTTGCTTTTAAATTTGCAAATTTGATCAAGACTATTGCTGCAAATTTTAAAACTTCATTCACTCGCAAGAATTGACTACTAAAATTTGGCTTCGCTTGCCGCTTAGCTCAAATTTTAGAGCCAAAATCACTCGTTCATGAAATTTTAAAATTTGTCAGAATTTTCTAAAAATAAACCGCATGCAGTGCGAAGCACCATTGCATGCCACCGCTAACGTTGTCGGAGTTAGGGGATCGTTAAGGGGGAAGAGAGCGACTTCGTAATTCAAGCCTCTTCCCCCTTAACAAAGAAGCAAACATTTAAATTTGTTTAGATTGCTTTGCAAATTTTAAAACTTTACTCACTCGCCTTAGCAACTTACTAAATTTAGGGCTCATAACTATTCGCCACTAAATTTAGAAGTGTGATATGCTCGCTCATAAATTTTAAAATTTGTATGAAATTTACTTGTAAAAATTAGGATATAAAATTTATTTTGAAAGAATTTGTGACGCTAAATTTCACGCCACAAATTTAAATTTATTTTTTCTTTTTGCCTTTTGGCTCGTCGCCTTTAAACCAGCTCTTTATCTTGTCAAAGACGCTCTCATCGGTGCTTGACTTGCCTGATTCTATGCCAAAGCTAGTTTGAAGCTTGTTTAAAAGCTCTTTTTGCTCGTCGCTTAGCTTATCAGGTGTTTGGATAGAAATTTGAGCTACAAGTCTGCCTTTTTTGCGTGAATTTACGCCCTTGATACCCTCATTTTCAAAGATAAATTGCTGTTTATCTTTCGCGCCAACTGGCAGTTTTAGCTCTGCTTCACCGCGAAGTGTTGGGATTTTTATGCTCTCACCAAGAACGGCTTGGGTGAAAAATACTGGAATTTCTATATAAACGTCGTCGTTGTGGCGGATGAAATGCTTGTCGTCTTTTACATTTATGCTCACGTAAAGATCGCCTTGAACGCCGTTTGTGCCGATGTTGCCTTTACCAGCGACCCTCATCCTCATGCCACTATCGACGCCCTCTGGGATCGTGATCTTGACGCTTTGTTGCTGGATTTTATAAGCTTTTGCGTTGCAATCAGGGCATGGCTCGCTTATCACTTCGCCAGATCCGTGGCAGTATGGGCACTCTTGAACGATATTCATAAAGCCATTTCCGCGCGTGATCCTGCCGCTTCCGCCGCAGTGGTGGCAAGTTTTGTTTTTGCCGTCTTTGCTACCTGTGGCGTTGCATGTTGGGCAAGGCACTTTTTGATCAAATTTGATCTCTTTTTCGCAGCCAAAAACAGCTTCATTAAACTCTAAATTTATAGGAATTTCAAGGTCGGCTGAGTACTTTTCAGTTCGTCTTTTTCTCTGTCTAGAGCCACCTCCAAAACCGCCTCCAAAAAACGAGTCAAAAATGTCTGAAAGGTCAAAATCAGCGCTAAAGCCACCGCCACTGCCAAATCTGCCCTCAAGCCCTTCTTTGCCGTATCTATCGTAGATAGAGCGCTTTTGCTCATCGCTTAAGACCTGATAGGCTTCGTTTATCTGTTTAAATTTCTGCTCAGCCTCTTTGTCGCCAGCGTTTCTGTCTGGATGGTATTTTAAAGCGAGCTTTCTAAAGGCTTTTTTTATCTCGTCGCCAGTTGCATTTCTTGAAATTTCAAGGATCTCGTAATAATCAAACTCCACATTTTTCCTTGTTTATTAAGCTTATTTTAAATGTGAGATTTTATCCAAAAAAGTTTAAATTTAAAAAAAAATTTACATTTTTGCCGTATAATCTCTACTATTTTTCAATGAAAAGGATGATTTATGATTAACGTTTTAATGATAGAAGACGATCCAGAATTTGCTCAAATTTTATCTGAATATCTTGATAGCTTTAATATAAAAGTGACTAACTTTGAAGACCCATATCTAGGACTAAGCGCAGGGATAAAAAACTATGACCTGCTCATACTTGACCTTACTTTGCCAGGCATTGACGGTCTTGAAGTTTGTAAAGAAATCCGCCAAAAATACGACATCCCTATCATCATAAGCTCAGCTCGCAGTGACATCAGCGACAAGGTTGTTGGACTTCAGCTTGGCGCGGATGATTATTTGCCAAAACCATACGATCCAAAAGAGATGTATGCTCGCATCACAAGTCTTATTAGAAGATATAAAAAGACAAATGAAGTTCAAGAAGAGGTTGTTGATAGCGCATTTAGGATAGACGACAAGCGCCACGAAATTTACTTTAATAATGAAGCCCTTGCTCTAACACCTGCTGAGTATGAAATTTTAACCTATCTCATCAAACAGCACAGCTTTTCAGTATCTCGCGAGCAGCTAGTTTATAACTGCAAGAGCCTAAAAGATAAGGATTCAAAGAGCCTAGATGTCATCATTGGACGCCTTAGAACAAAGATCGGTGACAGCTCAAAAGCGCCAAAACATATATTTTCAGTTAGAGGCATAGGATATAAGCTTATCGGATGAAATACTCCATAACCACCAAGATAACTATCATCTTTGCCATCGCTTTCTCGCTGATGTGCTTGCTCTTTGTAACATTTGCAAACATTCAGCAAGAAAGTGCGCTTGAGAAGCTAAAAGACAAACAAATAAGCGCTATGAACTACCTTGTGGCGCTTTATGAGCGTGGCAATCCTCCAAGAGATTTGGAACACTACTTTAAAAATTTCAATCTAGAATATGTCGGCAACAAAAATTTAGCCACCTCAGTTACTACAAGCGGAAACGCCATTTTTACGCAGCACACGCCTCTTGGCATGATGCAGTCTGTTAATTACAAAGGCGATTTGTATCTGCTCATCAAAAATCCATCTTTTCAGCTCTTGCTTGAGAGCAACGACGCAAGGCACGTAAATGACCCGCTTTGGGTGGCATTTTTGATCATCTCGGCTCTGCTTATCTCGCTTTATGTCTCGGTGCTTAGAAGCCTTTTGCCGCTTAGAAGACTTAGCAAAGATATCAGGAAATTTGCCAGCGGAAACATGGAGATGGCGATGACTGCTAGGCTAAATGAAAACGAGCAAGACGAGATCGGACAGGTCGCGGTCGAGTTTGACAACGCCGTTTGCAAGATCAGAGAGCTCATCCGCTCAAGGCAGCTATTTTTACGTGCGATCATGCATGAGCTAAAAACGCCTATTGGCAAGGGCAGGATCGTCTCAGAAATGGTCGCAAACGACACTCAAAAGATGAGGCTTATAAACGTTTTTGAGCGCCTTGAGATGCTTATAAATGAATTTAGCAAGGTCGAGCAGCTCCTTTCAAAAAGCTATGCACTAAACTATCAAGAGTGCCATTTCTCGCTCATTTTGGAGCAGGTGCAAGATATGCTCATGCTTGATAAATTTGAAGAGCGAGTGAGCTGTGACATCAGAGATGATGTCATACTAAGAGTTGATTTTCAGCTTTTTAGTTTGGCGATTAAAAATTTGATAGACAATGCCTTAAAATACGCAGAAGATAAAAAGGCTATTTTGATCTGCGATAGCGAATTTATAGTGGTTAAAAATTTAGGCAAAAAGCTAAATCACCCTATTGATTACTACAAACAAGCCTTCGTGCGCGGCGATAAGGTGAGTGCTGGAAGCGGCATGGGGCTTGGACTTTATATCATCGAGCAAATTTGCCAGATGCAAAAATTTGAGCTTGTATATGACTACGAAGACGGCTATCACGTCTTTAAAATTTTACTTCGTGCAAAGGCAAAACGCGCATGAAAAGGGGCTTAGAGAAATTTAACGAGCTAACTGAGTCTTTTGCTAGGCTTCCAGGTGTGGGTAAAAAATCAGCCGCAAGATTTGCCTACTTTGTCTGCATGCAAGATAGCTTTGCGGGGCTAAGGCTCGCGCAAAATATCGAAGATGCAGTGAGGTTTATCAAGCGCTGTGAGCGTTGCGGTGGGCTAAGCGAAAATGAAATTTGCGACATTTGCAGTGACGAGAGCAGGGACAGCGAGGTCATCTTGCTGGTTGAGAGCCCAAAAGATATCTTAGTCTTTGAGCAAAATGGCATTTATAACGGCCTTTACTTCGTGCTTGATGAGATCGATGAGGACGCCATAGAGAGGCTGCGAAGTGCTATTACACAAAATGGCTCAAAAGAGGTCGTCTTTGCCTTTACGCCGGGGCTAAATTCAGACGCTCTTATGCTTTATGTCGAGGACAAGCTTGGCATGAGTGAAATTTCATTTAGTAAGATCGCTCAAGGCGTGCCAACTGGTGTAAATTTAGAAAACGTCGATATGCTCTCACTCCTAAAAGCCTACGAGAGCCGCACAAAAGCCTAATTAAAATTTCTTTTAGTTATAATCTCACCTAAATTTATAATATTTAGTCCGCGTAGCCGCCGCTAAATTTAAAAGGATAGAGATTGATTTTACTTATAGATAACTACGATAGTTTTGTCTTCAACGTCGAGCAGTACGTAAAAGAGCTCACCAGCGAAGAGGTTAGATGCGTTAGAAACGACAAGATAACGCTTGAAGAGATCAAAAAACTAAACCCAAGTAAGATCATCTTAAGCCCAGGTCCAAAGCACCCAAAAGATAGCGGAGTTTGCTTAGAAATTTTGCAGGCAGACCTTGGCGTGCCAGTGCTTGGAATTTGTCTTGGACACCAAGCCATAGGGCTTAGTTTTGGTGCAAAGATAAAGAGGCTAGATGACCCGCTTCACGGCAAGACCTCGTTTATAGACGTGAAAAACAAAGAGCCGCTTTTTGCAGGGCTGCCTGAGCGCTTTGAGGTTATGCGCTACCACTCGCTCTATGTCGATGAGCTCCCAGCTAGCTTAAGCGCCGATGCAGTGAGCGATGATGGCGTAGTCATGGCACTTAGCGTAAAAGATAAGCCGATCTTTGGCATCCAGTTTCACCCAGAGAGCTACTTCACACAATACGGCAAAAAGATCGTTGAAAATTTTGTAAATTTCAAAGCAAAAGATGAGGTAAAAGAGCCTAAAATCCGCTCGCTTAAGCCATATCTTATCAAGCTTCAAGAGAGCATCCCACTTGATGATAGCGACTTTGAGCAAATTTGCGAGATAATAGCCAGCAAAGAGTATGAGATCGTGCAGCTTTCGGCACTTTTGGTGCTCATTAGCGAAAAGAGTCTCTATCCAAAAAGTCTCGCTGCACTTGCAAAAAATATCCTAAAATACTCACAAACCTACCGCGATGATACGCCTATGATCGATCTTTGCGGCACTGGAGGCGATGGCTTTAAGACGATAAACATTTCAACAACGGTTGCATTTATCCTCGCAAGTCTTGACATAAAGGTCGCAAAACACGGCAACAAGGCAGTTTCAAGCAAGTCAGGTAGCTCTGATGTGCTTGAAATTTTAGGCGTAAAAAGTGAAAAATCACTGGCAAAACAGCGCAAAAATTTAGCTAGTAAAAATTTAGCCTTTTTTCACGCACCATTTTTCCATCCACTAGTTGGCGAGGTGAGAGAAGTGCGCCAAAGACTTGGCATAAGAACCGTATTTAACGTGCTTGGACCGCTTTTAAATCCGAATTTAAACCTTACAAATCAGCTAGTTGGCGTCTATCTCAAGCCAGTGCTAAAACTCTACGCCCAGACGCTTAAGATCCTTGGCAGAAAGCACGCTTTGGTCGTCCGCGGCGATGACGGACTAGACGAGATCACGCTTTGCAGCGAAACAAGCGTTTTGGAGCTAAAAAATGGCGAAATTTTTGAGTACAGCATCACGCCAGAGCAGTTTGGCTTTAAAAGAGCGCTTCACAGCGACATCGAGGGCGGCACACCTGAAGAAAACGCCAAAACCTTGATCCGCACGCTAAAAGGCGAGGAGCAGGGGGCAAAATTTGACATCGTGGTCTTTAATGCGATGTTTGCCCTCTACGCAGCTGATGGCGCAAAGAGCCCAGACGAGGCCAAAAAAATGGTGCTTGATGCGATAAGAAGTGGCAAGGCGTATAAATTTTATGAAGAGTTTATAAAGGTGCAGGCGTAATGGCGCTAGTTAAAATTTGTGGTATCAAAACCCTAGATGAGGCAAGTGCGGTTTGCGCTTTGGATGTTGATTTCATCGGGTTAATATTTGCTAAAAGCAAAAGAAGAGTCGATCTAAATTTAGCTAGGCAGATAGCGAAATTTGCTCACAGTAATGGCAAAAAAGTAGTTGGCGTTTTTGCGGAGCAAAGTGATTGTGAGATAATGGAAATTTGCCAGTTTGCTGGTCTTGACGTGGCTCAGATGCATGGAGCGATCAGTGAAAATTTAGAGGCAAATTTAAAAGATATGGGGCTTGAGATCTGGCAGGTTTTTAGCGTGAAAGATAGCTTGCCAGAGGTTGATTTTAAGCATTTTGACATGGCGCTTTTTGACTGCAAGGGCGAAAATGCTGGCGGAAATGGCACTAGCTTTGAGTGGGAAATTTTAAAAGAGGTTAAATTTAAATTTGGCATGGCTGGTGGCATAGGCGAGCACAACATAAAAGAGGCGCTCAAATTTAAGCCATATCTAGTTGATATCAACTCCAAAGTCGAGGACGAAAATGGCATAAAAGATGCGCAAAAGATAGAGAGAATTTTAAAGATCATAGGTGAGGTAGAAGATGAACAGTAAGGCGTATTTTGGAAAATTTGGCGGGCAGTTCGTGCCTGAGACGGTGATGTTTGCCCTTGATGAGCTAGAAAATGCTTATGAGAGCATCGCAAAGACAAAAGAGTTTAAAGACGAGCTTGATGATCTTTTGAAAAACTACGTTGGCAGGCCTAGTCCGCTCTTTTTTGCAAAGCGCCTAAGCGAGCACTACGGACATGAAATTTACCTAAAAAGAGAGGATCTAAACCACACGGGCGCGCATAAGATAAATAACGCCCTAGCTCAAGCGCTGCTTGCTAAAAAGATGGGTAAAAAGAAAATTTTAGCTGAGACTGGAGCTGGTCAGCACGGCGTGGCAACAGCGACTGCAGCGGCACTTTTGGGCTTAGAGTGTGACGTATATATGGGCGCAACAGACGTGGCTAGACAGCAGCTAAATGCCTTTCGTATGCAGCTTCTTGGCGCAAAAGTGGTGAGCGTAGAAGATGGCTTAAAAACGCTAAAAGAGGCTACCACAGCGGCCATACAAGCGTGGGTAAATGAGATAGAGAGCGCATTTTACGTCATTGGCTCAGCCGTTGGCCCACACCCATATCCAAAGATCGTGCGTGATTTTCAAAGTGTCATCGGCACAGAGGCAAAAGCTCAGCTTGCAGACTACGGCAAAAAGGCCGACTACGTCATAGCCTGCGTTGGCGGCGGCAGTAATGCCATTGGCATTTTTAGCGCGTTTTTAGAGGACGAGAGCGTAAATTTAATTGGTATCGAGGCTGGCGGCCTTGGCGTAGAGACGCCTTATCACGCTGCTACGCTTACTAAAGGAAAAACCGGCATCATCCACGGCATGAAAACGACGGTCTTGCAAGACGAGTACGGCATGATCTCGCCAGTACATAGCATCTCAGCAGGCCTAGACTACCCAGGCATCGGCCCAGAGCACGCCCATCTAAACGACATCAAAAGGGTGAGATACGAAGCAGTAACGGACGATGAGTGCATAAATGCCTTGTATTTTCTAAGCAAGATGGAGGGCATCATCCCAGCCATCGAGAGCGCGCACGCACTGGCCTATCTAGAAAAGCTTTGCCCAAAACTAGATAAAAAAAGCGTTATCGTCGTAAACGTCTCAGGCAGGGGCGATAAGGACATAAACACAGTTATCGGCTATGAAAAAGGAAAAATTTATGGATAAGATCAAAAGCGCATTTAGCGGCAAAAAGGCAAACATTGGCTACATCGTGGCTGGATATCCAAGTCTAGAGAAAACGAAGGAATTTTTAGAAAATTTGAACGAGAGCACGCTTGATCTGCTGGAGATCGGTATCCCATACTCTGACCCGCTGGCTGATGGCAAACTCATCGCGCAAGCTAGCTTTGAGACAGCTCAAAGTGGCGTAAATACTGACGTTGTCTTTGATATGCTTGAAGGATGCAAGGTAAAAGTGACAAAGCCACTTGTTTTTCTAGTTTATTACAACATCATCTTTGCTTATGGCGTGGATAAATTTCTAAAAAGATCATGTGAAGCTGGAGTGAGCGGCTTTATCGTGCCGGATCTGCCTTGTGAGGAGTGCGAGGAATTTGCTCTAAAGTGCAAGGAGCTAAATTTGTGCCTTGTGCCACTTATCAGCGTCACTTCTGGGGGCAGGGCGGATGAGATATTAAAATTTGGCTCAGGATTTATCTACGTGCTAGGTGCTAT
Organism: Campylobacter concisus; assembly: GCF_002913865.1. Lineage (GTDB taxonomy): Bacteria > Campylobacterota > Campylobacteria > Campylobacterales > Campylobacteraceae > Campylobacter_A > Campylobacter_A concisus_AM. The sequence goes on from NZ_POYX01000102.1 coordinate 19,192, forward strand.
CGGCGTTAGCGGTTCAAAAAGAGCTGATGAAGATAGGATAAAAAATTTAGTCTTAGAGCTTAAGAAAAAGAGCGATCTGCCAGTGGCTGTGGGCTTTGGCATCAAAAACAAAGATGATGTTAGCGAAGTGAAAAAATATGCTGATGCTGCGATCATAGGCACGCAAATAGTCAAGCTTTTTGCCCAGCACAGCGGAAAAGAGCTGATAAAAGAGATAGATAATCTCTTTATAAATTTATAGCTAATTTAGTAAAGCCAAAGTATAATTAACGCGCATTTCAAGTCTTAAGGAAGAGATATGAGAAAAGTTATAGATGAAGCCACGAGCTATCTTTGCAAATATACTTTGGGGTTGGATTTAGAGTTTGGCAAGAGCCTTGGTAAAGGATTTTACGGGGCTAGCATACCAGTTTATAAGGGCAAAAGCGAGTATCAGTTTTATCTATTTTTTAAAAAAGATACTTTAAAAATTTTCATGAATGCCTTTTTTGGTCACGAAGATGTTGATGGTGGTGATCTGGACGATCTTTGCAAAGAGATAGCCAATCAGATCATCGGCAAGGCTAAAAATCTACTAAATGAAAAAGAGCCAAATGCTTATAAACTCGGAACGCCTGAATTTCTAGGCGAGGTTGAGAATTTTGGCATAAAGCTAAAAGAGAAATTTATATATAAGATAAAAAATAGAACATTTCAAATAGGCTACAAGATACAATGAACGACGAAGGTGCGATAGAGACACTAGAACAGCTAGGACTTTTTAAGAGCTATGACGAGCTTATGGATATAAGCGTTGATTTTATAGCTGAGCTAGGAACTACCACAGTTAGCATAAATGAGCTTTTGAAATTTGAAGCTGGCTCGGTCATAGAC
>NZ_POYX01000103.1:0-1647 GCF_002913865.1 Campylobacter concisus
ATCATCATCTCTATATAAATTTGCATTTTTATAAATTTTAGATATATATTTAACGCCGTTTTCCTCGTTTTTCACGAAAGAAAACAAGCAAATACCGCTAGAAGTAGATGCTAGCACGGCTTTACCCAAAACGGTATCAGATAGTCCATATGTAATTTCCAGCTCGTTTGCGTAGTTTTTAAACTCGTTGGGCGTTACGGACAATATATTTATGAAACTATCGTGAAGTCTTGAAGAGCTAGATAATCCAAGTTCATAAGATACGTTTAATAAATTTTGCGAGTTTTTAAGGTTTGCTTTGGCGAAATTTAACGTAATAAAATGCATAAATTGCATGGGCGTAACGCCGACATAGTCTTTAAATATCCTAATAAAATAAAATTTGCTCATATTTAGCTGAGCTGCTAGCTCGTTTACGCTAATACGCTTTTGGTAATTTTCATTCATGTATTTGATGAGCTCGATTATTTTATTTTTATTTGAGTCCATAGTTAATTAAATAAATTTACGACGTATTCTTTGCTTTCGCATTCAAGGCATTTTGTTCTTCCCTTGGGGATAAATTCTCCGCATGATTCGCATTTATTGGGCATTACTTGATTATCGAAATAGCTAGTTAGGGAGTTTTTTGAACGTACCACATCAAAACTCTCTATCGCGCCGAATAAACAGGTTATCTGGCAAAGCCCGCATTCGTTACAGCGCAAAACCGAGTGATGCAAGGTAAAGGTGTTGGTGTTTTTATCTATGCTTATAGCATTAAACGGACAAACAGTTTCGCAAATTTTACAGGCACAGCATTTATCCGCGTTTATTCTCAGCGTTTTAAAACCAAAAATTTTATTTTTTGCATAAAATTTTAGCTGTTTAAACATATTTTTTCTAGAAATCTTATTTGAGTATTTTATATTGATATCGCTATGGATAAAAAGTTTTGATATATCGTTAAATACTTGTCTTCTAGAAATTTGCTCATCAAAAACGTTTTGCGATATAAAAATGTGCTCTTCAAAAAGCTTATCGCCTAAAAACTCTTTAACTCTTTGCAAATTTTTATCAAAAATTTCTAGCAAACAGGAGCTCTTGCACTCTAAACACCTACTTTTGTCAAATACGATCTTTTTGCTAAGCGCTAAATGTGCTATCGTTTCCCAAGGCAATGACGATATGCAATAAAGCTCCAAATTTTTATTATTTGAGCTTTCATAACAACCTATGCTTATAGTTTCTTCCTTTGAGTTTAAAATTTCTTTAATTTTTCCCGCATTTAAAGACGAAAAAGATATGGCTCTGGTCGGGCAAACTACTGCGCATAAATTGCAGTCCAAGCACTCGTTAAAAGAAGCGTTAAATTTGGTATCGCGGTTCATTATACCCTTAGGGCATACTTGCTCGCATTTTAGGCAAATTTCTCTATTTTGTTTACTGTTTGAGCACTCTTTTATATTTTTGCTGACGTGAAATTTGCTGAAATTTTCGTTTTCTTTGGATAAAAAACCGCGCATCATACACCTCTAAGTTTTTAATATATCATTTAAAAATTTTCTATCGTTTTGCAAAAAATCTTTTAAATAAATCGCCGTTTGCCCAATATAAATACTAGGATAAGAAACTAAACGCTGAATAAAAGACTCTATCCAAGATAGT
>NZ_POYX01000104.1:0-4502 GCF_002913865.1 Campylobacter concisus
GATGGTACATTTAGTGTTCCTACACCAGATAATGAACCACTAAAACCAGGTACTGAGGTAAAAGTTACTCCAAAAGATGATGCAGGCAATGGTACTCCAGCTACTACTCCAGTATCAGACGTAACTACCCCAACAGTAACTCTAGATCCAATTAACAACACTTCAACAGTAGTAACTGGTAAGGTTCCAAATCCAGATCCAAATACCAAAGTAACTGTTGAAATTCCTGGTCATACCCCAGTTACAGTTCCAGTAAATCCTGATGGTACATTTAGTGTTCCTACACCAGATAATGAACCACTAAAACCAGGTACTGAGGTAAAAGTTACTCCAAAAGATGATGCAGGCAATGGTACTCCAGCTACTACTCCAGTATCAGACGTAACTACCCCAACAGTAACTCTAGATCCAATTAACAACACTTCAACAGTAGTAACTGGTAAGGTTCCAAATCCAGATCCAAATACCAAAGTAACTGTTGAAATTCCTGGTCATACCCCAGTTACAGTTCCAGTAAATCCTGATGGTACATTTAGTGTTCCTACACCAGATAATGAACCACTAAAACCAGGTACTGAGGTAAAAGTTACTCCAAAAGATGATGCAGGCAATGGTACTCCAGCTACTACTCCAGTATCAGACGTTGTGCCGCCGCAGGTAGATCTCACTCCAAAAGCTGACGGCACAGTTGATGTAGTGCCTCACGACAATGACGCGACAAAGGTTGAAATTTCATACATAGATAATGGTGGCAACACGCAAACTATAACCGTGGTCAAAAATCCAAGTGCTGGCTGGGTTGTAGATAGCACTCCTGGCAAGACGACAGCTCCAACAGGTGCTTTTAAACTTGATCCAAATAGTGGCAAGGTCACTATCAGCGACGATGCGACAAAAGATAACACTCCAGTGATCGCAAAGGCTACTGATGGCGCTGGCAATACAGCCACAGGCGAGACTACTGCTCCAGATAAATTTACTATCAAATTTAATGATGACGCAGATGGCAACGGTACTATCACAAGAGGCGAGAACTATGCTGAGGATGGCACAAAAGCTACTGCAACCATCAGCATACCAAACCTTGCAAAGGACGGCAGCAAGATCCACGTTATAGGCACTGGCATAAATGACTATTACACAGTTCATAAAGATGCTAGTGGCAACGTTACAAGCGTTATAGATACAAAAGGCAACAATGTATTTGACGGCAATAATGGCATAAAGGTTGGCTATAACTATAACCACTACCAAACAGCCCTCGGAAATGCAGCTAGTATCACAGCTGAGCTAGAAGGCACAACCCTTAAAGCTACTTCGAGTGTTAAATTTGAAAATGTCAAAATGGCTGACGTTGAATTTGTAGAGCTTGATAAGAATGGTAATGTTTTAAGCGATATGAAAACTGGCAACATAGATACTACTAGGAGGTATAATAGAGCCACGTCTGCACTTGATGGTGACATAAACCACACCACAGCTCGTATATCATTACCTGACAATATCCAAGATGGCGACGTTATAACTGTAAAATATGGTTTTGGACCTAGTGCTGCATCTTTAGCCGCAACAGGTGGTACAGATACGACTGCTTATAAATATTTCTTAGTTCATAAAGCAGCTGATGGCTTTATGACAGTTGATCAGATCACTTCAGCTACTGATAAGACAGTTATCAAATCAGGTCTTACATCTACAAATGGCACTGGCGAGAAATTTGGTATAGATATCCACGATATGCCAACAGCCAACTATGATCACACACATTCACGTGGTATAGAAGTAAAAATAACAGGCGAAGATGATTCGAGTATGGGTATGAATTCTAGGTATATAAGTAGAGAAAGCATGCAAGCCCCAACTGTTATGTTTGTAGAAGGCAGCAAAGAATTTGATCCAGCCATAGTAGGCAATGGCGGACCTGGATCTATTGGTATGAAAATGGAGTATGCTGGACTAGATGGTGATATACACCACACAACAGCACGTATCAAGCTACCAAGTATCTTCTCAGATGGCGATAAACTAACAGTTGTTATAACTGACTATAACAAAATTTATGCAGATACTGGCGTAGTAAAATATCCAGATGATAATCCAGCTCCAACAGCTGTGAAGACATTTGTTATCCACAAAGCTGCTGATGGCACTGTGACATTTGACGAGGTTGATATAAATGGTAATGTCATACATGCAGGTATCCCATCAGTAAATAACAGCGCTATAGATGTATCTGAAATAACTCTATATAGTAGAGACGAAGCTGGTTTTGTTCATGCAACTCGTGTTGATGCGACCATCACAGATCATCTTAATCTAAATGGTAACGATAGCGCAAGCGACATTGCAAATTATGTCTTCCGTGAGACTGTAAATATTAAAGATGTTACTATCACAACCGTACATGATGATTTTGGTAGCGTGACAGGAGATGTATCAAAAGACGGCAAGACTGACGATAAAACTCCAAAGTTAATAGGCAAAGCAGATAAATTTGCTACGATAGAAATTTTTGATGGCACACACTCTTTAGGCACAACTACAGCTGACAAAGATGGTAACTGGAGCTTTACACCTAGCACTCCACTAAATGACGGCGAGCATAAATTTACAGCCAAGGCAACTATCGGTGGCTCTAGCAAGACAAGTGGCGAGTATACAATAGATATAGATACTCATGCAAGTATCACACTAGAAAGTGTTGATCTTGTTGCAGATAGCAGTAGTTTGCCAGGTGCAGGAACTATGCCGTTGCCAGTGAGAAATTTAATAGGTGGAAGAATGTCTCTTAGTGACCACAATGATATTCTTAATGTTGGTGGTAATGTTACTGGTGGTGCCGAAGTGCTAGCTGGTAAAGGAAATGATAAGATAAGCATAGGAGGATACTTAGGAGGTATTTTGGGCAACAAAGGTACTATCAACCTAGGTGAAAGCGATACCAAATTAACTAAAACTGTCCGTATCTCAGTTAGCTCAGATGAGCATAATAGAGAATTCGTCATCAAAGATGCAAATGACCATGAGATAGGTAGAGCTACTACTGATGCTAATGGAAAATTTAATGGGAAGGTAAATTTAACAAGAACTATTAGCCCTAATGAAAAAATCAGTGTAGAGATAACTGATGCTGTTGGCAATACGGCTTCGGATAGCAAAATAACTAGCCATATAGTTAATAGCGACGGAACTCGCTACTATAACAACGAACTAGGAATAGGCACAGATGTTGATACCGGGACCATTATAGGTGGTAGCGGCAATGATAAGGTAGTAGTCGGAACCTCAGGCCATAGTAGTCGTTATATCACCGATAGATCTGTAGTTGACTTGGGTGATGGAGATAATTATCTAAGCGTTTATTCAAATATATCTGGCTCTAAAGTTCAAATGGGTAGTGGTGATGATATAGTTAAAACTGGGTATGACGAGGCGAATAATAAATTTACCAATGGAGATGGTTATATAGCTGGTAAGTCAATAGTAGATCTAGGTGATGGCAATAATAAGCTTGATATTGGAACTAATATCGATAACTCTAAAGTCACAACTGGAAATGGTGATGACAATGTAGAAGTAAGAGGTTATATATGGAATGCTAGCGGTAAGATAGTAGGAACAAATGACGAAGAGTACGGCGTATATCTAGGTGACGGCAATAATAAACTAAAAGTTGGCACAAACATAGACAACTCTAATGTTACAACTGGAAGTGGTGATGACGTTATAGAAGCTGGAGGCTATGTCATAAATTCTAAGATAAATTTAGGTGATGGTAATGATACTATAACAGTTGGATGGATCAAAGGCAATAACAACGACATCAACGGTGGTACTGGCTATGATAAACTAGCTATCACTAATCCAGGAACATCTATAAATTTAGATAGTATTGCAAGCCAAGCACACAACTTTGAAGAGCTTAATATCTCTAATAAGAGCCAAAATACTACTTTGAGCGTTAAACTAAGTGATGTCATAAGTTTAACTGACGGCGACAATACACTAAAAATAACAGCTGATGCTGGAGACAAAGTAGAATTTAAAGATGCTGGCTGGCAAAAGGGTGCATCAACTGACGGCTATACCGCATATACAAATGATACTAGCGGAACAACTGTTACTGTTGAGATCAAGGACGAAGTAACACAGCCTATGTAATCATAGATGTAAATTTGATATCAAAGTGGTGGCGTTAAATCAAACGGAGAGCAAGGAAGCTCTCCAAATTTATGTATCAGAAATAAAATTTAAATTTGTAAAATATTTTGCAATTATTTCAACTATCTTTAAGCATCCCTCATATATAATTCCAGCTCACGAAACGAGAAACCACCTTTAACTTCACCGTTAATAAAGCCTTTTTCTTATCGTTGTTCTTTTAACTTACAATTGTTAAACTATTAGTCAATCTTTGAAATCTAAACAAGTGATCGATTGAGCCAGTCTATTATGATTAAATAATAGATTAGACAAACTAATATATAAAAACTAAAAAGTTT
>NZ_POYX01000105.1:0-926 GCF_002913865.1 Campylobacter concisus
TGTTGTTTTACCAGCATCTTTGTCACCAGCTTTGTTTTCATCATCAGAAATTTTGCCATCTTTGTTTGTATCTTCTGGGAATTTAATTTCTGGGTTGCTTGGTTTTCTGCTAAATTCGCTGTCAAGTTGTATGTTAGCATGTATAGCTGTGCTTTGGTTACCAACTAGATCGACTATTCTATAGCTTGGGCTTTCGAAGTGTTTTCCTGATAAAGTTGCTTCGTATTCAAAGCTTTTACCTAGATCGTCATTTGATAAGACTTTTTCGATCTTCCATTTACCATCTTTTCCAAGTACTTGAAGAACATCACCTGCGCTTACAGTGCCATCTTTTGGTATCTCTACTTCCCAGTGGATCTTACTATCTTTTAAATTCTTAGCTTCTTCTACGCTTAGAAATCCATTGTGATCTGCATCTTCTTTTATAGATACTTTTGGAGCACCGATAGTTGTATCAACTTCTAGTGCAGAAGTTGCTTCGCTAGTGTTGCCAGCTGCATCTGTTACTACTGCTTTTATAACATGAACACGGCCAACAAGATCTGCTAGTGGCTCTTTATAGTCGCTTGGTTTAAATTCCCAGTTGCCATCTTTGTCAGCTGTGGCTCTACCAAACTCTTTGTTATTATCATAAAGAATCACTTCTTGATTTGCATCAGCTGTACCCTTTATGGTTGGCTTGTTGTCGTTTGTGTTAGTACCTGCAACATTGCCTTTATATACGCCACCTTCTACATTATCAATGATGCCTGTGATCTTGACATTTGGAGCTGTAAAGTCTGAGTCTATGCTGCTAGATACTTCTTTACTAGCATTACCTGCTTGATCAACGATCTTAGCTGTTACGCTTGAAGCTTTGCCATCAACTACTGGTACTTTGATCTCTACATATCCAGTTACTCTGTCATTGTAAGTAATAGTATGTG
>NZ_POYX01000106.1:0-26309 GCF_002913865.1 Campylobacter concisus
TGAGTTTCAAGTAAATTTTAAAACTTTATAAACGAGTAATTTCGGCTCTAAAATTTGAGCTAAGCGATAAGCGAAGCCAAATTTTAGTAGTCAATTCTTGCGAGTGAGTAAAATTTTAAAATTTGAAAATTTGCTTCGTCATACATACAAATGTCGGACAAATTTTAAAATTTGCAAAAAAGCTCAATTAAATTTATAAATTCTAATTCTTAGGCACAAGCTCTAGGACGTTGCAAGCTCGTTTGCTGCCCATCTTGCAAGCTTTATCAAGGGCATTTGCAGATAGATCAAAGCTCTGCTCTACGCCGTTTCCTTGCAGATATTTTGTAGCTAGCTCGTAGCAAGCTTCACTGCTACCATTTTCACAAAGCGACTTAAAGACTTCGTAAGATTTAACCAGATCTTTTTCAACGCCAAGACCTCGCCCTAGCATGTCAGCATATAAAAAGCAAGAAGTTTTGTCTTTGTTTTCGCACTCGCTTGAAAGCTTTTTAGTAAAGCTCTCGCAAGCTTTTGCGTCACTTTTGTTGATGCAGTTTTGCATATTTTCATCCCAGTTTGCACTTAGAGATAAAACGGCAAAGGCTAAAAATAAAATGGATTTTTTCATAAATTTCCTTGAGAGAGATAAACCCCCTTTGGGGGAAAGGGGGTCATTACAAAAAGGAGGTTTCTTGTTGGACAAGTGGAATAATACAAGCCTCGTCTAAATTTAAAACCAACTCTTATTTAACAAAAAACAATCAAACAAGATCTCTCTTGCTAAAGCCCAAATAGCCGCAAACTAGCAAGATCGCGCCAAGTACCAAAGGATAGATGATCGCATAAGCTACGAAGGTAGCTTTTGAAAATGTGCCTAAGATAAAGTAAGAGGCAGTGCCTATGACTGCTAAATTTGGATCAAAAAGGCTAAGTGCGGCTATCCTAAAAAGCTCGATCGGATTTAACATCGCGATAGAGTAGATGACGTACTCATCGACTGAGCTTCGCATAAGCAGCCCAATGAGCGCTAGGTCGATAAAAGCTAGCATGATAAGCCAGAGCAAAAACGCCACGCCTTGTCCAGTTTCTTGGTTTTTGATAAGGCTTGAGATGAAAAAGCCAAGCGACAAAAAGACGATACTTAGGCTAAAAAGCAGGCCAAAGTAGAGCACCAGCACGCCCCAAGGTATCGACACGCCCTTTATAAAGCCAACCACCACGCAAAGCAAAAGCGAGAACAAAAGCGGCACAAAAACGACAAATGTCCGCCCAAGCGCCTTGCCAAAGTAGTACTCTTTAAGGCTTAGCGGGAAGCTTAGTACGTATTCAAGCAGGTTTGTATCTCTGTCTTGATTTATACTTCTAACGGTTGAGATGAGGATAAATATCGGCACGATGATGACGCAAATTTGTATAAACAAAAGTAGCGCCCTTGTTAGCCCAGAAAAGCCAAGCACACGAGAGTCCGTCACTCCGCTAAATAAAAATCCTATCATCAAAGCAGAAAAAAGAAGCGCATAGATCGCAAACCACCTTGAGCGAAACGACTCTTTGACGTCTAGTTTTGCTATTAAAAAAAGGTTATTCACTCTTGCTCCTTAAATTTTCTTCTTTTATGATCTTGCCAAGGTCCATATAGACGCATCTATCGAGCAAATGAGCGATCTCATCTATGCGGTGCGAGATAAAAACTAGCGTCTTTTTTTGCGTGAAGTTATCAAGCAAATTTTTAAAAGACTCTCTTGCTTTTACATCTAAATTTGCCGTTGGCTCGTCAAACATCAAAATTTCACTATCTTTGGCAAATGCGATGGCTATTAGCATCTTTTGCTTCATACCGCCAGAGAGTTTGTAAAAGGACTTGTTTAAATTTGCATGCAGGTCAAGCTCTAAAAGCTTGCTAAATTTCTCTATCTCTTCAAATTTGACATTTGAGCTTTTGCAGACAAACTCGCAAAGCTCACGCAGGCTAAATTTAAGTGGTGGCGGGGTTTGAGGCACAAATGAGATAAACTTTAGCGCCTCTTTTCTATCTTTTAGGGTATTTACGCCATTTATCGCGACACTTCCGCTATTTGGCACAAACTCACCCAAGATGATACGCATAAGCGAGCTTTTGCCAGCTCCGTTTTGCCCAAGTATCGCTATCTTTTCGCCAGCTTTTACATTTAGACTGACGTTATCAAGTATCTTTTGTGAGCCAAAAATTTTCGTTACTTCTTTTATATCTATCAAAAAAATTCCTTATATGAGTTTCTTAAAGCCGTTGTCAAATTTAAGTGCATCTTGGTGGCACACGTCGATACACCTGCCACAAAGCGTGCAGTCAGCCCCTGCTATCCTAAAGAGCTTTTTACTATCATCAGTTTTTGCCCCCTTTTTTGTCATAAAAAGCACGTGTGGCACTAGGCAAACATCGGTGCAAACTAAGCAGTGATCGCACTTTTCTTTATCCCAGCTGACCTTTATCGCATTTGGCTTTGCTAGTAGCGAATAGGTCGCTCCAACAGGGCAGACATACCTGCACCATGCCCTGCGCGAGAAGAAAATTTCAACCACAAGCATGGCTACGACTAGCCAGATAGCGTGAAAGTAGCCATAGATGATAAATCTTGAAAATATCCCAACGACGTTAAAAATTTCAAAGACAAGACTTGAGCTGGCAAAGCTAAGAGCCAAAAACAAAATGGTAAAAGCGTATCGCCATTTTGTGTCAAAAACTCGCGGTTTTACTATCTTTTTTGCGCGCAAATTTTCATGGATCTTCTCAGCTATCTCGCTTATAAGTGAATATGGGCAAACCCACGAGCAAAAGCCCCTGCCACCAAAAATGATGTAAAAGGCTAAGATACTAAGCGAGCCAATGAGCAAATTTACATGAATTTCATGCGTTGCCAAAAAGACTTGCAAGCTCATAAATGCGTCTGCTAGGTGAAAGCCAAGTATCCTTGAAGCGCTGATGTCGCCCTCTAAAATTTGCACATCGACCCTGTAAGAGAGCACAAACAAAAGATGAACTAGCACGATGGTAAAAATGCGCCAAAAACGTATGCTTGGGCGCTTTTTACCATCTTTTGTAGTCGTTATTAGCGTGCTTAGAAAGCTTACGTTTCTAACGGTCGCACGAACGTTATATTTATCCATTTTTACTTTTTAAATTTAGAAATTTCATCAGCAAGGCTGTTTAGATCGCTGTCGCTAACGTTTGTTAGTAGTCCCTTCATAAGCGTGTTTTGCACCTTACCAGCCTTATAATCAGCTAGTTTTTTTAGCAGATCCTCTTTGCTTAGATGAGTGATGTCAGGCGCTACTATGCCTTTGCCATTTGCGCCGTGACACGGAGCGCAAGAGGTAAGATACTGCCTACTAACGCCTTCATTTTGTGTCTTAGCCACGCTTAGGCTTAGCTCTTTTACCTTTTTTAGCTCATCTTCGCTGGCAAATTCCTCGCTAGACTTTGACTGCTCTTTTGAGATATTTTGCTCCACTTTTGGCTGAACGCTAGCTTCTACTTTCTCCTTTTTAGGCGGAGTTTGGCTTAGCATAAACACCATGATGCCGCATATCAGCACCGCTAAAATGATCGTTATGATTTTTCCGATTTTCATTGTTTGCTCCTAAACTGCGCATTAAAATCGCTTATCTCTTTGGCTAGTTTTCTAATCTCACCCTCATCCATCTTTTTAACAAGATCACGCATTAGCACATTTACCTTCTCTTTGTTTTTATAAGCGTTTATCATCTTATAAATTTCATCCTCGCTCTTTGTTAGAAGAGATGGTCCGATGATGCCATTTGCATAGTCGTCGTGGCAGGCTGAACACTTTGTGATGAAGTCCTTGCTAAGTCTGCCCTTTATGAGCCTTAAATTTATAGTCTGAAGCGGGCTTTTTACCATGGCAAGCGCTCCGATCTGGCGGCTTACGTTGTTATCTTCAAGTCCAAATTTAACGCTTTTTTCGCCGTGCATGTCGTATTTTATAAATTCATTTTGCTTATTTGCACTCTCATTATTTTCACTTTTTTCGACCTTTATGCTAGCACTTGTCGCTACTTTTGCGCCTTGCTCGCCAGCAGCCTCTTGCGCCTTGTCCTCACTCTTTTCACAGCCGACAAATAGCAACGCAGCAGCTACTAAAGGTATTATTGCTCTCATTTTTTCTCCTTGTAAATTTCATCATAGCTCATCTTTGGGGCGATATTTATGATCTTTGCTGGGCAGACCTCAGCGCAAACGCCACAACCAACACAGCCATTTTTTATGAGCGGCAAATTTGTCTGGCTCATCACTATCGCGCTATCGCCAACTGGGCAAAGTGTGACACAAAGATCGCAAATTTGACCGATCTTGCCTTTTATCTTATCTTTTAGCACCTCTTCTCTGTCGTTATAGGCTTTGCGATCAAGCAGATGTTTAACGCCAGCTTCGCTTAAATTTTCTCTTTTCATGCTCAAACAGGCTGCCGTGTCACTTAAAACTGCAACGCCCATTTTGACGTCACCCACGACCTTTGTCGCGTGATCGAGCGCACCGCTAGGACAGGCTAGCACGCATGGGAAAAGGTCACACAAGTAGCAGCCTCGCTCTTTGGCGTCGATGTGAGCTGAGCCATTTGAGTAGCCATCTTTTATATCAAGTAAATTTATACTGTGATAAGGGCAGACTTGCACGCACTGACCGCATTTTACGCAAAGATCATCAAAGTCATCAACAGCACCTGGTGGCCTAAGATAGAGCTTGTCGCCACTACTTTTTGGCAAAAACTTGCCTATGGCGTATCCAGCCACTGCTGCGGCTGAGCCAATTATCATAAAATTTCTTCTATCCACGTTTTGACCTTAAAGCGTTGAAATTTGAAGCATCGAGCGGTTTTATCCTAGGCGAATTATCTTCAAGTAGCTCTATTGGCTCAGAAAATGGAGCTAGTTTGGCTAAGAAATTTAAGATGCTAAAGACGCTTGAGCCGTAGAAAAACTGCAAATTTGGATAGTACTGCCAAAGCTGATCGATATATGAGAGATACAAAAATGGCGTGTCGCCGTAGCCATCTTTATCTCTATCAAAGCTCTCATACTCATCATAATAATTCTTGCTCCACCTATTTAAAAGCATCTTTTCGCCCGGAGTGTCATTTACGACGATGTCCATGTTGCCGATAAAGTCGTTGTTTTCAAAGATGCTTGTGCCTTGCGTAGCGTGAAAATAGACGCCAACCACGTTGTGTAAAATTTTATTGCCTATAAAATTTATCGTCGATCCTGGCTGAAAGGGTGAGTTATCAAGCAATATGCCACGCGCATTATAGATAAGTGTGTTGTTTTCTATCGTAAAGTCAGACACGTCCTTTAGTCCGATGCCGATACCAAAAGCGCCGTCACTATCCATAACGAGGTTATTTTTTATATTTGAGCCAGCCGAATACATAAAAAACATACCAACAGCGTTGCCGATAAATTCGTTATTTTCGACTAAATTTTGATTAGCATACATAAAGTGAAGCGAATATCTGCTACCAACTGCTTTGTTGCTTAGAAATTTATTGTGGCTTGCGTACCATGCGACCATGTCACGGCTGTCGCGGATGTTGTTGTGTTCGATCAAATTTTCATGGCTATACCAAAGTCTCACCGCGTCACCTCTAAAGCCAAGGCTAGCGCCTTTTTTTGAGGTGATGTTGTTTTCAGTGATCTTTGAGCTACTGCACTCTTTAAAATCAATCCCAAAAAGCACATCGCTTATGTCATTTTTAGAAATTTCTACGTTATTTGCCTTGTCACAGCCTATGCCAGCGTCAAGCTCGCCAAGGTCATTGCCACTACCACTTATCTTTAAATTTTTAAGTGTCACGTTTGAAGCGATGATCTTTATAACGCTGCCTTTGCCGCTCCCTTTTATATGGGCATTTTTGCCCACGCCGATGATGCTAAGAGGTTTATTTATCGTTATACCACCTTCATAAACAGCGTCCCCTAGCTTTATCACATCGCCAGGGTTAGCGTTATTTATCGCATCTTGAAGGACGTTTGCAAAGCCAAAAAGTGGCAAAAAAGCAAGGGCAAATTTACAAAATTTACGCATTTAGCTCTTTTTTCTTTGAAAAGACTGCAAGTATGCAAAGCACGCTCATCACCATCATCACCCAAAAGCCTATGGTCGGATAAGAGTGAGTTGTAAAGTGCGCCACGCTACCATCGCCTAAAACAGTTGGCATAAATGGCTTGATCTTAAAGGCGCCCCACTCTTGCATATTGTGTCCATACCAGTATAGCCAGCCCACAAATGCACTCATAAATAGCACTGGTGCGATGATGGTTGGCACCATGAGAAGCGAGTTAAATTTACCGTCATAGTATAAAAATGCAAGCATGCAAAGTGTGGCGATAAGTAGATAATAAGGTGCGATCGCTCGCTCGACATTGCCACCATGCTCCATAGGATACATGCCAATGTAGTGGTTTATCGTATTCATCTCGTGCACGTCGCCACTATATCCATCTACGTGAAAATATACTGGGATGCCATCTGGAAAGGCTGCCTTTGGATAGTTTGGCGCTTCAAGAGATACGTACCAGATAGGAAAAGATGGCGTGCCGATCTCTGCTTTTTGCTCAATCATCTTATGAAGATCGCTTGCTACCTCTTTTGGCAAAAGGTGGTTTTTATACTGAAAAGAACTATAAAGATCGTAGATAGTGTAGCTATAAGATGGTAGCTCGTCGCCGTTAGCTATACGCTCTTTAGCTCCATGCCAGCCAAGAACTGGTAGAGTAAAACAAACGCTCATGATGATAAGTGCAACAATGGTATAAATTTTATATTTACTCATAATCTCTCCTTTAAATTTTAAAATTTAGCCTAGCAAAAGTTAAATTTTAAAATTTAAAAGGGGCAAAAATGCCCCTTAAAACTACATACCTGCGTTTTCGTCTATCCATTTTAGATACTCGATGATATTTTTGATCTCTTCGTCATTCATATGCTGATTTGGCATTCTAAGTTTAAAGAAGTCAATCATCGCTTTAACGTAGTCATCGTTATAGAATTTAGCAGGATCTTTGATGAAGTCTGCTACCCATTTTTCGCCGTTTTCATGTCTTAGTAAGACGCCAGTTAGGTCTGGACCTGAGCTTACTTGACCAATAACGTGGCAACCATTACATCCGCCTTTTAGATAAGCCTCTTCACCTTTTGCAGCAGCTGGGCTCATCGGAGTTGCGATCTCTTTAGCTAGGTTATTTTTAGCTCTTAGACCAACGTCAGCAGTTTTTACCATGTATTGCCATACTTGGTACTCCCAAAGGATAGCGCCATTTACGTCGCCTTTTTTGTAAGCTTCGTCAGCTTTAGCTTTTACCTCTTTGATGTGGCCGTATTGATCAAGTGCGTCATCAACCAAAGCTTTTACTTTTGGATATTTCTCATAATGTTTCTCTTTTAGGTATTTAACAACCTCTTGGATAACATCATCAGTAGCTTTGTTAGTTGCGATTACTTTGTCGTACTCAGCTTTTAGAGCTTCTGGGCTTAGAGTTTTTAGCTTGCTATTTTTTGCAGATTCATATTTTTTATTTGGATCTTTAACAAGTAAGTAACCCATCATCTCTAGGTGAAGTGCTGAACAAAACTCGGTGCAGTAATATGGGAAGACACCTTCCATATCAGCTACGAAATTTACTGAAGCAGTTTTGCCAGGCTCAAGTGAAGCGTGAATGTTGTAAAGGTCGATGCCAAAGCCGTGAGTCTCATCTTGCGCGCGCTCTAGGTTTGTTAGGTGAATTGTTACATTATCGCCTTTATTTACCTCGATGTGCTCTGGGTTGATGTGACTTCTGATCATTGTTGCATAGACAGTTACGTTTTTGCCGTTTCTCTCAACTCTTTCTTGACCAGCTAGTGTTGCAAATGGGCTTGCCTCGCCTGTTCTTGAGTTTGTACCCATGTTGTAAGTAAGCGCTGGAGTTAGCTTGCTAGCAGCTATTGAAACAACGTCGTGTGGCTCACCAAGTGGGATCGGCATATCATAGATTAGCTCCATTTTTGGACCATTGATGTCGATTAACTGGTGGTTTTGTGGATGCAAAGGACCAACTGGGTTGAAGCGATCGATTGAAAGTTTATCAAGTGCGATTGCATATTTGCCAACTGGTTTTGCTGATTTGCCCTCCATTGTGTCAAGGTGGCCAATGTTGTAATGAACATTTACTTTATCAAGCACTTTTAAATTTTTGTAGTCCCATTTTACGATTTGACTATCAACGTAAAGTGAAGTATAGACTACACCATCTTGTGAGTCAAATGATGTGTGCAGTGGTCCAAGGCCAAGTTCGACTTGTCCGTGCATTGTCTTTTCTCTATCTAAGATAGGTATGCCGTATGGGTCAGTGCCAGCGTACTCTTTTTTGTCGATTAGCTCTTTGATCTTTTTAAAGTCATAAACTGATGCGTGAGTATCAAGCTTACCACCAACGATGATGTATCTGCCATCTGGTGTTACGTCACAACCGTGCGGGCTCTTTGACTCTGGGATCAAAAATAGTGCTCCAGCTTTTACAGCAGCTTCTATTGTAACTACCTTGTGGCCATTTATAACTTTGTAGTTTTTCTTATCCTGTGCAAGTTTTTCTAAAATTTGCCAGTTATAAACATGTAAGAAGTCAGTATCATTTCTACTAGCACCTGCCTCAAATGGAGGAAGACCTTTTTCGATACCACCTGTATACATCTCACTATTTATTGAGTTTGTAAAGCCCCAGCCGTAGCTCTCGCCCTTACCAGCGTCGCT
This sequence comes from Campylobacter concisus, assembly GCF_002913865.1. GTDB lineage: Bacteria > Campylobacterota > Campylobacteria > Campylobacterales > Campylobacteraceae > Campylobacter_A > Campylobacter_A concisus_AM. The sequence goes on from NZ_POYX01000106.1 coordinate 8,766, forward strand.
TAAGTCTTGCCAGTATGGAGGAAGCTCAAGTGAGAAAGATGCTTTCTCGTCGATCTTGCCTTTTGGATAGTCAAATTTCCAAAATGTCACAGCGCCTCTATAGACAGCTTCGTAGTCGTCCATTGAGTGATAGTTATCATCAAGTGGAGCTGCGTACTGGCTAGCTTCGATGACGTACTCGCTGTTTGGAGTGATGAAGCTACCGCCGTGCTCACTCTTCATGATAGGGTTTACGACCATTTGAGTTGTCTCAAAGTCTTTTAAATTTATAACAGCGATCCTTGGGTTTGCCTTATCGTTGATAAATAGATAATCACCAACATACTCACCATTTTTCTCAGTGAAATTTGGGTGGTGCGTATCGCCCCAAGTTATATCTTTGCCCCTGATGTTGCCTTGTTTTAAAACAGCTTTTGACTCATCGTCATAGCCATATCCTTGCCAAGGCTCTGGGGTGAAAACGCCGATGTATTTGTAAATTCTCATCGACGGAACGCCATAAACTAGCACTTGACCACTCTGCCCGCCAGATGAAAAGACGATGAAATCATCTTTTTTACCGCTTGGCTGGTAAGTCTTAGCAGCTGCAAGGACATCTTTTTCGCTTAGCCCGCGCTCTTTCATGACTTTTTCAAGGTCACTACTAGCAGCACAAGCAGCAGTTAAAGATAGCCCAAGAAGTGCAGCACTTGCGACACAAAATAACTTTTGCATTTACTCTCCTTTTTAAAATGAATTTATCTCTAAACTCTTTGTCTTATTGCCTAGATCCACGCCAACAAGCACGTTTTTATCTATAAAAATTTCTTTTATCTCGCCACTAAAAAGCTCTTTTTTGCCCTTTAGCTTAAAGCTTTTGTCAAATTTATAGATCGCTCCGTCCTCGCTAGCTACCAAAACCTCATCTCCCGCACAAGCAAGAGCTGAAATTTTAGATCTTAAAACTTGCTTTTTAGCTCCACTTTTAAGATCTAAAATTTCTCCATTTTTAAAGCCTATGAAAATTTCATCATCACTAAATTTACAGGCACTAATCGGCGCAAAGCCAACGATTTTTTGCTCTTTTACGTTAAGCTTGCTATCAAGCAAAAATGCCTTGCCATTAAAGCTAGTAAAAAATGCTTCCTCACCAAGCGGTAAAAAGCTAGAAATTTTATAAACATTGTTAAAATTTTTTGATATAAATTTTTTAGAACTCTTGTCAAAAATGGCGATCGTTACGACATTTGCCATATCGCAAGCGACGTAAATTTTCTCTTTATCTAGCAAGATATTTGAAACCTTACAGCCAACATTTGGCAGAGCAAATAAAAATTCCTTCTCGCTAGCTGCCTTTACGATCTCGTTGTTTAAATTTGCAACGTAAAAAGAGCTCTCATCAAAAGCACATCTTTGATCTTTGTAAATTTTCTCCTTTAAGCCTAGGCTTTTTGTCTCGCCATCTTTTACAAAGATGATGTTTTGACTATTTTCATCGACGAAACAGCCCTTGCCCTCGGCAAAAAGCGCTATCAAAGACAAGCTAAGACATAGCAGAAATTTCATTATCTAGGTTGCTTTCATCGTAAATTTAAAATTAACAAAAATATACATATTCATATCTTAAAAGCAAATTAGAAGTTAATTTGTTTTCTTAAGCTTTTAAAGAAAAATATCAATAATTTTTTTTAAATTTTGCTATTTACAATAAATAGACTTTGGAATTTAATGGATAGAAATATATTTTTGATAAAATTTATTATCTATAAAAATTCGTATTTTAGGCTTTCTTTGCATTAAAAATTTAAATTATAAATATTTCTTTAAAAAAATTATTTAAATTATATAATTATATTAAGAAATGAAAAATTTCTCTTGCGTTTTGAGCGAGGGCTAAATTTTAGATTTTTGATATTTTTTGCTTAAATTTGCTGATAACTTAAATTTGTTTAAATAGGCTATAATCCACCAAAAAAAGGAGAGATAATGCTAACACATTTAGATGAAAAAGACCGTCCAAAGATGGTCGATGTAAGCCCAAAAGATCCAACTAAAAGAGTAGCAACTGCTAGTGGGATCATCAAAATGAGCAAAGAGGCCTTTACGGCGATCAAAGAAAACACAGGCAAAAAAGGCCCAGTCATACAAACAGCCGTTGTCGCTGCGATAATGGGCGCTAAAAAGACAAGCGAGCTAATACCTATGTGCCATCCACTGGCCATTTTGGGCGTGGATTGTGACATCGAGGAGCTGCCTGAAATTTGCGCTTTTAAGCTTTTTGTGAGTGTCAAGATAGAGGGCAAAACAGGCGTCGAGATGGAAGCGCTAACAGGCGTAAGCGTGGGACTTCTTACTATTTATGATATGGTAAAAGCCATAGATAAAGGTATGGAGATCGGAAACATCGTACTAGAGAGCAAAAAAGGAGGCAAAAGTGGCGAGTATATGCGATCTAAATAATAAAAAACCAAAGATCGACTACCCAACACACTGGGAGTACAAAGTGATCTTTGATGCGAGTGATGAGGCAGAGGCAAAGGTGAAAGATATAGTAAAAGATAGGGAATTTAAGCTAGTTTTTTCTAAATTTAGCAAGGATAAAAAGTACGCGAGCTATGATCTAGCGGTGCTAGTTTTGAGCGAAGAAGAGAGACTGGAGATATTTTCAGCCCTAAAACACGAAGCAAAATATGTTTTATAAGGTAAAAATATGGATAAACTTGAGCAAAATTTACATGATTATAAAGATAGCGAGGGGCTACTAACTAGCATAAAGGCTCTTTGCAACGACTTTTTTAAGGATGTCTCAGACAAAGATGAAAACGCACTGCCTGATCTTTTGAAGCAAAAGATGAACGAGCTTTACGACAAGATGGATAAAGAGAGCCTCATAAATGCCAAAAATCTAAAAAGCGCTATGGAGGGGATAAATCAGGCCCTAGTTAGCGGCGAAGAGAAGCAGCTTTATGAGCTATTTGATAAAAGAGATGAGATAAATAGAACCATCGAGGCAAAGCGAGAAGAGATAAAAAATAGGCTAAAAATTTCATTTGAAGCGGCTGAAGAGGTCGTAAAAGATAGAAATTTTGGTGAAAAAGAGGAAATTTTAGAGCTTTTAAACAACGCGATCATTAGAGAAACGAGAATGCTTGGCATCTTAAAAGAGAGCGCTCAAATCGCATTTTTAACGACGCTTGAGGGCGCAAAGGACGTAGAAGAGACCGCTGGCGCGATAGCTAAAAATATGACCTATTCTGCGATAAGAGGTGGGGAGTTTAGCAAAGAGCGAATGTTTGAAATTTCAAAAAATATCATCAGTGCAGCGGGGAATTTAGCAAATGAGGGGCACATCTTTGCAAAAGAGCTCATAAAAGGCGCGATAAATGGTACGAGAGATGGCATTTTAAGAGCTATTGAAAAGCTAAAAGATGAGGCTAAATTTGCTCCAGACGAGCTAAGGCTAAACTCACAGCTTTTAAATTTAAAAAACGTAGATGAAGAGTTTATAGCGCTTCTTAAAGAGCTTGAAAATGAATTTGATGGCGTAGCTAAAAGCGAGATCGAAAGCGTGATAAATAGCGAGCTTGACACAAATCTAGCAAAATTTAAACGCATAAGTGATCAAGCGATAGAGCAGATCAGCTCAAGGCTTGAAGAGCTAAAATCAAACGGCGTTGCAAAGCTTGTGAGCGAGGCGAACAATAAATTTGAAGCTCTAAAGCAAGAGCTAAATGACAAGAGCAAAAAACTAAAGCTAAATTTTGACGCTAATGATAAACTTGAAGGCCTCAAACAAGATATCGCGGAGTTTGAAAAAAAGGCAAACGACAAGCTTGAAGATATCAAACAAATGGATATAAAAACAGAAGCTAAGAAATTTGGCGATAGAGCCTATCAAGCCGCAAAAGACTTTTTAAACGTCATAAAAAAAGATAAAAAAGAGGAGTAAATTTGCCAAGCTTTTTGGCAAATTTATCATTTTGGCTAGGTCTTAGCCTAGCCATTTTACAACTTAAATTTATAAAAATAGATAGAGCAAAAACGCACCCAAGATCAAGCGGTAGATGACAAAAGGTAGCATCCTGATCCTTGAGATGATCCCCATAAATAGCTTCACGCAAATATAAGCACTTACTGCACTTATCATGACGCCAAGAGCGATGTCGCTCCAAGGCAGAGCGTTTGGATCTTTTATAAGCTTGATGCTCTCAAGTCCGCCAGCTAGGATGATGACAGGTATCGAAAGTAAAAATGAGAAATTTGCACTGCCTTTGTGGCTAAATCCTAAAAAAAGTGCCGCTGTCATCGTTATGCCTGACCTTGAGACGCCAGGGATGAGCGCCACAGCCTGCGCTAAGCCTATGATGAGAGCAAATTTTATGGTCATTTCGTATTCGCTTTTGTTTGTTGAGCGAAGATCAGCAAAGTAAAGTGCGATGCCAAAAATGATCGTAGTAACTGCGATCACAACGCCGCTTCTTGCGTACTCTTCGATCACGTTGTTAAACAAAAGCCCAAAGATGCCAACTGGGATAGTGGCAAATCCCACGCACCAGACAAGCAAGCTATCGCCCACCATCTTTCGTTGCGCGATCGAGGCAAAAAAGTCGCGAAGTAGCTTAAAAATCGTATCTTTAAAATAAAAAAGTATCGCGCTTAGCGTACCAACATGCACTGCCACGTCAAAAGCAAGCCCTTGATCTGGCCAGCCAAGTAGCTTTGGCACCAAGATGAGATGAGCCGAGCTTGATATCGGCAAAAACTCGCTTATGCCTTGCACCAAGGCCAAAACGATAACGTGAGAAATTTCCATAAAATGCCTTTTTGATTATAGATTGCAGCTGGGGATTTTACTCCCCAAAGTTAAATTTTATATAAGTTCGCTAGCAAAATTTGCAAGCTTTTGCGGAGTAAATCCGAAGTGATCAAATAGCTCATTTGCCTTGCCGCTAGCGCCAAAGCTATTCATGCCATAAACTGCGTCAGCAAATTTATACCACTCATAGCCAGTTGCAGCCTCAACTGCGATGATCGTTGTATTTTTATCTAAAATTCTAGCCACATACTCAGCTGGCTGCTCACAAAGTAGGTCAAAACAAGGCGCTGATACGATGTTTGCACCGATGCCTTGCTCAGCTAAAAGTGCGGCTGCTTTTACACAGAGTGAGACCTCGCTGCCGCTTGCTATAAATGTGATCTTTGCTTCTTTTGCTGAACTTAAAAGATATGCGCCATTGCCAACCTCGCCAAATTCGCCTTTTGCAAGTGGATCAAGTCCTTGGCGGCTAAGCACAAATGCGCTTGGAGCGTTTAAATTTAGAGCCGCTTGCCAGCTAGCTGCGTTTTCGTTGCCATCAGCTGGGCGGAAAGTGTAGAAATTTGGCATCGCTCTAAATGTGCTAAGCTGTTCGATAGGCTGGTGTGTCGGACCATCTTCGCCAACGCCGATACTATCGTGCGTAAAGACAAAAAAGTGCTTGATACCCATTAGCGCTGCTATCCTAGCACTTGGCTTTAGATAGTCGCTGAAGATAAAAAATGTCGCTGAAAATGGCAAGAAAAGGCCGTATCTAGCGATGCCGTTGTTGATAGCTGCCATGGCGTGTTCTCTGATGCCATAGTGGATATTTTTGCCATTTGGGAAGTCACCCATGCCCTTTAGCTCAGTCTTGTTTGACGGAGCTAAATCAGCGCTGCCGCCGATAAAGCCAGGAAGTTTTTTAGCTATCTCGTTTAAAATGACGTGGTTTGTATCCCTTGTGGCTAGTTTTTTGTCGCTAAAGTCTGGAAATTCGATCTTGCTAAAGTCTGGATTAAGAAGTGAGTTTAATAAATTTTTGCCTTCAATGCTTAACGCCTCAACCTTTTTGTTCCACATCGTCTCTTCAAGATCGCCCTTTTCAACTGCACCTCTAAATCTTAAAAGCACGTCCTCATCGATAGCAAATTTCTTCTCAGGGTCAAAGCCAGCTGCGGCCTTTGCCTTTTTGATGATCTCTTCGCCAAGCGGTGCGCCGTGGCTGTGGTGGCTGCCTTCAAGCTCCATTGCGCCGCGTGCTATGTGCGTGTTTGCGATGATGAGATATGGCGACTCTTTCTCGTTTGCTTGCTCAAGTGCAAATTCGATCTGGTTGAAGTCGTGTCCGTCGATGCGTGCGACCTCCCAGCCCTGCGCCTCAAACCTTGCCTTGACATCCTCGCTAAATGCGATCGCTGTGTCACCCTCGATCGTGATGTTGTTTGAGTCGTAGATGAGCACAAGGTTGTCTAGTCTTAAATTTCCTGCGATTGAACATGCCTCGTAGCTTATGCCCTCTTCAAGATCGCCGTCGCCACAAAGGCAGTAAATTTTATGATCGATTATTTTATTATCTGGCTCATTTAGCACGTTTGCAGCGTATTTTTCTGCCATGGCTAGGCCAACTGCGTTTGCTATGCCTTGACCAAGTGGGCCAGTAGCCACCTCAACGCCTGGAGTGTGAATCTCTGGGTGTCCTGGTGTATTTGAGCCAAGTTGGCGGAAATTTTTAAGCTCGTCTAAGCTTAGATCGTAGCCGCTTAGGTGCAAAAAGCTATAAACCAAGCTTGATGCGTGACCACCGCTAAAAACGAGCCTATCTCTATTTAGCCATTTTGGATTTTTAGGGTTGTGTTTTAAAAAGTTGCTTAAAACCACCATGATATCAGCTAGGCCCATAGGAGCACCTGGGTGTCCGCTGTTAGCGTTTTGCACCATATCAGCGCACAAAAATCTTATAGTATCGGCTTGTTTTTTTAGCATATGATCTCCTTTTATTGCGTCAGATTATACAAAAAAGTGATTAAAACTTGCCTTGCATTTTTGCTCAAAATGTCTAAAAAGTGATATAAATTTACTAAATTTATGCGCTTATCTTAGGTGCTTGTCCGTAAGCTCTAAGATCATCTTTGCTATGCCTGCATCTATCTGTTTTAATGCCTCTTCTATCTCGCCTATTAGCTCATCTTTTTTCTTTTTTGCGCCAGATAGACCGAGTAAATTTGTAAATGAATTTTTCGATAGGTCGTTGTGCACGGGCTTTCCAGCGGCCGCCTCGTCGCTTGTAAGGTCGATGATGTCATCTTGTATCTGAAAAGCAAGCCCAAGCTTTAGGCCGATATCATAAATTTTATCGCACTCTTTTTCGTCTAAATTTACTATCACAGCGCCCATTTTTAGGCTTGCAGCGATGAGCTTTGCGGTTTTGTGGATATGTAAAAATACTAGCTCATCAAGGCTTAGCATCTTACCAGAGAGGCCAAATTTAGCCTTTGCTCTTTTGATATCCTCTTTGTTTGTATTTTCAAAAAAACAATCCAGCGCCTGACCTAGCACCATGCCGCTAACGCCAGCATTCTCGCTTAAAATTTCCACGCATTTTATGCGTATTTGAGCTGGCAGATCAGCACGTGAAATTTCATAAAAAGCATGCGTATTTAGTGCATCTCCTGCAAGTATCGCAGTCGTCTCGTCGTATGTTACGTGAAGCGTTGGCGTGCCGCGTCTTAGGCTTGCGTTATCCATCGAAGGAAGATCGTCGTGTATGAGCGAGTATGTATGCATCATCTCAAGCCCCAAAGCCACTCTCATCGCCTTTTGCGTGAGGCTTTTATCCACATTTTCGACCACGCCAAGAAGCAAAAGCGCCCTAAAGTGCTTGCCTCCAGCCTTTAGCATAACGCCAAGCGCCTCCTCGTAGTAAGGGTGAAAGCCAGACGCCTTTGGCAAATTTGCGTTTAGAAATTTTACAAAGTCCTCAAGTAGGCTCATTTTGGCACTCTTGCAAAGAACTGAAAGTCATTTCTACTAAATAAAAGCACGAAATTTTGCAGGTCGCTTATCTTTTCTAAAAGCTCCTCGCGGTCGCTCACACTCTCTTTGTTGTAGCCTAAAATTTTATCGCCTATCTTGATGCCAAAATTTTCAGCATTTGACTTTGGCTCGACCTTTGTAACGACTAAATTTTTATCGACCGTGACACCATAATCAACCAAAATTTTATCATCAAGCAAGCTCGCAGCCGCTTTTGGCATGATATTTAAATTTGGCAGATCAAGGCTTGAAGGGGCGTTTATTTCTAAGCTTTGGTTAAATTTCACCTCGCCGCTTACTGGCACTTGAAAGAGCAGCTCCTGCCTATCACGCTTCACGATGATGTCAAGCTTCGCGCCCTTTGGAGCAAAAAGAACCATCTCGTTTAGCTCTCTTAGGCTCTTTGGTTTTATGCCATTTATCGTAACAAGCTCATCATCTATCATAAGCATCTTGCCGCGGCCCAGTGGATCAACAAGACCCACAAAAAATTTATCCTCTTTTTGCAAGAATTTCACGCCGATATCGCCGTAATAGACGTCATCATAAGATACAAAGTGCTTTAAATAGCGGTTTGGTATAAATTTATCAGCTCCAACAGCTATGCCTATCATCTTACAACAAGGCGTGTTTATCTCGCCAGTCGCGTTATACTCGAAGCTTAGCGTGTCAAAGTCGCCTAAATTTTGCCCTAAAGACTTGATGTGACCCATGACGGTGTTGTTTGCATCGTTTAAAATTCCAACCCAAGTGCTCTTTTTGATGCGCTCCTCGTTGGTCTCATCGGCCATCACGACAGGGCTTAGCTCCTTGCTAGAGCGCACCAAAAAGAGCTGCAAATATGGGTCAAATTTGACATATTCGCCAAGTGGCGCTCCGTCGCTTTTTGGCACTGCGATCAAATTTTTAGTGATAGCCACGCCAAAGTGTTTATTTACCGAGACGATTGAGTTTTTGTTCTTTTCAAAGCAGGCGTTAAAGTCCTCTTGCGTAGGCCTAGGATCGGCATTTAGGCAAAGCGCTGATAGTAAAAAAGCAAGGGCAAATTTATAATTTAGTCTCATTTTATCCCCATCGAAGCAAGGCCGCCAAGCATCCTTGAAGCGGTGTTTTTCTTATCGGCCTCAACCGACTTTAGCACGTCATTTACGGCGCTTATTAGCAAAATTTGCATGCTCTCTTTATCTTCAAGCAAGCTATCATCTATGCTGATATCAAGTATCTCGCCGCTGCCGTTTGCTCTCACGCTAACTAGCCCACCGCCGCTTTTTGCTCCAAATTCTTTATTTTTGCTCTCTTCTTCCATCTGCTTGGCTTGCTTTTGCACATCCTCAAGCATCTGCCCCATCTTTGAAAAGTCAAATCCCTCAAACATCGCCTACTCCTTTATGATCTCGTTTTTGTTATTTACATGCACGATGGTTGGCTTAAATTTCTTAGCCTTTTTAAATTTCATACTAGCATAAGCCACTATGATGACCACGTCTCCTACGCAGACCTTTCTAGCAGCCGCGCCGTTTAGGCAAATTTCACCTTTTTTGCCCTTTATCACGTATGTGGCAAATCTCTCGCCGTTATTTACGTCTAAAATTTCAACCTTTTGATTTTCTATCAAATTTGCAGCCTTTATAAGCTCCTCGCCGATGCTTACCGAGCCAACATAGTTTAAATTTGCGTCTGTTACGACGGCCCTGTGGATCTTACTAGCTAAAATTTCTATTGTCATTTTCCGCCTTGTTTAGTTTATTTGCACTCTATCACTGGTCTGTTTGCTAAAAATTTCTCGTTAAATTTCTCTGCCTTTAGCGTCTTTTCTAGATCGTCAAGGGTTTTGAAATTTCTAGCAAAAGATACGCCAACTAGTCCACACTCGCTCGTTTTGGCAACGTCTAGAGTTATCTCGTAGCTGTTAAATTTTGGATTATTTGGCTCTGGATAGTAAATTTCCTCACGGTAAGAGCTGTCGCTACCTATCTTTTCTATCTTAAATTTGCCCTTTTTTGGATCTGTGGTTTTTTTTATCGCTGTTATAAAATCATCTATGTTTTTGATGCTTGGCGCATAGGTAACGCTGATTAGCTTACTCCATCCATAGCCACCCTCATCTTCCAAATAATACTCCACCGTAAATTCATTTTGGTATTTTTGGTGATAAATTTGGCCGTCATACTCTATATTTTGAGGTAGGTTGCTCACCAGATAGCTCTTTTGGTTTGCGCTAGATTGTAGCTTTTGCGGCTCTTTTTGAGCAGTGGCACATCCTAGTAGCAGCGCGCTACAAGCAGCTACAAAGGCTAAATTTAAAATTTTCATCGTTTTTCCTTTCAAAAGTTATCTACATAAAATTTCAAGCACCACTTCTTTGTCGCTAAATGGGTGCTTGACGCCCTTTATCTCCTGATATGGCTCGTCGCCTTTGCCAAGTATGACAAGCGCCCAGCCAGGCTCTAGCTTGCTAATGGCTAGAGCGATCGCCTCTTTGCGGTTGGCATTTCGTATCAAATTTTCATTTTGGCTCATGCCAGCGCAAATTTCATCGATTATGCTCTCTGGCTCTTCGCTTCTTGGATTGTCACTTGTGACGATGCAAATTCTTGCGTATTTTTGGGCTATTGCTCCCATTTTAGGGCGCTTTGTCCTATCTCTGTCGCCACCTGCGCCAAAGACTGCGATCAAATTTAGATGTCTAAGCGAGTTTAGAACCTTTTCTATGCCATCTGGTGTATGGGCAAAATCTACGATGACTAGCGGATCGGTGCTAACAACCTCCATTCTGCCGCTCACGCCTTTAAATTTACTTATCGCCTTTGAAAGTGCGGCCGCGTCTGGGCGCTCTAGCAGGCAAACGGCACCAAGAGCGGCGATTAGGTTGTAAAGATTAAACTCGCCTTGAAGGCTTGAGTCTATCTCCACATCACCATTTGGCGTCTTGATAACTGCGTCTATGCCGTCTTTTAGCCCATAAACTATCGGCGCAAAGCTGGCTGGCTTTTTGATCGCGTATGTGTAGGCGTTTTTTGGGTTAAATTTAACTCCGCCATCGTCAATGTTTATGAGTTTTACGCTCTCATCGTCAAAAAAGCTTGATTTTACTCTCGCGTATTCCTCCATGCTCTTGTGGTAGTCTAGGTGATCTTGCGTTAGGTTTGTAAAAATTTTAAGAGCAAATTTTAAGCTCTCTATGCGTTTTTGAGCGATCGCGTGTGAGCTAACCTCCATCACGAAGTACTCACAGCCCTGCTCGCTGGCTGCTTTGAGGTATGAGAGCGTCTTTAAAATGGCACTTGTCGTAAGCGCCTTGTCATCTATCTGCTCGCCCTCTATAAATGCCCCCCTGGTGCCACTTAGGCCGCATTTTTTACCTAAATTTCGCAGGGTTTCGTAGATAGCCGCAGCCGTCGTGGTCTTGCCATTTGTCCCTGTGATGCCAACTATTTTTAAGCTTTCATCGATCTTTAAAAGCTTTTTGCACTCTTCAAGAGTGATTATCTTAGCGCCGTTTTTTGCCGCGTGTTCTACAAATTTCGCATTTGCAGTAGTTTGCACAAAGTATGCACCCTGCTCGCACTCGTTTGAGTCATCTGTTATGAAGCTATTTTCTACTGATATTTTCATCGTTTTGTCTTTTTTGTATCTCTTTAAAAAGCTGATCTATACGCTCGTCGCCGCCAAACATCACCGCCGCACTCTCAAGATAGTTCATACTCATATCGATGAAGTCATTTTTTATCAAATTTCCTAAAAATTCCAAAAAATCGTCTTTGTTTGAGATCATCACCTTGGTTGAGAACATGATGTTTTCAAAGACCTTTTTAAAGCTGCCATCCTTATAAACTGCTCTTTTAAAGTCCTCGTAGCTTATCGCGTCTTGCTCTTCAAAATACTCGCTCTCCTCGTCTCTGGACTCTAAAATTTTTAAAATTTCCTCCACGCCCTCGTCGTCCTCGCCGGCTCTTACCTTAGCCATGTAGTAGTCAAACAAGAGCTTTGCCTCCTCGGCATTTTCCTCGCCAAGAGAGCAAATTTGTATCAAAAATAGCAGATCCTTCTCGCGTGTCTTTTCGTAGGCTAGCGAAAAGTAAAAGATCGCATCTTTAAATTTAGAGCGTTTAAAATGTTTTATGCCTACTTTTTTATAATCCATCAATGTTAAATTCCTCGCCTATTGGAACATTTATGACCTCAAGCTCTGGATGAATGTCGATGCGAAGTTGCCTTTCGATGCCGTATTTTAGCGTGGTCGTGCTGGCTGCGCATCCGTGACAATGTCCTGTGAGCCTTACGTAAATTTTGCCGTTTTTTATGCCAAGTAGCTCCATGCCGCCGCCGTCATTTTCAAGCATAGGTAGCACCTTTTGCAAACTCGCAGTCACTGGTTTTAAAAGCTCTTCATCACTAAATGGGATCATATTTTTTCCTTAAATTTTTTAGCTATTATAGCAGATAAAGTGCAAACAAACGTTTTCTAGGCTTTTGCTGGTGGCGTTTTGGCTTTAAATTTTAGTATTTTTTTGTGAGAAAAAAGGGCAAAATTGCCCTTTAAGTTTAGTTTAGTAGAAGTGATTTTATATCGATTTTATGCTCTATCATCTTACTTTCAAGCATAAATTCTTGTGTAGCTTCAAGCGCTTTTATATCTTCAGCCGTGATCTTTGAGCTAAAGTCGTACTGAGGATACATACTCTTTACCGCCTCTATGCTAAGCCCAGTCTCTTCAGCCGTAAATTTAAGCGCTTCGTCCTCGTTTGCTTTGATGTAGGCCAAAATTTCATCCTGAGCCTTTTTAAATTTCTCAACCACATCTTTATGCTTTTTATAAAACTCTCCGCTTGTTGCCGTGACGATGACTGGAGTGATGACGCCTTTGCCAGTTGTCACTACATTTAGGCCTGATTTTTGAGCGTTGTAAGCTGCTGGTCCCGCAAGAAGTGCTGCATCGACGCTGCCGTTTTCAAGTGCGGCTTGCGCAGCTGGGATGCCCATAGAGATGAACTCTACGTCGTTTATACTAAGACCGCCAAGAGCTAGGTATCTCACCAAAAGCTCATTTAAGATAGTGCCTTTTGGGCCTGCTACTTTTTTGCCTTTTAGATCTTTTGGCGACTTGATGTTTTGATCTTTTGAAAATATGACAAAGGCTTCAGGTGCCCTTGAATAAGCACTTATGATCTTTATATCAGCCTTATTTGCAGCTGCAAGTATGACCGAAGTGCCACCCACGCAGTTTAGAAACTGGAGCGAATTTGAAGCGAGCGCTTGCGTCTGCTTCGCACCTGAAGTGATCTCAGAGTACTCAACTGGCACACCAAAAGACTTTGCGTAAAAGCCTTTAAATTTATCGACGATCGAAGGGACGTTTAGCGGCGATTTGACGTAGGTCATGCCGATCTTATCTAAGCCCTCGCTTGCGTTTGCGACTAGGCAAAGCAAAGAGGCCGCACACAAAACCTTAAAAAACTTTCTCATACTTACTCCTTTTAAAAATTTTCAAGATTATATAATCTTTTGCTTCATTTTGGTTTTAATTATCATTTTATTTGCCTAAATTTCACTCAAAATTTTGCGTTTTATCGCTATTAGCTCCTCGCTTAGCAGATCTCTTGGCCTTGCTAAATTTGATAGATCGTAGTTTGACTTTATCCCGCCCTTTTCAAGCAAGATGATCTCATCAGCCAAAAATAGCGCCTCGTCGATGTTGTGCGTGACAAAAATGATGGTTTTGCCAGCTTGTATTTTTAAAATTTCAGCCTGCATGCTAGCTCTCGTAAAGGCATCAAGCGCGGCAAACGGCTCGTCCATAAGGATCAAATTTGCCTCATATGCAAGCACCCTTGCAAGCGAAACGCGCGAGCTCATACCGCCAGAGAGCTGCGAAACGGCGGCAAATTTAAAGTCGCTAAGCCCTATCATCGATATAAGTGCCTCTATCTTTGCTGGCTCAATCTCCTGCTTTTTAAGTGGGAAAACGATGTTTTCATAGATGTTTAGAAAGGGCATGAGACGGGGCTCTTGAAAGACAAAGCCGATCTTTGCTTGCTCTTTAAATTTTATCTCGCCAAGGCTTACGCTCTCAAGGCCAGCGATGAGGCGTAAAAGCGTCGTTTTGCCACATCCGCTCCTGCCGAGTATGACGGTGATCTTATCTTTTTTTATGCTTAAATTTAGCTCTCTTAAAACGTCGATCCGCTTTTCGCCTATAAAAAAATGCTTGGATAAATTTGAAATTTCTATCATTTCTCACCTCGCAAAAGGCTAAATTTCGCTATCAAAAGTAAAAATATCCTATCTATGAGCACGCCGCAAATGCCGATCGTAAAAATGCCCACAAATATCCTATCTGCACGTGAAAGCTCCTCTGCGTCAAGTATGAGATACCCCAGCCCGCTTGAAGCCGCTATCATCTCAGCTCCAATGATCGCGCGCATGGCGTAGCCAAAGCCTATTCGCATGCCGACAAAGATATCTTTTAGCGCGCTTTTTAAGATGATCTTGTAAAAAATCTCAAATTTGCTAAAGCCAAAAATTTTACCTACCTCGATGAGCTTCACGTCGCAGCTCGTTAGCCCTTTTTGGATACTAAGAAACATCGGAAAAAACGAAGCTAGGATGATAATGATGATCTTTGGCGTCTCGTTTATGCCAAACCAAAGCACCAAAATGGCGATCAAACTAAGCGGCGGGATATTTCTAAAAAACTCCAGTATCCACTCGTAATAAACGCTGATCTTTGGCAAAAGTGCCGCTATGCCGCCAAGCACGAGGGCTAGGGCAAACGAGAGAGCATATCCTGCAAATATGCGCTTAAAGCTGATGATAGTATGCGTAGCAAGCTCGCCGCTTAGGCTCATGCCATACATCGTCTTAAAGGTCGCAATGGGGCTTGGCAAGATATACGGCGTGAAAATTTCTAGCTCGCAAACGACCTGCCAGATGGCAAAGATCACGAGAACTAAAATGCTCTTTTTAAAAATTTCTCTCACAGCCCATCTCCGTTATGACAGCCGTTTTCGCAGTATAAAAGCTCGATGATCTGGTAGTTTTTAAGCTCGCTAGATTTATATAAAAGGGCGTTTTGTATCTTCTCTTTACTGCTAAGACTTAGTGTTTTTACGCCCAAATTTGTGAAAAATTCCGGCGGTATCGGGCTTGTCCCTAGCCTTTTCATCTCTAAATTTATCTCATTTTGCCCCCTAAAGCTTTTCCACGTCAAAAATGTAATTCGCGCTAAATTTAGCCCCCTGCCAAGCTCTGCCAAGTCCTCACAGGGCGTCGTCACGTAAAGCCACTCATCTTCTTTTAGCTTTGAGCTAAGCTCGATGGCGCTTTCTATTAAAATGGGGTTTAAATTTGAGATAAGAGCAGCCTGCTCTTTGAAATTTGTCCTGATGAAATTTACAGCCCTCGGACAGCGGCTATCGTAAATAAGCTCCTTTTGCGCAAGAGCGTTTTTGTATGCGTTTTTTACACTTTTAACGTGATCTTTTTCGCACTCTACTACACTAAAACCTTTCTCTTGCAAAATTTCTTTAAGCGCTGCAAAGTCGTAGATGTTTTTTACAACAGGATTTAACCAAATAAGTTTTTTCATTAGAGCTCCCGTCAAATTTAAAAGCAAAATGTAATAATTAAAATCAAAATTGTATCACTTGAAAGTAAAAATATCGCTTTGGAGGTTAAATTTATAAACAGCTAGGCTTTTACGTCTAAATTTTGCTTTTTCTGGCTTTTCTCCATCAGCTTTAGTATATCTATGCCACTTTTTTCAAGGCGCATTAGCTCCTTTAGATAGGCAAATTTCTCGTCCTTATTTATATCGTAGGTCGCTAGCTTCTCGCTTCGGCCGATCACCGAGGCATAGACCTTGTTGCCATCAAGCTTGTCCGTGTTTTGCACATTGTAAAGCGACAGCACGCCCTCTATTACCTCTTTAAATTTCGCCCCGCTCTTCATGCCAGCCTTCATCAGCGTTAAAAATCTCTGCCTGCTCTCATCGTCAGTGAAATTTATGCTTTGCATTGTCTCATATTCGATCGGTGGCTTGTTCGTGCTAGTTAGCATTGAGATAGCCTTCTTGCCTATCGTGATACTCTCCACGCCGACCCTCTCGCCAAGATATTGCCTCAGCGCATAGTCCAGCCACCTATCCTTGAACTCCTCGACGCTCAGGTCCTTATCAAGTATCTCAAAGCCCTCCACATGGCTCTTGCGGCCAAGTCCGAGCAAGGTGCCGCTATCATCTTTTGACGTGTACTCTTTTGCGAATAGATCGACGTTTGTTGGATAGTATCCGATGATCGATTCGTAAAGTCTTCCAAAGCCAAGCGCTCCAGTCTGGCTAACAAAGCTCTTAAGCTCATCTATCTCATCTTGGCTCATTTGCTTGTCGTATCCCATGAGCTTGCCCCAGATGCTTATCTTGCCATTAGCGGCCATGCCTGTGAGTGAGTTGTCTTTAACAAATTTTAGCGGCTTATCATCTTTGCTAAATTTACTCTCATTTATCTGATTTAAATTTATCTGATCGCTATTTTGGTTGGCGTTTTGAACTAATTTTTGAGATGATAAATTTAAAGAATTTTCGTCTGTGCTGGGCTTGATATTTTGAAAACCGCTATATAAATTTACGCCACCTATCATTTCAAATCCTTTACGAGATAGTTTAAACTAAGATCGTCTTTTTCAGAGTAAAATTTAGAAATTTGTAGAGTTTGACTTGCAAATTTAGGTTGGTTTGGGACTGGATAAATTTAGAATTTGCTTTTTAGAAATTTACCTGAGTTGGTTTGGTTTTATTGTATTTTGTTTGTATTTTTGATTTTGGCTTTAGCTCGTATTTTGCCATATCATAGATCATTTAATATCAAATTTGCGCTATCTTCAGCCCCATCGCCTTGATCGTAAAAAAATTTCACTGCAAGGGCCGCATGGTCTAGTATCTCGACTGCTAGAAGTTATCATGGTCGCCAAAGCGGTAAATTCTCTCTTTTACGATGTGTGAGCTCCAAATTTCAAACGCCTCATCGTCGGTTTCGTGAACTGTGACGTAGAGCTTATCTTTTGGTAGTTTTAGCGCCTCTGTGACAAATTCCCAAGCGTAAGAAATCGCCTCTTTTTTGAAGTATTCGCCAAAGCTAAAATTTCCAAGCATCTCAAAAAATGTGTGATGACGCGCTGTGTAGCCGACATTATCAAGGTCGTTGTGCTTTCCGCCAGCTCTTATGCAGGTTTAAGGGCTAGTGCGGATAGGTGGCGTTAGGCGTGGCACTCACCTGTGAAGATGCTCTTAAATGGCACCATGCCAGCGTTTGTGAAAAGTATCCGCCCCCTTGCCCTTCAAACTCCATAAACTTCCTTGTAAATTTGCACCACAAAAATAAATATCATCTGCCAAGCCCTTAGCTCGGTACAACACCGAAAATTTAAAAAGCTGGCTCTAAATTTAGAAATTTATATTATTTTGGGTCGTAATTTTATAGGAAAACAACATTTATCTTTTAGGCAAAGTTGGGAAATTTACAACACAAAATAGGCTATTCTGGAATTTTATTTTCTCCTTATAAATATCTAGCAATTGCTCTTTAGAACCAACAAAATATCATATAATATTGCGGCGCATTTACAATTCTAAATTCTGCCAAAACGAACAACAATATAATCAAAGTAGAATTTAAAACAAACTAATAATAGCTAGCTTAAATTCAGAAATTTATAGCGTTGGCATTAAAATTTAATAG
>NZ_POYX01000107.1:0-6418 GCF_002913865.1 Campylobacter concisus
GCTTACGCGTCATACGCATTTACCGAAGTAGCTGGAATTTACCCTATCACTCCTAGCTCGCCTATGGCTGACTACACTGACCTATGGGCAGCGCAGGGCAAGAAAAATTTATTTGGTATGCCAGTAAAAGTAGTAGAGATGCAAAGCGAAGGCGGCGCAGCTGGCACGGTGCATGGCTCGCTGCAAGTTGGCGCGCTAACTACGACCTACACAGCTTCTCAAGGCCTACTTTTAAAAATTCCAAATATGTATAAAATAGCAGGCCAGCTCCTCCCTGGCGTCATCCACGTCTCAGCTCGCTCGCTAGCAGCGCAGGCACTTTCAATATTTGGCGATCACCAAGATATCTACGCCTGTCGCCAAACTGGCTTTGCTATGCTAGCAAGCGGCTCAGTGCAAGAGGTGATGGACATCGCTGGTGTGGCGCATTTAGCAGCGATCAAGGGCAGAGTGCCATTTTTACACTTCTTTGATGGCTTTAGAACGAGCCATGAAATTCAAAAAGTAGAAGTAATGGACTACGCACACTTTGATAGACTCCTTGATAGAGAGGCACTACAGAAATTTAGAGACGAAGCGCTAAGCCCAGAGAGCCCAAAAACAAGAGGCACAGCGCAAAATGACGATATATATTTTCAAACACGAGAGCTAAGTAACCGCTTCTATGATGCAGTGCCAGATATCGTAGCAAACTACCTAGCTGAAATTTCAAAAGTTACCGGCCGTGACTACAAGCCGTTTAACTACTACGGCGACCCTGAGGCTACGCGTGTCATCGTAGCCATGGGCTCAGTGACGCAGACTCTTGAAGAGGTCGTTGATTATCTAAACGCAAAAGGCGAAAAGGTGGGCATCATCAAGGTGCATTTATACCGCCCGTTTAGCACGAAGTATCTCTTTGACGTGATGCCAAAGAGCGTGAAAAGCATAGCCGTTCTTGACCGCACAAAAGAGCCTGGCAGCCTTGGCGAGCCGCTATATCTTGACATAAAAGCAGCGTTTTACGGCCAAAAGGACGCACCAGTCATAGTTGGCGGCAGATACGGCCTAAGCTCAAAGGACGTCGATCCTGCGCAGATGCTAGCTGTATTTGAAAATTTAAACCAAAACGAGCCAAAAGATGGCTTTACAGTGGGTATCGTTGATGACGTAACTTTTACGTCGCTACCGACTGGAGAGAAAATTTCACTAAGCGATGAGAGCGTGAAAGAGTGCTTATTTTACGGCCTTGGAGCTGACGGCACCGTGGGCGCAAACAAAAACTCGATAAAGATCATCGGCGATAAGACTGATCTTTACGCGCAGGCATATTTTGCCTACGATAGTAAAAAATCAGGCGGCTACACACGCTCGCACCTTCGCTTTGGCAAAAAGCCGATCCGCTCGACCTATCTTGTCTCAAATCCGCACTTTGTAGCATGCTCAGTCGCAGCATATCTTGAAATTTACGACGTAATTGACGGCATAAGAGAAAACGGCACATTTTTACTAAACTCTATCTGGGACACAGAGCAGACTATAGCGAAGCTACCAAATAAAGTTAAGAAAATTTTAGCTAGCAAAAATATAAATTTCTACATCATAAACGCAACCAAACTAGCGCACGACATCGGACTTAAAAACCGCACAAACACCATAATGCAGTCGGCGTTTTTCAAGCTTGCTGACATCATACCTTTTGAAGATGCGCAAAAATATATGAAAGAGTACGCTCACAAAGCCTACGCCAAAAAAGGCGAAGCGATCGTGCAGATGAACTACAACGCTATTGACGTTGGCGCAAATGGGCTCATAAAAGTGCCAGTCGATCCTGCGTGGGCAAATTTAGCAGATGATGAGCAAAAAGAGGAAAAATACATCGGCAACAGCTTCATCGAAAACGTCGTAAAACCGATAAATGCAGCTCGCGGTGACAGCCTGCCAGTCTCAGCCTTCATAGGCTACGAGGACGGCCACTTTGAAGCTGGCACGACGGCTTACGAGAAGCGCGGCGTTGGCGTCATGGTGCCAAAATGGATCGAGCAAAACTGCATCCAGTGCAACCAGTGCGCATTTGTCTGCCCACACGCTGTAATCAGGCCATTTTTGATAGACGAGAACGAGCTTAGCGCAGCCCCTGATGGCGTAAAAGAGCACAACCTAGAAGCCAAAGGCAAAGAGGTCAAGGGACTAAAATACAAGATCCAAGTAAGCCCGCTAGACTGCACCGGCTGCGAGCTATGCGCGCAAAACTGCCCAAGCAAGGAAAAATCGCTCGTCATGGTGCCGCTTGAAGAAGAGCTAGGCAAAAACGAGCAAGAAAACGCTGATTATCTATTTAAAAAGGTCGCTTATAAAGACGATCTCATGAACAAAGAGAGCGTTAAAGGCGTTGGCTTTGCTAAGCCGCTCTTTGAATTCCACGGCGCTTGCCCAGGATGTGGCGAAACTCCGTATATCACGCTTATAACAAGGCTCTTTGGCGAGCGCATGATCGTGGCAAATGCGACTGGTTGTAGCTCGATATATGGCGGCTCTGCCCCATCTACTCCGTACACCACAAACGACGAAGGCAAGGGCGTTGCGTGGGCAAATTCGCTATTTGAAGATAATGCTGAGTTTGGCATGGGTATGAACGTAGCGATGGAGACCATGCGCCACCGCATCGAAGATATAATGAGAAACAACATAGATAGCGTGCCAAACGCACTTTCAGCGCTTTACAACGACTGGATAAATTTCAAAAATGATGGCGTTAAAACGCAAGAGATCACGAAAAATTTATTGCCTATCTTAGAGCAAAATTTAAGCGCGCCAGGCGTGAAAGAAATTTTAGAGCTTAAGAAATTCCTCGTCAAAAAGTCGCAATGGATCATCGGCGGCGACGGCTGGGCGTATGACATCGGCTTTGGCGGACTTGACCACGTGCTAGCAAGCGGCGAGAACGTAAATGTGCTAGTGCTTGACACCGAAGTTTATTCAAACACTGGCGGCCAAAGCTCAAAATCAAGCCGTGCAGGCTCGATAGCGCAGTTTACGGCTAGCGGCAAGCCGGCTCAGAAAAAGGACCTTGGCTACATCGCGATGACTTACGGCAACATTTTTGTAGCACAGATCAACTCAAACGCGAGCCAAGCAAACGTGATAAAAGCGATCGCAGCGGCTGAAGCGTATGATGGCCCAAGCCTCATCATCGCCTACTCTCCGTGCATCGCTCACGGCATCAAAGGCGGCTTGTCACAGTCAGGCGGCCAAGGCGAACTCGCTACAAAATGCGGATACTGGCCGACATACCTATACGATCCGCGCCTTTTAAAAGAGGGGCAAAATCCTCTAAAAATCACCTCAAAAGAGCCTGACTGGTCGCTTTATGAAGAGTTTTTGCTAAACGAAGTTCGCTACAACTCGCTTAAGAAAACCAACCCTGAACACGCAGACGAGCTACTAGCTAAAAACAAGGCTGACGCGCAAAGACGCTACCGCCAGCTAAAACGCCTTAGCCTAGCAGACTTTAGCGACGAAATCAATTAAATTTTAGGTGCTTTTGCACCTAAAATTTACTCTAGCAGCTAGAATACATCTTGCTTGAAATTTTTTTAAATTTAATACTGCATATCTCGTCAAAGGCAAAATGACGCTCCTTAAGATCACTCATCATATATGAAAAATAAAATTTCTTCTCCACAAAAGCCACTTCACTGGCTATGATCTCGCCAAGAGCGTTGTCATCTATATGAAAATTTTTAAAAAGGGCACTTAGCTCGAAGTAGCCATTTTGCAAGTCTCCGATATAAAATTTAACCCTAGCGCCGCTTTTCATAAAGGCAAAAGATACTATCTTTGCATCACTAAAATTTAGATCTATAAAAATTCTCTCAAGCGTCTTTAGCTCGCCATAAAAAGACCTTATATACGAGCTATAATCCTCTATCCTCTTTTCAAACTCATCATCGTCTAGATCTCCACTTATCCAGCCCTTATCAAAAAACCTCATCTTGCGCCAAGGCACTGCAGCTCCTTAAAATTTAACTTCTAAAGCAAATTTTATATATCATTATCTAAAATTATTCATAAATTTAAAAGGCAAAAATATGAGCCAAACGCACCCTTTTAAGCCAATCTTTGATAAAAACTCTAAAATTTTGATCCTAGGCTCATTTCCCTCTGTCATCTCCCGTAAATTTGGTTTTTATTATACAAATCCGCAAAACCGCTTTTGGCGGGTGCTGGCTAGGATTTTAAACGCTGATACGCCAGAAAGCACGGATGAAAAGATAAAATTTCTACTCTCTCATCACATCGCGATATATGACGCTGCGATATCATGCGAGATAGAGGGCTCAAGCGATGCCAAGATGAGCAAGATCGTGCCTGTAAATTTGAAGCCTTTATTTAAAGAGGCAAATATCACACAAGTCTATGCAAATGGCGGCAAAGCTTACGAAATTTGCAAAAAATACTTAGAAGGTGAGATCATAAAAGCGACAAAAAATGAAGTGATAAAACTACCATCAACCAGCCCTGCGAATGCTAAATTTAGCCTTGAAAAGCTTGCAAACGAGTGGTCGGTGATAGCTAGAGCGCTAGAATAACAAAAATCAAAATGACTTTACCTTCGGATTATTTTTGCCTTGCTCCCCTTTGCATTACAAAATTTATAAATTTATCTCTTTAACTTTCGCTTTTTATTTCTAGGCTTTGATCTAAACAGCGGCTCGGTCTTTGGTTTTGGCCTTGTTTCATAGTGTGTGTTATAACATTTTAGTAGCTCTTGTCCGCACTTTTCACATGTAGTTTCACCTATATGATAAAATTTCATGCAGTCAGGGCACCACATGCCCTCTAGCCTTTGTACGACTGGCGGCTCTTTTCTAAAAGCCATCCAAAAACCATAAATGCTTAGCACCAAAAATCCAAATGCTGGTAGCAAGTATAAATAACCAGTATCATCAAATTTAAAAAACTTCTCACCAACTTTTATATTTTTGTTAGCTAGCATAGAGATACAGTAAAGTAAGCACATAAATCCTATAAAAAAGCCACCTATACGGTTAAACATATTTTCTACTTTCTAGCATTATTTTTCAAATTTTCTTTACGCCTTTTTGATCGAGACATTCTAAAAAAGTTTAGTTTGGCTTCTATGGTTTCACTTGGCTTTTGTTTTATAGGTCTGATAGCCAGCAAGAATACAACAAGGGTAGAGATATAACTAAAAACACAAGGATAGACAAGATAGCCGTTTGATTTTGTAAAAGTAAATTTTATAAGTAAGTAAAATGGGAATAATGAAACTACTACAAAAAATAACCTAAGTGCTATATCTTTTATGGGATTATTTTTGCTAATGGCAATACCGCCATGCAAGAAAATAGCTGTAGCCTTCCATATATAAAACATCAGTGGTAGTCCAAAGATATTATAAATAACCCAGTGCAGCAATGGGTGATCTCCCATCATAAGCTGCAAGATTAGCTCACTCCAAACTTTATCCATTATTTTTTCAAATTTTCCTTACGTCTTTTTAAGCGAGACATTCTAAAGAATTTTGGTTTGGCTTTTATAGTATTGCTTCGTGGTTTTACCAAATGTCTAATTGTCCCAACGATAGCATAAATGCAAACTGCAACAACAAGAAAGAGTGATAAATTCGCTATAAGAGACAAAATGCCCTCTACTCTAGTGGCGCTAAAATATAGCCTATAAAATAAAAAAGCGATCAAAAATATAATCACTAGGTCAAACAAGATATATAAAATAGACTGGATATTGCCCCTTGTATTAAATTTGAAATAATATAAACTTGAAATGACATCCTCTATCAGCATCTTTAAAAATAGTAATCCTACAGTGTCAAATACCAGCCAATATAGCCACGAAGCGTTTGGCATAAAACCAATATCAATTATTCTGCTAATAAAACTACCCATTAAAATATCTCACAACTCACTATTGCTAAATTTACTAGGTATTATTTATATTCATACATCAATTTGTTTATCTTTACGAAAAAAAGCACAAATAACATAGCAAATATCAACTATTAGCTGAAGACATAAACAAGCAAATGCGATATAGAGTAAATTTCTATCACCTAGGTCGTATGCAAAAAATTGAGGAATGTTTATAAAATTTGTCAGGATGATCATTATAGCACCAAGAAAAACGAAAAAATACCTAATAATAAACTTTCTGCCCTTATTTTTAGACTCTTTTAGCCAAAAAATCAAAAATATAAAACTTGCAATAGATCCGAAAATTAGACCAATATTATTAAAAGCCAACGTTATCCCCCATCAAAAAAACAGTAACTATCAAAAATATATTCAAAAATAGTTGATAATAGCCAGAAAAGTGCTTAGGATTATTTTGCCAATCTATCAATATAATGGCTGGCCAGATCATATTCATAAAAAAAACAACTATCACAGCCATGAAT
>NZ_POYX01000108.1:0-19641 GCF_002913865.1 Campylobacter concisus
ACGTTATAATGCTCTAGCAAATTTTAATGCAAAGGAGTTAAAATGCGTTTAATCTTTAAGGCGGTGTTGCTCATGATTTTAGGTACTACTTTAGCGGTTGCTAAGCCAACCATCTACATCCTAGCTACTGGTGGAACGATAGCAGGAAGCGGCTCAGGTTCGCTTGATTCAAGCTATACTTCTGGAACTGTTACGGTCGATAAACTAATAGCAGCCGTGCCAGATATCAACAAGATCGCTACCATAAAAGGCGAGCAAATTTCAAATATCGGCTCACAAGATATGAACAACGAAGTTTGGCTTAAGCTTGCAAATAGAATAAATGAACTTCTAAACAGCGGCAAAGCCGATGGTATCGTCGTTACTCACGGCACAGACACTATGGAGGAGACAGCTTACTTCTTAAATTTAGTCGTTAAAAGCGACAAGCCAGTTGTGCTTGTAGGTGCGATGAGAAATAGTGGCTCACTAAGCGCAGACGGCCCACTAAATTTATTTAACGCTGTAAATGTAGCTATCAGCAAAGATAGCGTAGGCAAGGGCGTTGTGGTTACTATGAATGACGAAATTCACGCAGCTAGAGAGGTGACAAAAACTAACACAACAGGCGTTGATACATTTAAATCACCAAATAGCGGCAAGATCGGCACAGTCTTTTATGGCAATGTAAAATACTATATGAACCCAATCAGAAAACACACAGCAAGCTCAGCGTTTGACCTAACTGGCGTAAAAGAGCTTCCAAGAGTTGATATCATCTACTCTCACGCAAATGACAACCCTGACTTTGTAAATGTAGCTGTTAAAAACGGCGCAAAAGGCATCGTTAGCGCTGGTCTAGGCAACGGCAACCCTTACTTTAGCGTGTTAGAGGCTCTTGGTGAGGCTTCAAAAGCTGGCGTAGTGGTAGTTCGTGACTCACGTGTGGGAAGTGGCGAGACAACTATGAATGGCGAAGTTGATGACGCAAAATACGGCTTTTTAACAAGCGACAACCTAAACGCTCAAAAAGCTAGAGTGCTTTTGATGCTTGCTCTTACAAAAACAAGCGATAAGGCTAAAATTCAAGAGTTTTTCTTAACTCACTAAGTGCAGCATCTCACGATATTTGCACTTATTTAATATTACGGCGGAACTATTAAATTTATAGCTCCGCCCTCTCTTTTTCAAATTCACATTAAATTTAAGGCTCTAAAATGGGGATCAGCGCGCACTACTATGCCTACTCGCAAGATGATATAGAAAAGATCAAAAATGGCGGTGGCGGCGAACTTTTGGGCGAATACGACATGGATAATTTTTGGGACGCTATGTGTAAGATGCTAACTGGCATAAATTTCGCCCAAAGGTTGAAAGCTGGCGATATTTTTAGCTCAAATGAGCCTTTTAGCTGGGCTATTTTTGGGCGTAGTGCCTTAAACGAAGAGCTAAGTGAGATGATCTCTTATGCTAACGCTTCGGATGTAAAGGAGGTGGCTGAGACGTTGAAAAATGTTGATATTAACGCACTTTTATCAAAGATAAATTTAAAAGAATTCGCTAGTTCAAAGACATATCCTAATATTTTTGGGAGCGAGAGTGAATTTGAAGATATAAAAGCGAGGCTAAAACAGCACTTTGCTGGGCTTTTAAATTTTTATCAAAATGCCGCTAGTAATGGGCTTGGCGTGCTAATAGTAATAGGCTAAATTTCTAAATTTTTAGTGGGGCTATTTTGCTCTAAATTTAGCTAGCTTTTGTGGCAAATAAATTTATAGAGTGCCTACGTGGCAAAAGATAAATTTGCCATCTAGGCTGTGAAATACACACAAAATCGCCCTTGTTTTTGCGCTAAATTTATATTCCTAGCACCAAAAGCCAAATTTCTCACGTCCAAAAGCAGGCTAAATTTGCTAATAAAGCGCTCTTTTATCATAAATTTATAGATTTTGATTTAGCATTTCACTAAAATTTCAAGGCCTCTTATGAATTTCTTGCTCTTTTTTGTCACGATTTTTCCGATCTCAATGATGCCAGGTATCAACATGACTTATGCGATGAGCGTTGGCATGAGTCTTGGATACAAGCACTCATTTTTCGTGATGGCTGGGCAGCTTTTAGCACTTGCTTTTGTATCGTTTAGCTGTATGCTGGGCGTAGGCGCGGTGCTACATCATTTTGAGTATGCATTTAAGGTGCTAAATATCATCGCAGGCCTTTATATGCTCTATCTTGGCGCGATGCTCTTTTTTGGCAAGGGCGAGCTTAGCATTACAAATGTCTCAAATTTGCCAAGCAAAAAGCAGATGTTTATAAATGGCTTCATCGTTAGCGTCTCAAACCCAAAGGCGTGGATATTTTTATCAGCCTTGCTGCCTACATTTTTAGACAAAGACGCCCCATTTAGCCTAGTTCGCATGTGCGTTATCACCGTAACACTCGTTTTCATCGAGTTTTTATCGCTAAATATCTACTCACTTGGTGGAGCTGTGCTAAAGAAATTTTTACAAACGCACCTAAGACTACTTGAAATTTGCACCGCCGTCATAGTTTGCACGATCGGCGTGCTCTTACTATTTAGATAAAGGAGAATTTATGAGTTTGACATTTAGTGTAAAAAATAAAAAGAAGCTACTTGGCGGATACGCAAAGGCGCTAAGCGAGCGTGAAATTTCAGCTCTTGTTGAGGGGCTTTTCTTTTTTAACAGCGCACAAGAGGAGCCAAGCGCAAATGAGCTTGGCGCTGACGTGATGATAGCAGGCGTGTGGCAAAAGAGCGTTCGTGGCTTTGAGCTAAACTACGAAGATGGCGAGTATATCGTGCGTGTTTATACTCCAAGTGGCGTTGGTGACTGGCAGATCGCACTTGAGCTACTCTCAAAACTTTCAGCTCAAACTGGCTCAAAAATAGAGTGCGACAACGAAAAAATTTATGATAGTGAGCAAATTTTAAAATTTGACTACGAGACTGACATCATGTGGGGGCTTGAGGCGTTAAAAGATGCAAAAGAGAAAAATCAAACGCTTTATATCTCTGGCGTGGAGCGAGACGTGGCGTTTGACGCGGTTATGGTAGATGAAATATTTGCAAGTGCCAGCCCTGCGGCTAAATTTGATGAGATGATGAGGCAGGTGCAGTATCTTGACGCATATAGCGCAAGAGAGCACCTCTATCAAGACAAAGACGGCAACGAAATTCTTGGCACATATACGCTTAGTGAAAATTTACCGACCATCTTGCCTTATGCTCCATCTCCGTCGTGGCAGGCGCAAGAGGCGCTTGGGGATCGCAAGGTATCGCGCTGGGTACTTACGCTAGTTGTGGGCGTGGATGATAGTGACGCTCACGTGCTTGATGAGTGTGAATATGGAGCTTTTATGGCAAATTTACCAAAAGAAAAATATCGCTTCATTGACGCTGCAAACGTGCTTGTTGAGCCACTTAGCGAGGATGAGATGAGAGAGATTTTGCAAAAGGCAAAGGCTTAAATTTATTAAACCCCAAAAAAATGTAAATTCACCTCAGACTTGCTTAAAATTTAAGCCAGTTTAAGCGCATTTTTAAGCTCATAAAAGCTAGAATTTTACTGACTATACCGCTTTTTGAGTATGATACGCATGGTTTAAAAAGGATAAAAATGAAAATTTTAAAGGCTATTTTAGCGGTGGCATCAGCGATTTGCTTTCTAAATTCGGCCATTTTGCCAGAAAGCGACTGGAGCAAAAAGGATATAAAAGGCAAGGTCAAAAGCATGACGACTACGGAGTATGAATACTCTATGGATGGCTCTGGCACGCTAGAAAACACACGTGTGAAGCAGACGGAGTTTAACGAAAACGGCTATATAGTGCAAGAAACCGAGCATATAAACGGTGTGCCAAACAGCTCGGTTTTGTTTGAGTACGGCAAAGACGGGCTAATCCGCAAAAAATATCAAGATAGCGCCGTTTATCTCTACGAATACGAATTTGACGGCGAAAATTTAGTCGCAACGGCCAAAGAAAAGTATGTCGAGGATAGATTTTACCCCCGCACAGAGAAAACTACCTACGGCAAGGATGGCAAAATGATCGCTCAGGCTGTGTATTCGGGCAGGGAACTAGTGATAGACGATAGCTACGTCTACGACGAAAAGGGCGTTTTAACGCGGATAGAAGATAATATGGAGCCGCGGCACGGCATAGAGATAAGCTTCGAGCGCAAGCCAAACGGCGAATACGAAAAAATCACGCAAACTCCGAACTCAAAATGGGTTTATTACTACGCCGCAAACGGCGACGAGATGGAGTATACGTCGGTAAATTACTTTGGCTCCGAGGCAAAAATCTGGCAAATCTTGCAGTTTAAAGACATAACGAGGGACGAACGGGGAAATTTGACGCATAAAACCTCAGTCAAATTTAAGCCCGCGGACAAATACTACGAAAACGGCGACATAAAAGAGATCGGTCTATACAAAAAGCTACAAATCAGCTACGAATACTACGAATAAAATAACCGCTCTTAAATTTACAATCCTGCTGGCGGAGGCTAGCTGGCTTGATAAAACTGAGCATCGACATTAACTGCTAAACTAGGCGGTGCATGTTTTTATTTTTACTTTTTAGCCATTTTGCCACTAAATTTAGTAAGACTTAAATTCTTAGCTCATACGCATCGCTTAAAAGACCTTAAATTTACCCACTCTAACCGATAGCTGCCGAGTTTTGATTATTTATTTAGCTTCTTTTGGTTAAAATCAGCCCAAATTTACAAAACTAAAGGTTAAAAATGAAACAAGGCAAAGTTTGGAAATTTGGCGACAATATCGACACTGATATCATCATCGCCGCAAGATATTTAAACACTTCAGACGAAAAAGAGCTAGCAAAACACATCATGGAAGACGCCGATCCTAAATTTAGCTCAAAAATAGCAAAAGGCGACATCATCGTAGCTGGTGAAAATTTTGGCTGCGGTAGCTCAAGAGAGCACGCCCCACTAGCGCTAAAAGAGGCCGGCATAGCGGCTGTTGTGGCTAAAAGCTTTGCTAGGATTTTTTATAGAAATAGCTTTAACACAGGGCTTTTGATACTAGAGATAAAAGAAACCGACGAGATAAACGAGGGCGACACGCTAAAGATCGACGTAGATAACGGCGTCATCGTAAATGAAAGTACAAAAAAAGAGTATAAATTTAACGCTATGCCGCCATTTATGCAAGAGCTTTT
Organism: Campylobacter concisus; assembly: GCF_002913865.1. Classification (GTDB taxonomy): domain Bacteria; phylum Campylobacterota; class Campylobacteria; order Campylobacterales; family Campylobacteraceae; genus Campylobacter_A; species Campylobacter_A concisus_AM. The sequence goes on from NZ_POYX01000108.1 coordinate 5,191, forward strand.
AAACGCTGGCGGCCTTATCGAGTACGCAAAAGCGAAGATGAACTAAGGAGCGGTGATGAAAAACTATAAAATTTGCGTTATAAAAGGCGATGGTATCGGCCCTGAGATCATCGACGAGGCGATAAAGGTTTTAGACGTTGTGAGTGCTGAGTTTGGTATCAAATTTGAGTATGACTATAAGCTAATGGGCGGCGCAGCCTACGACGTTTTTGGCGAGCCGTTGCCAGATGAGACGCTAAGCTCAGCGCTTAGTAGCGACGCTGTGCTTTTTGGAGCGATAGGTGGCGAGAAATGGGACAGCTTGCCAAGACACCTAAGGCCAGAGAGCGGGCTTTTAAAGATCAGAAAAGAGCTAGAAGCTTATGCAAATTTACGCCCAGCCATCATCTTTGACGAGCTAGTTGATGCTAGCACACTAAAGCCAGAGGTACTAAAGGGCGTTGATTTTGTCGTGGTTCGCGAGCTAACTGGTGGGCTTTATTTTGGACAGCCACGTGAAAAAGGCGAAGATAGAGCGTTTAACACGATGGTCTATACTAAATTTGAGATCGAGCGCATCGCAAAGATCGCCTTTGAGACGGCTATGCTTCGCAAGAAAAAGGTCTGTATGGTCGATAAGGCAAACGTGCTTGAGACAAGCCAGCTTTGGCGTGAGGTGACCAGCGAGGTGGCAAAAGGCTATCCTGAAGTAGAGCTTAGCTTTATGTATGTCGATAACGCAGCGATGCAGCTAGTAAGAGCGCCTGCAAATTTTGACGTCATACTTACCGAAAATTTATTTGGCGACATTTTAAGTGACGAAGCGAGCATGGTTTGTGGCTCGATAGGACTTTTACCAAGTGCTAGCATGGGCGGTAAAGTGGGAATTTATGAGCCTATCCACGGCTCAGCGCCAGACATCGCAGGGCAGGGCATAGCAAATCCGATCGCAACCATTTTAAGTGCAGCGATGATGCTAAGATACGCATTTGGCGAGTGCGAGGCAGCGGACGCGATAGAAAGTGCCGTAAAAACAGCACTTGCAAAGGGATATAGGACAAAAGATATCGCCGCTTTTAACGCAGTTGAAATTTGCTCAACAAGCGAGATAGGCGACGTGATAGCAGGATTTATCAAAAAATGAAAAACACAATCACTGAAGCACTGATCTACGAGGCTCAAGGGCTAAAAGACGATGCGCTTGAAATTTACAAGAACATCTTAAAACAAGACCCATCAAACAAGGATGCCCTTAGCGCGATAAACCGCCTGAGCGGACTTCGCAAGGAGCGCGTGATAAAAAATGAGCAGATGAAAGAGTTTTTTATCAGGATGAAAAGTGACGAAGAGATAAATGAATTTAAAAGGTGGTTGATAAGATTATGAAGCTTGATGATATCGCTAGGATGGCCATTAGTGAGGTTAGCGCCGAGCTTGAAAAGATAGAGGCACTGCAAAACAAAAAGCAAGAAGAGCTTGAAAGGGAGAATCTAAAAAAAGAGCTTTTGGCAATAGAATCTGAAGAAGAGCATGCACTTGAAGAGCCAAAAGTAGAGGCAAGCGTGCTAAGCGTGTCAAGTGTGCAAAGCGAGCCAGAACTAAAGGTGGCGCAAATTTCGCCAAAGAGCAGGGAGATAAGCGAGGAGGAAATTTTCTTAGCAAATCTTGCTGAGCGCATAGAGGTGCTTTTTGAGGGGCTTAAACAAACTAGCGAGCAAGACCTTAGCCAAAGGCTAGAGCTAACGACTAAATTTTTAGAATTTACCCTTGCAAACATCGAAAATAGACTACAAAATCTCTCAAAATAATAAATTTGAGACAAAAACTGGGACAGAAATTTACAAAAATAGCGAGCTAGACTTTTTTAGATCGCTATTTGCTCCATTTAGCAAGCGTGTCTATCTAGTCGGAGGCTGCGTGAGAGACGCGCTTTTGGGACGAGAAATTTATGATTATGACATCGAGGTTTATGATATAAAGCCAGCTAAATTTGACGAGCTGATGGCTAGCATAAAGGCTAGTGGTGTTGGCAAAAGCTACTTCATCTACAAATACAAAAACTACGATCTTGGCTTGCCTAGAAGCGAGAGTAAGACTGGAAATTCGCACAAAGACTTTGCCGTAAGCTATATAAATGATCCAAGCTTTGCAAGTCTTAGGCGTGATTTTACGGTAAATGCCATGATGATGAACATCTTTGACGGCGAAATTTTGGACTTTCACGGCGGCAAAAAGGACCTTGCGAGCAAGACGCTAAGGCACATAGATAGTGAGAAATTTAAAGAAGATCCGCTAAGGGTGCTTAGGGGCGTGCAGTTTAGCGCAAGGCTTGGCTTTAGCATAGCTGACGAGACGCTAGAGCTTATGAAAACGCTTGATTTGGCGCATCTAAGCCGTGATAGGATAAATACCGAGCTCATTAAATTTTTTAGGGCAAAGGAGCTTGAAAAGGGGGCGTTTTATCTTTTTAGGCTTGAGCTTTTTAGGGAAATCTTTGGCGTGCAAATTTATGGGAGTGATGAGTTTTTGGCTGAGCTAAAGAGCGCTAGGAAATTTGTAGATGACGAGAGGCTGTTTTTATATATGCTTTTTGGTAAATTTGAGCTTGACGCAAAGGAAATTTTAGAGAAAATGCGCCTACCAAAGAGCTACTTTTCTATCTTAAAAGAGCCCTATTTTAAAGATATGCCAAGTGACAATGAGCTACTAGAAATTGCCCTAAATATGCCCTTAAAATCATGGCTGGGAGCTTATAATAAAGAGCGCATAGAGCGTGCAAAAGAGCTTGGAGTTTATGAGGCTAAATTTGACGCAAAGGTCGATGTGAGCGAGATATTGGTGGCTGGCTTTAAAAACGAGATGATAGCAGCTGAGATAAAACGCAGACAGGAGCTTGAAATTTCAAACTATCTTAGCAAGCGTAAATTTAGAAAATCTTAATCTTTAAAACTCTTAAAAGCCCATTTTGGCTAAAATGAGCCAGTTTATAACACTTTTTAAGGCAAGAAAAACTTATGTTTAACATAGTCCTAGTCCATCCTCAGATACCGCAAAACACCGGAGCTATCGGCAGAATGTGCGTAAATGCAAATTTAAAGCTGCACATCGTTAAGCCAACTGTCTTTGATCTGAGCGAAAAGGCTGTTAGACGTGCTGGGCTTGATTATTGGAAAATCTTAAAGCCACAAATTTGGGAGAGCCTAGATGAGTTTTTGGAGGCAAATTTGAGCCATAAAGAGCGATTTTTCTTTGCTACGACTAAGACAAACAGGCTTTACTACGACGCTAAATTTGAGCCAGGAGATTTTATATTTTTTGGCGGAGAGAGCACGGGGCTGCCAAGAGAGTTTATGGATATAAATTTCAAAAACGCCATAACGATCCCGATGGGAAAAGAGGGCAGGAGCTTAAATTTAGCCATGAGTGCTGGCATCATCGCGTATGAGGCGATCAGGCAAAACATCTCTAAATTTGACTTTAGGAGCGAGGTTTGAGAGCGCTCTTTGCATTAGTTTTTGCCGTTTTTATGGCGTTTGCTAGCGAGATAAGCATCGCAACTTATAATGTGCAAAATTTATTTGACTGCAAGGATGATGGCAGCGAATATCCTGACTTTAAATCTAGCACTTCAAAGTGGGACTGCGAGGCGGCTAGCTCAAAACTAAAAAGAACAAGGCAGGTCATAGACGCCATAGATACCGACATCATCGCACTTGAAGAGGTTGAAAACGAGCAGGTTTTAAGGGCTTTAGTTGATGGCAGCGAGTATAAATTTATAGCCTTTAGCAAGGCAAAAAACTCTCCAGTTGGGCTAGCTCTTATATCAAAGATAAAGCCAAATGGCAGTGAAATTTTTGAAGTGCCAAATGTAAAAACTAGAAACATTTTAAAGGTCGTTTTTGAGGTGGAGGGTAAGAAATTTAGCGTTTTTGTTAATCACTTCCCAGCTTATAAAAACGGCATAAATATGCAAAAAAAGGCCGAAAGAACGCTAAGGGCAGCTCTAGGTAACGAGCAAAATGCCATTGTTTTAGGCGATTTTAACTCACCTTATGGGCAAAAATCCATCTTAAACGATATCATCGCAACTCGTGGATTTTATGATCTTTATAGCTTTTTAGCCCCAAAAGATAGATACTCTCATGCAGTCCATGGCAAAAAGCGAGCCATTGACCACGTTTTGCTCTCGCCTAGCTTTATGGCAAATGGCGATCTAAGCTACATTGATGGCAGTTTTGAAGTCTTTAAGCCAAGCTTTGTGCTTGATGAGCATGGCTTTGCAAAGAGCGATCTTTATTCAGATCATTTTGCGCTCAAATTTAAAATCTCAACCAAACCAAGTCCTGCTAAATCAAATGAAAATTTAAAAAAAGAAGCTAAAAAAGTAGATGATCAAAACTATAAAAAAGCTGACATAGAGACGCTTTTTGAGCATCCTGAGGATGTGCCAGCACTTGTGGAGCGAGCTGTTGTCATCTTAAAAGATAAGCATGGCTTTATCATCTCAAAAAATCGCCGTGGAATTTACGTTTATGATCCTAAAAATAGCGTCGGCGTGGGCGATGAGCTTGACATTTTGATCAGGCGAGTGAAATTTTACAAAGAGGCGCTTGAAGTAAGCTCTTATGAGATCATAAATGAGCATGGCACAAAAGATGTGAGCGAAAATTTGCTTGATAGCTCAAAGCTAAGCATTGCAAGAAGCGGCGATGTGATCGCTAAAATTTCAGGCAGGCTAGAGAGTGGCTACTTGCATACACCGCATGGCAAGATCAGAGTTTATAGCAAAAAAAGGCTAAAAGATGGCGAGTATAGCTTTGAGCGGGCGAGGGTGAAAATTTATAAAAACGAAAAAGAGATCGTTGTGGAGTAGATGGTGCAAATTTTAGATATTTTTATGATCGCAGCGTTTGTTTTGTTTGTGATATTTATGATAAGAGGCGTCATTTTGCAGGCGCAAGAGAAGGAGAGAGCAAGAGAGATGATAAGAGAAAAAAGAGAAAATTTTAATAAAAAGAGTGAGATATGAAAGAGTTGTTACTAGAGATCGGAGTCGAGGAGCTCCCAGCGATACCATTTTTAAGAGAGCTGCCAAACATCAACGCTAAATGGCAGGCTGTGCTTGAAAAATATAACATCAAAAGCGAGTTTAAATTTTACTACACGCCGCGCCGTTTGGTCTTTTTTCATGAGAAATTCCCACTAGCTCAGCCAGATAGCGTGGCTAGCTTTGTTGGCGCGCCAAAGCAAGTAGCGCTAAAAGACGGAGCTTTTACGAAGGCTGCACTTAGCTTTGCAAATAAATGTGGCATAAGCGAGAGCGAGCTTAAATTTAAAGAGATAGACGGCAAAGAGGTGCTTTACTACGAAAAAGAGGTAAAGGGCGAGCCAGTTGCTAAGATAATGGGCGACATGGTCGAGGAGTTTTTAAAGAGCCTTAGCTTTGGCAAGTCTATGCGCTGGGGCAATGGTGAGTTTGAATTTATCCGTCCGATAAGATCATTTTTGTGCTTGCTGGGTGATGAGGTCATTAAATTTAACAAATTTGGCGTAGAGAGCGGCAACTCTACATATCCTCACAGAAGCATTAGCTACGACAAGATAAAAATTTCAAATATAAAAGAGTATTTTGAAGGCTCAAAGAGCCGTGGCGTCGTGCTTGAAGTGGACGAGAGAGAGAAGATAATCCTTGATGAGTTTGAAAAGATCAGTCAAAAAAGCGGGCTAAAGATCGAGATAGATAAAGAGCTGCTAGCTGAAGTAGTGGCGATCACTGAGTATCCAACAGCGCTTCTTGGCTCGTTTGAAGAGGAGTTTTTGGAGGTGCCAAGCGAGGTCATCATCACTTCGATGAAAGAAAATCAGCGCTACTTCCCAGTCTTTAAAGATGGCAAGCTAGCAAATGGCTTTGTTGTCGTTAGTAACGCCATCACAAAGGACTATTCGCTCATCATCAAAGGCAACGAAAAGGTGCTAAGAGCAAGACTAAGTGACGCGATGTTCTTTTGGCAAAGCGACCTTAAGGCCGAATTTAGCCCAGAAAAACTAAAAAATATAACCTACCTAAAAGAGCTTGGAAGTATCTATGAAAAGGAGCTCAGAGAGCTAAAAGTGGCTAAAAAACTTGCTAGCAACTATGGTGAGCTACTTAAAAAAGAAGCTGGCGAGTACGCGGCTAAGCTAGAGCGAGCTGTGATGCTAAGTAAGGCTGATCTTACAACGCAGATGGTTTATGAATTTACCGAGCTTCAAGGCGTCATGGGTGCTTACTACGCAAAGGCTAAAAATGAGGATGAAAACGTCGTTTTAGCCATAAAAGAGCAGTATCTGCCAGACGGCGAGGAGGCGCAGTGTCCAAGCAAGGTCTTTAGCTCGGTTGTGGCGCTTTCAAATAAGCTTGATACGCTAATGGGGCTCTTTAGTATCGGCAAAATCCCAAGCGGCACCAAGGACCCATACGCTCTAAGACGCGCGGCAAATGGCGTTATAAAGATCGTTTTGGCGCATAATTTGAAATTTAACGTAAAAGAAATTTTAGAAGATATCGCAAAAGATTATAAGAAATTTGACGTTGAAGTGCTTATAAATTTCATCCTTGATAGGCTCTATACCTTCTTTGACGCAAACGCTTCTATCGTAAAAGCGTGCATAAAAAGCGGCAAAAAGGACATCTTGGAGCTAACAAAGATGATAGAGGCGCTTGCTAAAATTTCAAGTGAGACAAATTTTAGAGAGAATTTCTCGACATTTAAGCGCCTTGCAAACATCATAAAAGATGATAAATTTAGCAAGGTCGATGAGAGCCTTTTTGAGATAGATGCTGAAAAGGCCTTAAATGACGCATTTAAAGCGGTTGATAAGAGCCTAGCATACGAGCCAAGACTAAAAGCGCTATTTGCTCTAAAACCGCAGATAGATGAGTTTTTTGACAAAGTTATGATAAACGTTGAAAACGAGAAAGTGCGAAATAACCGCGTCGCTATCATCGGTCAAATTTATAGCGAGATATTAAAAGTAGCTGATATAAAAGAGATCAGCTTATAAAATTTCGCCAGCTTCGGGCTTTGCCTAGGCTGGCTTTAAATTTACTCCCTAAAGATATCAAATTCTGGCTCGTAAGCCTTAGTTTTTACCCCAAAATATCCAAGAACTGAGCTAAAGATAAAATCATGCGAAAGAGTTTCGTCTTTTCTAGCTTTTAGTCTTTTTAAAAGCTCGCTATCGCTTGAAAAGATGATGGCTGGGATGTGTTTTTGCTCATCTGGAGCGATAGAGTAAGGCAGGCCATGTAAATATATGCCATTTTCGCCTAGGCTCTCTCCGTGATCTGAGAAAAAGAACATGGCAACTTCAAATTTATCTTTTCTTGCTTCAAGGGGGTTTATCAGCTCGCTTTGTAGATAGTCCTCATATAAAATGGTGTTGTCGTAGGTGTTTGCTATCTCATCTGGCGTGCATTTGTTTAGCTCGGCGGTGTCGCATGTTGGGGCGAATTCTTTAAATTTGCTTGGGTAGCCTTTGTAGTAGATGGGGCCATGTGAGCCTTGCAAATGTAGCACGATAAATGTAGTGGAGTTTGCATCTTTTATGACCTTTTTTTGCCTCATCAAATATCACTTCATCAAAGCCAGCTGCTCTGTGCTCTGAAGTGTGGTTTTGATCAAGATTGTCGCAAACCACTACTCCTATTTTTTTCGCATCCGCCACTATTGTTGCCAAAAAAGTATGTTTTTATGCCAAGTTTGTTGATGATATCAACTAAATTTTCACGAGCCTTAGCCTCACGGTTGCTAAAATTTTCTCGCTTTAAGTCTGAAAATAGGCAAGGGACGCTAGTTTCTGTCGCAGTCCCGCATGAGTAAAAATTTGTAAAACTTACCACATCTTTTTGCTTGGTGAATTTGTTTGTATCGTTTTTAGCGTAGCCATTTAGTGAGTAGTTTTTGCTCCTTTGCGTCTCGCCAACTATCAAAACTAAAATTTTCTTTTTATCGTTAGTAAGCGTTGCGTCATCTGCCACGTAGGTAAAAGGGAGTGGTTTTTGTGCCAAAGACTTTGCTAATCTTATGCCAGAGTAGATGGGGTAGTATGGGAGTAAAACGCTTATGGTTGAGGCGTTGCGGCTCTTTAAAAAATGTTATAAAATTTTAGACATGAGTGCAAAGATTATAGCTGCACTTACTAAAGTGCTAAGGGCTATTTTTAGCCTTGATCTAAGCGCACTTTTAAAACCTCCATAGCTAATCTTTACAAGCGCTACATATACGCAAGGCAGGATGGTTGCAAAAATAAGCCAAATGGCTAAGCTGGCATTAAAACAGCTAAATGCCTCTCTTGTGTCAGTGTGCAAGACGTTTAATAGCATGCCTTTGTCTATAATGACGCCATAAGTTTGCATAAAGTAGGCAGATGCTACTAATCATGATGAAAAAGATAACAAGAGGTTTTAACAAAAATGGCACAAGCAAAATGCAAAAAACTCCAGCAAAGAGCATATGTAGTTTATGAAAAACATATAAGCTACAAATAAAATTAAAAATTACAAAAAGCTTATATGTCTTATTTTGTCGATGTTTAGCATTTCTAGCCACCTTCTTTCAGGGGCGTAATGATAGAGCTAAAATGTAAATGGCTAGAAATTTAGAAGAGAAAAATTATTTTCTCTTTTTCTTGCTTTTTAGCTTCTTGCTTTTTGACTTCTTTTTAGGCTCAGTCTTTTTCGTCTTTTGGCCATCTTTTACACTAAGCTTTTCTTTGACCTTTTGCATGTCGTTAAAGCCGATGCCTTGAACCTTCTCAAGCTCCTCGACACTTGTAAATTTATGAGCTTTTCTATACTTTATGACGTTTAGTGCCTGGCTTTTGTTTAGTCCAAGGCTCATTAGCTCGCTCTTACTAGCTGTGTTTAGATCAGCGCCGTATGAAAGGCTTGCAAGCGCTAGACAAAGTAAAATTTTTAATCTTTTCATCTTATCTCCTAAAATAATAATCCATCGTTTTCTTGATCTTGAATGATGTCATTTGTTGGCGTATTTTGCGGCAACGGCGAGTCGTTTGTGTAGTACTCATCAGCGCCGTTGTAGTATCCTTTATAGACGCCATCAGGCTGCTCAAATGCACGTCTTAGGGTAGGGTAGAGCTTGATGTAGCCCTCCATAAATTTCTTAAAGACAGGCGCAGCTGTCCTGCTGCCGCCCTCAACCTTTTTCATAGGGCTGTTATCGTCGTTTCCGTACCAGATGATGGCCTCTATATCAGGCGAATAGCCGCAAAACCAAGCATCGATGCTGTTGTTTGACGTGCCAGTTTTACCAGCGATCTGGATGCCATTTACCTTTGCGTTGCGTCCGGTGCCGTTGTTTACGGCATTTTGAAGCAAGGTGGTCATCAAAAATGCCTGCTCAGGTTTTAGCACCTGCTTCTTTTGAGGCTCATAGTCCATCGACGCACCAAAGCTATTTTCTATATGTTTAATGAGTGTAGGCTCGACCACTTCGCCATCGTTTGGAAACATCGAGTAAAATTTCGCAAAGTCAAGTGGCGAAATTCCAAAGCTACCAAGTGCGATTGATAAATTTTCAGGGATGTCGTTAAAGCCCATATCCGTAAGCTGTTTGCGAACCGAGCTAAGACCAAGATCGTTTAGTAAATTTATGGTTGCGAGGTTGCGAGACTGGGTTAAGGCTGATTTTATCGTGATGTAGCCTTGAAAGTCACCGCTATAGTTTTTTGGCGTCCACTCTTTGCCGTTGCCCATGTCAAACGTCCTAGCGATGTCAGCTACTTGAGAGACGACTGAGTAGCCGCTATCAAGGGCTATTTGATAGATAAATGGCTTAAGGCTTGATCCTGGCTGACGCTTGCTCTGGGTGGCGCGGTTGTAGCTACTTTTTGCGTAGTCGATGCCGCCAATCAGAGCTAAAATTTGACCGCTTTGTGGATGAGTGACGACGATAGCGCCATTTAGCATCTCTGGATTTGCCTTTTTATCTCTTTTTAAAATTTCATTGTAGCCATAGACTAAAGCGTCCTGAGCGATCTTTTGCACGTTTAGATCGACCGTACTTTGTATCTTGTAGCCGCCAGTTTTTATGTCGTCAAATTTCTTTGAAGCCTCTTTTATGATCTCATCGACCACGTAAGGAGCTTTATTTCTTGTGAGCGTATCGTCAAAGACTGCTGGCTCTTCAAGCACGCCCTTTCGGTACTCGTCCTCGTTTATCCAGCCGATACTATACATCCTCTCAAGAACCCTGTTTGCGCGGCTAAGCGAGAGGTCTAGGTGCTTTGTAGGATCATAGGTGCTTGGCGCTTTTGGCATGCCAACTAGCATCGCTATCTCTTTTATGCTTAGCTCATTTAGCTCTTTTCTAAAGTAGCCCTCCGCAGCCGTTTTGATGCCGTAGTAGCCATGCCCGAAATATACGTGATTTAGGTATCTTTCGATGATGTCCTCTTTGCTAAGCTCGCTTTCAAGCTTCATAGCAAGCACAACCTCTTTTATCTTTCTTGTAAATTTCTTCTCGCGGCTTAGGGCTAGGTTTTTTATAAGCTGCTGAGTTAGCGTGGATGCGCCTTCAACTAGCTTTCTAGCTTTGATGTCCTTTATTGCTGCTCTTGCCATGGCTTCTACGTTGATACCGCCATGCTCAAAGTAGCTCGTATCCTCGATAGCCACGAGCGCTTCGATGACACGTGGCGGGATGTCGTTATATTTTACATAAATTCTATTTTCTTCAAAGATATTTGCGATGAGCTCGTTGTTTCTATCAAAAATTTGTGTCGCAAGCTTTGGCTTGTAGTCGATGATGGTATAAGCGTCAAATCTCACTTGCGAATAAAAGTATAAAAACGCTCCACCAAGTGCGATGGCAACTACAAAGATAAATGCCAAGATATATTTCATAAAAATGCCTTTAATATTTTTAAATTTAGCCCCATTGCCGTGCTTGTTTCGCCGTGCTGGGAGATGATGTATTTTTTATTAAAATTTTCTATCGTCATGGCTCCAGCTTTGCCTCGCCACTCGCCACTTTCTAGGTAGCTTTTTAGATCTTGCTCGCTAAATTTAGCAAATTTATATGTAGTCTTGCTCACATTTATAAGCTCAAATTCGCCTAAAAATATCATCGCCGTATAGACGCTACACTCATTGCCACTTTGTAAATTTAGCATAGCAAGTGCCTCTTTTTCGTCCTTTGCCTTGCCTAAAATTTTATCCCCACAAGCCACGCAGCTATCTGCAAAGAGTAAATTTAAAAGCTTGCCATTTGCCTTTAAAAATTGCTCTTTTTTAGCTTTTACGACGTTTTGGACGTAAATTTCTGGTTTTAGGCTCTTTGCTATCATGCTCTCATCAAAGCTGCAAGAAATTTGCTGAAAATTTATCCCAGCATTTTTTAGTAAATTTGCCCTTGTTGGCGAGCTAGAAGCAAGAGTGATCATAAAAAGCCCCTATAGCTCACGCCAAGATAGACAGCCGCAAGCGATGCTAGTAAGTTTAGAGGCGTGAAGTAGTAGATGATGACGATTAGGCTTTCGTTTAGCTCGATCATCTCGTGCGATCTTAGAGTTTTTAAAGCCTTTTTGTATCTATAAAAGATATAGCTTAAATTTAAGAGTAAAAATAGCTCTATCGCCCATTTGGTCGCTACTATCGCACTTGCCATCGGATTTTGCATTTTGCCATCATCAAAGTAAAAGATCATTATCAGGCTAGTTAGTGCGATGCCAAGAACTAGCGCAAAGATGGCTAGTCCAAAGCGTCTTATGATGTGAAGCAAGATGTGATAGCGCTCTTTATCTTCAAATTTATTTTTTATAAAATAGCTTCCAGTAAGCACTAAACCAGCTTGTAGCCCTATAAAAAGAGCTACAAAACTAATGTGCAAGAAGATGATTAGTTGATCAAATTTAAAAAAAGCGATCTCTTGATGAATCATTTTTCTAAAGCTTGCCTTGCATACTCAAGTGAGCTTTTTATAGCGTCTTCGATAGCTAGAGCGTTTTTGCCGCCAGCTGTTGCAAAGTCGTCTTTTCCGCCGCCATTGCCGCCTAGAATTTGCGCTGCAAATTTAACCCAAGCGCCAGCTTTTATAGGAGCATTTTTCACGCCAGCTGCAAGAGAAATTTTACCCTCTTCATCTGTTTGGATCAGTAAAATGGCAGCTTTTTCATGCCCATTTTTAAACTCATCTATCAAAGTTTTTATGTCGCCACCATCGATGCTTGCTACGCAAAGCTTGGTATCATTTACATTTATAAAGGCTAGCTCCCCAGAGCTTTTAGCGTTTTTTAGCTTATCTTTTAAGCCTTTTATCTCGCCTTTTAGCTTTTTAACGGCATTTAGCGGCTCTGTGCTTTTTAGCTCATCTTTTAGCTCTTCAAGCTCAGCTCTAAATGACCTTGCTAAATTTAGCGCAGCTCTTGAGCAAACAGCCTCTATACGCCTAACGCCAGCACTTACACCACTCTCTTTTGTGATGAAAAATGAGCCGATCTCATCTATATTTTTTACGTGTGTGCCGCCGCAAAGCTCTTTACTGACATCGCCAAAGCTCACAACTCTTACTTTGTCGGCATATTTTTCGTTAAATAGTGCGATCGCTCCGCTTTTTTTAGCCTCTTCAAGCTCCATAACCTGCGTTTTTGCATTTGCACCAGTTAAGATCCACTCATTTACAAGGTTTTCGACCTTTGAAATTTCTTCGCTAGTAAGCGCCTTCGGATGAGAGAAATCAAACCTTAGTCTATCTGCCTCGACGTTTGAGCCAGCTTGAGCGATGTGTGTGCCAAGCACGCTTCTAAGGGCTGCGTGAAGCAAGTGTGTAGCACTGTGATGACGCGCAGTCTCCGCTCTGTCGCTGCCTACTTCAAGCTCTACTTCGTCGCCAACTTTTAGTGCCGCGCTAGTTTTTACTAAAGATAAATTTAGCCCGTGGAATTTTTGCGTATCAAGCACATTTGCTTTGCCTGCTATCTTACCGCTATCGCCGCACTGACCGCCACTTTGAGCGTAAAATGGAGTGACATCAAACATCACCCAACCCTCTTTGCCAGCATCTAAGCTATCTACATTTTTAAATTCTTCATCAAGCAAGGCTAGAATTTTACTTTTACTCTTAAGCTCTTCGTAGCCTATAAATTTATTCTCGCCAAATTTTTCAAGTAGCTCTTTAAAGTCGCCCTTCGCACTCTTGTCGCCACTGCCTTTCCAAGCAGCTTTTGCACGTGCTTTTTGCTCACTCATAAGCTCATCAAACCTTGCCTCATCGACCTTTAAGCCCTTTTCTCTAAGCATATCAGCCGTTAGATCAAGTGGGAAGCCAAATGTGTCATAAAGTTTAAAAGCAGCCTCTCCGCTAAAAATTTCTTTTGTATTTTTAAGCTCACTCTCAAATAGCTCCAAACCACTAGCGATAGTCGCTAAAAATCTCTCTTCTTCAAGCTTGATCTGCTCTTTTACAGCCGCTTTTTTATCGTTTAGATAGGTGTAGTGTCCGCCCATGAGCTCGCAAACTTTATCGACAAGCTTATACATAAATGGCTCTTTTATGCCTAGTAAATATCCATGGCGGATCGCACGGCGTAAGATGCGGCGAAGCACGTAGCCACGGCCTTCTTTATCAAATGTCGTGCCTTGAGCTAGCAAAAATGTGACCGAGCGGATGTGATCGCTTATGACGCGGTAGCTAGCACCACTTTCATAGACGTATGGCTTGCCACAAAGATTTGCTACTTCGTTGATAAGCGGCATAAAAAGTGTGCTGTCGTAGTTGCTAAATTTACCCTGCAGGATAGCTGTAACTCGCTCAAGCCCCATGCCAGTATCGATGCTTGGCTTTGGCAGTGGGCTTAGTTTGCCATCCGCGCTTCTTTCATACTGCATGAAGACAAGGTTCCAGATCTCTAAAAATCTATCTCCATCGCCGCCCATGTAATCTTCTGGTGTGTTAAAGTGCTCAGCGCCTTGATCGTAAAAAATTTCACTGCAAGGGCCGCATGGTCCAGTATCGCCCATTTGCCAGAAGTTATCGTGGTCGCCAAAGCGGTAAATTCTCTCTTTTGCGATGTGAGTGCTCCAAATTTCAAACGCCTCATCGTCGCTTTCGTGAACGGTTACATAAAGCTTATCTTTTGGTAGTTTTAGCACCTCTGTGACAAATTCCCAAGCGTAAGCGATCGCCTCTTTTTTGAAGTATTCGCCAAAGCTAAAGTTGCCAAGCATCTCAAAAAAAGTGTGGTGGCGCGCTGTGTAGCCGACGTTATCAAGGTCGTTGTGCTTGCCTCCAGCTCTTATGCAGGTCTGACAGCTAGTGCGGATAGGTGGTGTTGGGCGTGGCACTTCACCTGTGAAAATGCTCTTAAATGGCACCATGCCAGCATTTGTGAAAAGTAGTGTTGCATCGTTTGGCACAAGTGGTGCAGAAGCTACTACTTCGTGACCTTTTGATTTAAAACAATCAAGATATG
>NZ_POYX01000109.1:0-36726 GCF_002913865.1 Campylobacter concisus
GTATAGCCTCGACTGTAACCAAACTATCGCTGTTGTTATTACGCCACACTAGATTATGCTTGCCAATAGTTCAAAATTTGATTTTAAATTTGGCATTTTTACGCCTTAAATATTAAAGCTAAATTTAGAGGTTATTTTATCTTATTGGGATTTATAGTTGCGCCTCCCAACATAAGCTATCCCACCCAAAGGCATTACTGCAGTTGCCACAACATTTTCGCATATATTCACACAACGTTCATGCGGGTCTCACAGTCCAACAGCAACTTTCTCGCCTAGTAGTAAATTTAACTTTGATATGAAATTACTAGAAAAGATAAAGATTGCCAAATTTAGCCATAAATTTTTCTTATCAAGATTTGCATTTGTGCCTTTTATAAGTCATCTCGTGCCCATTGTCGCGCTACACTCTTACAATAGATAACGCCACTTAATGGCTCAATATCAACCATACTGCCATATAAATTTTGTTTTAAACATCAAATGCGCTGGATTAATAAATAAATTTACCGCTTTCATAGCCATTTTCACATTTTACGGCGCAGGACAAAATGGCTCTTTAAGATGACATATTTGTTCTTACTAGCATCACTAAACTCGCAAATAGCACCATTACAGGCGCTAAAAAGCCATTTAAAACAAGATATTTGCTTTGATTTGCTCAACAAAAAGGCATAAGTAACGCTGCTACCAAAAAACAAATCCTATATCTTCTCACCATTTTACAAGCCAACTATCAAGCTAGCATTTATATCAACGGATCTTTCTGCCCCGCACTGATCGATCTTGTTTAACCCAAAAGTGCGTTATCAAACTCGTCAAAAATAGCTCATCAAGCCCAACAGCGCACGCCTTTAAGTGTTACTAAAAACGGCAGCCTCGACACTAACGCACTTGCCCTAGGTTTTTATTGTCTCTTTGTTTCTAATGGCGCAAGAATTTGATCTATAAATTTTATAAATTTAATGTAGATCGTTTGATAAGTGAAAATTTCTACTAAATTTTGAATAAGTAAATTTGATAAATTCAAATGAAAATTGAGTTTTTTGGGGATTTTAAAAAGATTTAAAAAGATGGTGCGGATGAGAGGACTTGAACCTCCACGCCGTGGGGCACCAGATCCTAAGTCTGGCGTGTCTGCCAATTTCACCACATCCGCACAACAATAATAAGTGGTACGCCCATCAGGATTCGAACCTGAGGCCTACGGCTTAGAAGGCCGTTGCTCTATCCAGCTGAGCTATGAGCGCATAAAGTCTTTTAAGTGGCGCGCCCGATAGGAGTCGAACCCATAACCTACAGATCCGAAGTCTGTCGCTCTATCCAATTGAGCTACGAGCGCCCAAAATGGGGTGAGTGATGGGAATCGAACCCACGACCCTCAGGACCACAATCTGATGCTCTAACCGACTGAGCTACACTCACCATTTAACATGGTCGGGGTGAAAGGATTCGAACCTTCGGCCCTCTGGTCCCAAACCAGATGCGCTAACCAGACTGCGCTACACCCCGCCTGAGTCGTGTTTGTAAGTTTATGCCACTACCTCATTAAAAAGTCGCATTCTATCTAAAAATGTTATTGTTGTCAAGAAAAAATTAGTTTTGGACTTTATTTTTATAAATTTTCAAGAATTAAGTGTAAATTTCAGACTTTAAGCTTTTGATAAAAAATCTTGCTAAAAAACGATGCGAACAGCGCTAAAGCTGATATGAGCTGGTAATGCTCCTTGTGCTGGCTTTATCATGCTTTGACTAAAACGCTTAAATTCTGGAGCTTCCCAAAGCTTTTTACATAGGCCTTGCTCGCTGATATCTACCCCTAAGCAGCTTTGGTCTGCAGCAAAGAATTTTAATAAAATGCACCTTTCGTTTTTGGCAAAAATGCCAAGATCACCAGAGCTATCCACAATCCCAGCATTTGTCATCTCTTTAAATTTCACTTTATTGTTTGTAGTATCAAGGGCTAGTTTACCTTGTGATATATAGTAGGCATTTATCTCTTCGATAGCGGTTCTAATCTCCGCCATAGTCTTTACTAAGACCGCATCATCTCTTGTAGCACTGATCTTTGGGATAGCGATCGCCGCTAATACACCAATAACAGCTATTACAAAGATGAGCTCTATCATAGTAAAAGCTTTTTTCATTACTTCATCCTTGAAATTTGAAGTTGGGAGATTATAGCTAGAATTTTTATAAATGAAGAATAAATTTTTAAGAAAAGTTTAAAGAGAGATGGCAAGGAATTTCCTTGCCAAGAAGTTTGAGTTTGAAAAATTAGAAAGCTACGCTAAGACCACTAACTGGGTACTCGCCAGCACCACTTTCTTGTTCAACGCCAGCAGCATTAATGTATTTAAATTTATTTTTTATCAAATTATCTACACTTTTATTGCCTAATATAATAGGGCAGAGTCCATCTGCAGCATTATCGCCATTTGATACTGTTATAACAGCTGGTTTTCCTTTGGTATCACCAGCGGCTGTTACTGGAGCTGTAAATGCAATTTTTATACATTTTTTGCCTGCAGCTGTCAGCTGGCTATCAGTTAATGGCACGTTTGTCATCTCAGCCAAAGTTGAAGCAAATTTGCCTTGTGAAGTATAGTAAGAGCCAACATCACTCAATAAAGTAGATAAGTTTGTAGCAGCTTTAGCAACTTCTGCATCATCCCTTGTTGCAGCTAGTTTTGGTATAGCAACCGCAGCTAATATGCCTAAAATCACGATCACGAAGATCAACTCGATCATTGTAAAACCTTTTTTCATGGTTTCCTCCTTGAAATTAAAAATTTGGCGGATTATACAACATTTTTTTCAAAATGCAAATAAAAGCTAAATTTTTTACAATTTAGCCGATTTGGTAGTTATGAAAAAGAATTCCGCTATAATGACGCTCAAGAATATGGAGATTTTATGAAAAAAGTTTTATTTTGGATGGTAGTATCTTTTTGTATTTTGAGCGCAAATTCATCATTTGAGCCAGTACTTTCATCAAAATATAATGAAAAACAAGCCTACATCGGCAAAAAGCTCTTTTTTGACAAAAGGCTAAGCACCACTGAAAACTACTCATGCGAAACTTGCCACAACTTATACTGGAATTTAAGTGGCACAAACTCATCTTATACCAGCCAAAAGGGCGTCATAAACCCGCCTAGCGTGCTAAATTCGGCTTTAAATTTTCTATTTTTTACTGATGGCAGAGTAAGAAGCTTAAAAGATCAAGTAAAAGAGTCGATAAATTCTAGAAATGAGCTAAATTCAAACAAAGATGAGATAGTAAAAAAGGTAAAAAGTATAGGCGAGTATGGGATTTTGTTTAATGACGCATATGGTGATGGCATAAACTACGAAAATATAGTAGATGCTTTGGTGGAATTTGAAAAGGCAGTTTTGAGCATTGATTCGCCATTTGATGAGTATCTAGCTGGCAATGAAGACTCCATAAATAATGAAGCAAAAAAAGGCTTTGAGCTCTTTAATAAAGTAGGCTGTGTGGCATGCCACAATGGTAGAAATTTAGGTGGGAATTTGATGCAAAACGTGGGCTTAAAGGATGCTAGTGAGAGCAGGCGCCTTATGCGTGTGCCTTCGCTTAGAAATGTAGCAAGAACAGCTCCATATCTAAGTAGTGGCGAAATGAGTGATCTAAAAGAAGTAATAGGCTTTGTGAGCTATCATCAACTAATCCATACACTAAATAGCGAAGAGCTGGGGCAAATTTATAAATTTTTGCTAACACTAAATGGACGCAGACCTAGGATACTAAATGAATAAAAGACAAGCAAATATCATATTAATCGTCCTAGCAATCATCTTTTGCTTTAGCTCAACCTACATCTACATGGCAAATAAAGCAGTTACTGCTGTTAGTAAATTTAACGATACGATCTTAAGCCTTATCTTGCTAGATAATGAGCTAAGCTTCACCCTAGAGAACAACGTACTTCGCTTAAACTACGACGATGTAAATAAAAATTTAAGAAGTTTTGATCAAAATTTAACCAAGCTTGATGAGCTAAACGCGATCATACAGGTCTTTTACCAAGAGAAAAATGCCAAAACTTTAAAGGTCATAAACGATGACTTTTTAAAAAAACAAAGGCTTGTAGATAGGTCAAACTACGCTAGCTCGTCAATGGCTGCTTATATCTTATCAGGTGAGTTTGAAATAGCATCAGAGAAGAAGCTAGATGCGCTTAATGCGATATTTCATGCGATAAAAAGCTCAGCCCTAATCAGCCCCGAAACGCTAAATCAAACAAAAGAGCAGATAGAAAAGTATAAAGATACTTACAAAAACGACACAAAAGCGATCTTGGTGCTAAATAAGGCAACTTACGCGCTTGAATTTGCAAAAAACCTAAGTGCCGTAGCTCAAGACTCTGTTGATCTAAAACTTGGAGAAACACTAAGAAAATTTAGAGATGATACCCTAGCCTCTTACAAAATAATGATACGAAATATAGTAATAATGCAAGTGCTTTGTTTTATCAGTTTTGTGTTATTTTGCGCTTTAACTTTTTATCAAGCAAGGGTACTAGCTAAGCAGCAAAAACAGATAAAACTTCTAAAAACGACAGTGGATGCTGGACACAGCTCTATAGTCTTTTGTGACAATAACAATAAAATTTTATATGTAAATAAAACCTTTGAGGCAAAAACTGGTTATAAACTAAAAGACGTTATCGGAAAAAGCCCTAAAATTTTAAAATCAAATATGCACCCAGAGAGCTTTTATGCTGAGATAAGAAATGCCATAAATAAGCATACTTCTTGGGAAAGCGACGAGCTGATAAGCAGAACAAAAAGTGGCAAACTGCTCCATGAAAAGGTGCGTTTTGCGCCATTTTTCTTTGAGGGCAAGCTAGAGGGCTACATGGCTATAAAGCTTGATAGGACAAAAGAGCTTAGCATGCTTAAAGAGCTAACTCAAAAAAATGAGCAGATAAAAATTCAATCCTCAATCGACAAGCTAACTGGCTTTGGAAACTATTTTGCTCTGACTGAGATGATAGAGGCGAAAAAAGATGGAATTGTGATCAGCATAAGCATCAAAAACTACAAGATGCTAAGATTTTTCTACCAGACAAAGGTTATTGACGCTATGTTAAAAGCGGTGGCAAATACGCTAAAACTCTGCGTTGATACCTACTCTATAAATGCTGAGCTATTTAGGTTTCAAGATGATGCGTTTTACATCTGGTATCAAGGCGATGACATCGTTAGAGATATCGGCTTTATAAAAGAGTATTTTAACTTTAGCAGGATGAATATCGAGATAGATGGTAAATTTGAAAATCTGCCTGGCATCAAGATAACTCTTGGCGTCTCTTTGTCAAATGACACGCCTCAAACAAACCGCCTAATGCAGTCAATCCTAGCTAATCAACAAGCAAGCGATAGCGGCAACGAGATCTACTACTACCTAGAAAACGATGCGATCGAGATGAGATACTATAAAAACCAACTCATAACCGAACTCATCGAGTACGCCCTAGAGAACGATAAAGTAATAGTCGAGTGTCAGGGAATTTTTAACGTGCAAGAAAATGAGACAGAGGCAAAATACTACGAGGTTTTGGTGCGTATAGTCGATCAAAACGGCAAGATCCGCTACCCAGGCGAGTTTTTAGAGATCGCGATGAAAACGCAACTCTATCTTCAGATAACAAAAAAAGTGATCGCCCTAGCCTTTGATCTAGTTAAAAAATATCCAGACTATACATTTTCTATCAACCTTTCAAGCTCAGATCTAACAGATCCTGGTGTTAGAGAAATTTTAGATGAAAAGCTAGAGAGCTGCCCAGATCCTAGTAGAGTTTGCTTTGAGATGCTAGAGAGCGAAGAGCTTAGCGACTACGCCATGGCAAATGAATTTATAAAAAGAGCTAAAAAATATGGATGTAAAATCTCGATCGATGACTTTGGCTCTGGCTACTCTAACTACTACCGAATTTTAGAGCTTGATATAGATAACATCAAGATAGATGGCTCGATCATCAAAAAGCTACCAACAGATGAAAACGCAAGGGTTTTGGTTGAGACTATCGTGAGCTTTGCTATAAGACAAGGCTATAAGATAGTGGCTGAGTTTGTGAGCAACGAAGAAATTTTAGAATATATAAAGAAATTTGGAATTTCGTATGCGCAGGGATTTTTACTAGGCAAGCCACATCAGATGTAAATTTTGCAGTTAATTTAGAGCCACTTAAAAGGCTAAATTTAACTGCTTTTTGCTTTTATACTCACGCAAAACCTCTTTTTTAAATTTTGCTAGACGTGAAATTTGATCTCTTTTTACAAAACGAAAATTTAAGAATTTATTTTTAGAAAGCTTGAAATTTGGATTAACTAGATTTTAAAGCTTATGTGGATAAGATTTTGTCTTTTAGAAGTGGTGACCCATACGAGACTCGAACTCGTGTTACCGCCGTGAAAGGGCGATGTCCTAACCGCTAGACGAATGGGCCACGGTCGGTTATGAAGTTGGGATTATATTACTTTTTAACTTAAATTTACATAAAAGGACAAATCGTTGAAGAAATTTTCACTTGTTTTATTATCTGCTCTCATTTTTTCAGGCTGTGTTGCGACTAAAACACCGCAAAGATCGCAAGCTTTTCAGGTCACTTTATTTTCTCCGATGATAAAGATAAATGATGTTGGATTTTTTCACACATACAAAAATGATCTAAATTTGCAAATTTATAGCTCTGGCGTCAATACCGCAAATATCAATATAAAGGACAAAATTTGCGTAAATAGCGCTTGTTTTAAAAAGACTGAATTTAACGAGAAATTTTTCCTAGCGCCACATTATGAGAGCCTTTTTGAAGAGATTTTACAAAGGCAAAAAATTTATGACGGCAAAGGTCTAAGCACCACAGAGTGCGGCTTTAGACAAGATCTAAGTTCTTATTTTATAAAATACGAAGTTTGCGATAACTACGTCAAATTTATCGACAGCAAAAATAAAATAAAAGTGATAATAAAAGAGTTAAAATGAGATACATAGGGGCTCACGTAAGTGCGGCTGGAGGCGTCTTTAACGCACCGATAAATGCTGCAAAAATAGGAGCAAATGCCTTTGCTCTTTTTACAAAAAACCAGCGTCAATGGAGCGCAAAAGAGCTAAGTGGTAGCGAGATAGAGCAGTTTAAAGCAAATTTAAAGGCCTCTGGCATAAGTGCTGATCACGTCTTGCCACACGCAAGCTACCTCATAAATTTAGGCCATCCAGAAAAAGAGGCAAGAGCTAAATCCCTTGAAGCCTTTATAGACGAGATAGAGCGAGCTAGTAAGCTTGGACTAAAGCTTTTAAATTTTCACCCAGGCTCACACCTAAAGCAGATAAGCCAAAATGAGTGCCTAGATAACATCGCTAGTTGCATAAACGAAGCGCTAAAACGAACAAGCGGCGTGAAGCTTGTCATAGAAAACACGGCCGCGCAAGGCTCAAATTTAGGCTTTGACTTTGCGCAGCTGGCGTATTTGACCCAGAGAGCAGACGATGAAAGCAGAGTTGGCGTTTGCATCGACACTTGCCACGCATTTGCCGCTGGATACGATCTAAGAAGCAAAGAGGCTTACGCTAAGACGATGGGCGAATTTGATGCGATCATCGGCTATAAATTTCTATCTGGCATGCACCTAAATGATGCTAAATTTGGGCTTGGCTCAAAAAAAGACAGACACGAGAGCCTTGGCAAAGGCGAGCTTGGGCTTGGCGCTTTTGAAAATATAATAAATGATGATAAAATAGGCGAAATTCCCTTGATTTTAGAGACGATTGACGAGAGTATTTGGGAAGATGAGATCAAAATTTTAAGAAACCTAGAAAAGGAAAAGCTATGAAAAGAGTGCTTTTAAGCATTGTTGCGACGTGTTCTTTATTAAATGCTGGGGGTTATAAGGTCCCTGAGCAAAGTGCTGACTCTTTAGGGCTTGCTGCTAGTAACGTAGCCTTTAGTTTTGGGGCTGATGCGGTTTATTTTAACCCTGCAAATATGATGTTTTTAGACGGGCTTCACCATTTTGAAAGCACGCTTGGTTGGTTTCATATAAATTCCATCGACTTTAAAAGCGATGATGGCAAGAGCTACAGCTCAAAGAAATTTGACTCTCTTGCTGGCACATTTAGCTTTGTAACGCCAGAAATTTATGAAAACTGGAGATTTGGACTAGCTCTTGCTGTGCCTGCTGCTGTTGGCATCTCGTGGGAGGATCCAGAGACTGCTTTTACTGGCAAGAGGTTTAAACTACAAGTTGTCGAGCTAAATCCAACCGTAGCTTACCGCATAAATGACAAACTTGCCATTGCTCTGGGCGCTAGAGGCGTTTATAGCAAGGGCAAGATAGCAAGTGACTTTGGACGTTTTGGCTACAGAGAGATACAAGGCGATGGCATAAACTACGGCTACAACGTCGCTCTTACATATAGACCTATCGAGGATCTAAGCTTTGCGGTGACTTACCGCTCGAAGGTAAATTTAGAGCTTAAAGGTAGCGCTGATGCTGATTTTAACGGAGCTCTAGCACCTATAAGCTATCATGGCAAAACAAGAGTTGAGATCCCTTTGCCTGCTCAGCTAGTGCTTGCTACTGGATATAAATTTAGTGATTTTACCCTTTTGCTAGCTTTCGAGAGGACATACTGGTCTAAATTTAAAGATTATGACTTTGAATATGATGATAAGACGGCAGCTCATTCACACCCTATTCTAGGTAGATACTTTAAGGCATTTATGGACGATCCAGTCGTTAAAAATGCAAAAGATACAAACACATATAGGATAGGTCTTGCTTACGACGTAAATGAAAAACTTAGGCTAATGGCTGGCTTTTCATACGATGAGGATATCACTAGCAGCGAGCATACTGGCTTGGAGCTTCCAAACACCACCTCTCAGGCATATTCGTTTGGGGCAAACTATAAATTTACGCCAAATTTAGAGCTAGGACTAGGCTATCTCTATCAGCACCGAGACAAAAAGCGTGCGACAGATATAAAAACTGGCACTGGCTCAATGTCTGGCGAATTTGACGCAAGTAGCATTCAGATAGCTGCGATGACATTTAAATACTCTTTCTAGGGCTGAAAATGCAATACTCTTATAATAATTTTTATGAAATTTTGACCAAAGTAGCAAAGCAGAGTCCAAACCAGATAGCGATCTTTGACGAAAAAGAGAAGCTAAAATACCATGAAATAAAGCAAAACGTCGATAAAGTGGCAGCTTACTTGCAGCTTTGCGGGGTAAATTTTGGCGACAAGGTGGCTATGGCGGTGGCAAATTCGAAAGAATTTATCATCTCATACCTTGCTATCACGGCTATCGGTGCGGTTGCGGTGCCGATGAATACCTTTTTAAAAACAAATGAATTTGAGTATATCTTAAACGACTGCGGCGCAAGGGTACTCTTTGCCTCTAGCTCGCTTGCAAAGGAGCTAATCGCACTTAGTGAGCTTGAAATTTTAAGAAAGATCATCTGGATCGGTCAAACGCCAAAAAAACTTCAAAGTGCCTCAAAAGACGACTATGTAAGCGTTGATGAGGAGTATGGCGAGAGTGCCTATCTATCTTCAACTCCACAAATTTCAAAAGAGGATATGAGCAAGGGCTACGAAAATAATGGCGTTGTAAAAAATGTAAATTTCAGCGAAGCGCTAAATCACAAATACACCCTAAGCATCACAAAATACCCTAAAATAGACGATCTCATGCACATCATCTACACCTCAGGCACCACAGGCAAGCCAAAGGGTGCGATGATAAGCTATAAAAATATCTTCTCAAACGTCATCGGCGCTCATGAGCGTTTTAAGGTTAAAAAAAGCGATAGATTTATCGTATTTTTACCGATGTTTCATAGCTTTACGCTCACAGCGATGGTGCTTTTGCCGATATTTTCAGGTGCTTCGATGGTGCTTATAAAGTCGGTTTTCCCTTTCTCAAACGTGCTAAAACAGACTTTACTAAAGCGAGTCACCGTATTTTTGGGTATCCCAGCTATATATACAGCCATTGGCAAGGCAAAAATCCCATGGTATTTTAGGTGGTTTAACCGCATAAGACTATTTGTAAGTGGTGCTGCTCCGCTTGCTAAGCAAACGATTGATGATTTTAGAGTGAAATTCCCGCGTGCAACGCTCGTTGAAGGATACGGCCTTAGCGAATGCTCGCCAGTCGTAGCGGCAAATTTATTTGACAAGCAAAAGCTTCTAAGCGTGGGCCCTGCGCTAAATGGCTATGAGGTCAAGATCGTAGATGATGAGATGATGGAGCTACCAGTCGGGCAGATAGGCGAGATCATCGTAAAAGGCGACTGCGTCATGCAAGGCTACTACGGCATGCCAGGCGTGACTGATGAGACCATCATAAATGGTTGGCTAAAGACTGGAGATCTTGGCAAGATCGATGAAGAGGGCTTTATTTACATCGTTGATCGCAAAAAAGACCTCATCATATCAAAGGGCATAAACATCTATCCACGCGAGATCGAAGAGGTCATCTACAAGCTTGAAGCCGTCGAGGCTGCAGCAGTAATTGGCGTAAAGGACGTGCATGCAGACGAAGAGGTCGTTGCTTTCATACAGGTAAAAGATGGCATAGATCTTGATGAAAAGACGGTTAGAGAGCATCTAAAGAAAAATTTAGCAAATTTCAAAATTCCAAAAAGCATTTATTTTGCTGAGGAGCTGCCTAGAAACGCTACTGGCAAGGTGCTAAAACGTGTGCTAAAAGAGCAGATAAAGGATAAAATTTAGTGAAGTATTTGCTTGATTTTCTAAACCAAGATCTCAAAAAAAGTAAAATTTACGAGCTTATAAAGTGTGGCGATGAAGAGGGAGAAATTTTAAAATACCTAAGCAAAGCCTACGTGCAAGGCACAGCTAGCATGAGCGTTTATGAGCTGCTTGGAGCTGTTTTTGGCACGCAAAACGACAAGCAGCTTTTATACCTTAAATTTATAAAAAATTTGCTAGATAGTGGCTGGATAGTGCAAAACTACAGCCTCTTTAAAATGCCAGAGAGCCCGCAAAAAAGCTCTAACCAAGGGCTGCTTTCGCTACTTCACTCTGAAATTTCACTCTCAAGCACATTTTTAAAGATACTTGAAGATGGCAACGCTGATATAAATTTACCAGAGCTTGCACCTTATGAAGATCATTTGGAGTATTTAAAAGATCAGTTTTTAAAGATAGAGCTTTACTCAAAGGCTGCGATATTTGAAGGTGGCTCAAATGACGCTAAAAAGCGCATAAATGAGCAAATTTCTGAGCTTACAAAGCGCATAAACGAGCGCGTAAAACTAAGCAAGATTAGCCTAAAAATAGAGCAAATTTTTAAAGAAAATTCACTTGATGAAAAAGAGCAGATCATCTTTTTAGCCCTTTTAAAAGAGGAGTATGCGGGCGACTTTGAAAATGGTCGCGACCTAAACACGCTAGTTGGGCTAATAAGCAAAGATGAGCTTGAACGCATCAAAAATCGCACTCTTTTAGAGGACGGCTCAAGGCTCATCGAGGGCGCACTTATCGACTACGACGAGGTTTTAAACGCTTATGGTAACGTTAGCAAGAGCTTTTTTATAAACGAAGAAATTTTGCAAAGCATAATGCACCCAAAAAATGACAAAAACAGCAAGAAAATCAAGATCGAAAGCCTAGTAAAAGAGCAAGAAATTTTTGAGCTAATAGAGCCAGTAACGAGCCTAGAAGACGTCGTGCTAAACGAAAAGACAAAGCAGCTTTTAAGCACGATACTAAAGCAGGTCGATAAAAAAGTGCTCGCCAGACTTAGCAGCTGGGGGATAAAAACTAGAAAAAATATAGACGCTAAGATCATCTTTTACGGCGAGCCTGGCACTGGCAAGACCATGAGTGCCGTTGGGCTTGCAAAGAGCCTAAAGAAGCAAATTCTAAGCTTTGACTGCTCAAAAATTTTAAGCAAATATGTCGGCGAGAGCGAGCAAAATGTAAGGAAAATTTTTGATACTTACAAAGAAATTTGCAAAAAAAGTGGCAGCGAGCCGGTGCTCTTGCTAAATGAGGCCGATCAGTTTTTAAGCACAAGGGTGGAGAGCTCAAGCGGCGCTGAAAAGATGCACAATCAAATGCAAAATATCTTCTTAGAGCAGATCGAGCGCTTTGAGGGCGTGCTCATAGCTACTACAAATTTCTTACAAAGCCTTGATGTGGCGTTTTCTAGAAGGTTTGACTACAAAATCGAGTTTAAAAAGCCTGATTATAACGGCAGACTTGCCATTTGGCGTAAAATTTTGCCTGAAAATGCGAGCTTTGAAGATGGCTTTAGCGTAGAAAGGCTGGCTGAGTTTAACCTAAGTGGCGCACAGATCGTCCTTGCGTTAAAAAATACCGCGCTAAAAGTCGCCATAAAGGATGATGGGATTTTTACCTTTGAGGACTTCAAAACCACGATAGAGCGCGAGCTAAACTCAAGCTTTGGAGAAGATAAAAAGATGGGATTTGGCTATTAGCCTTTTCTCTTAATTTGATTGTTTTGTCTAAATTTGACTTTGCGTTACACAAAACCGCTGGTTTGATAATAAATTTGCTTTACTCAATAAAATTTAAACAAGCGTCGCCACTAAAAACATGAAAAACGCGAGATAAATTTAAGCTTTATCGAGAATAAAAAAGCTTTACTTTTTGGCTTTTTAAAGTATCTTGCAGGCTTTACGTCATCACAAAGGCAAAAGTGCGGATATCAAATTTGCTTTTATCTATTAAATTTACAAGAAGCCTGCCATTAAAAGTTATAAAAAACATGAAGCAAATTGGCTCTTTGGCAAATATAAAAAGAGAGATTTTTCTCTTACGCTTTTCTAAATATATGCTTTGCGTCACGATGCAAAGCCTAAACATCGGTACTTGCTAAACTAAACTTGAAATTTTTGTTTTTACAATTAAATTTTCGAAAAACTAAGATAGGCTGGATACCACTCAAAACCACATAGTATAAATTTAACTCGATCACTTGCCTAAATTTTACTATTGCGCCCTTTGTAAGTAAGCATTTTTTAAAAATCCCAAATTTTGAAATTTATCCACTCCGTGGCTTTTTCAGACAGGTAAAGCAAATGAGCTTTGGTTACACGTTTTGTTGCCTCTAGTTGCCTATGTTTTTGCATTAAATTTTGTTTTGTCTATGCAAATTTGCAAGAGCAACAAGTAAGACAAATAGCACTCGCAACTGTCTAATGTAAATTTAACTCGCCCGCTTCAAATTTACTACCGCATTTTACAAACAAGCATTTTTAACAAAAAAGCCAAAAACTCTAAATTTTATCTGCAGTTTAAAGCGCTAGCGTGACGGCTTTTTTATAACACTTTATCGTTTTTGCCTAACGCAAAAGCTACCACTTCATGAAATTTAACCTCACAAAATCACATAAATTTTAAAATCTACCCCGCGACTTTTACATCAGCACTTTTTCGCACCAAAAAAAGCAAAATTTACCGATCTTTTTAATAAAAGGCTATGAAATTTTAGTAGTCAAATTTATACAAAAATTTACTGATTGATCTTATCAAGTAGCTCTTCGACCTCTTCAAGCGCAAAGGCCTCTTCTGAGCTTTGCTTTAAGAAATTCTCCATAAATTCTTTCTTCGAGATCGCAAGGTCAAGCTCCTTGTCGCTGCCCTTTTGATATGCGCCGATGCGAAGCAAGACCTCATTTTCTTTTAAAAGCGAGTAAAGGCGCTTAAATTTCATCGCATTTAGCTTATGCTCTTTGCCGATCACGTCGCCCATGACACGTGAGGCCGAGTTTTGGATATTGATAGGTGGGTAGATGCCAAAGTCCGTTAGCTCGCGGCTTAGCACGATGTGTCCGTCTAGGATAGAGCGGCTTTGGTCAGCTATCGGGTCGCTCATATCATCACCCTCGACTAGCACGGTGAAAAATGCCGTGATACTGCCCTTGCCCTCCTCTTTGCCCGCGCGCTCCATTAGCTGTGGCAAGAGTGTGAGCGAGCTTGGCGGATAGCCCTTTGAGGTCGGTGGCTCGCCAAGCGCAAGGCCGATCTCACGCTGCGCCATCGCAAAACGCGTCACGCTATCCATAATGAAAAGCACGTCGTTGCCCTGCTGTTTGAAGTACTCAGCCACGCTCATCGCGCAAAATGCGCCGTACTTTCGCATGAGCGAGCTGTCATCACTGGTCGCTACGATGATGACCGTGCCCTCCAGGTCGCCACCTAGGTTTTTTTCGATAAATTCAGGCACCTCACGGCCACGCTCGCCTATTAGTGCGACTACTTTTATGGGCGCTAGAGTGTTTTTTACGATCATCCCCATAAGGGTTGATTTACCTACGCCTGAACCTGCAAAAATCCCCAGTTTTTGCCCCTTACCGCAAGTAAGTAGCCCGTCTATCGTCTTTATGCCAACGCTAAAAGGCTCGTTTATAAGCCCTCTTTTCATCGCATCTATCGGCGCTCTCATGATCGGCATATATTCAGTTGTATCAATCGCCCCTTTGCCGTCAATGGGCTTCATAAATGGATCGACCACTCGGCCAAGCAAATTTGGCCCCACCGGTATGCTCATGCCCTGATCGCTCTCATAGACAAAGTCGCCTATCCTAAAGCCCTCGACAAAGCCAAATGGGCTGATATAAGCGCCATCTGTCTTTATTTGCGTGACCATGCCAAGGCCGTTTTTGCTCTTGTCTTTTGCGACTATGCGCACTATGTCGCCGATACTTGGACGAAGTCCAGTGATCTCTATCGTAGTAGCTGTGATCTTTGTGATGACGCCAAAGGTATTTGAGAGCTTCACACCCTCTTTAAGCCTTGAATTTATACGCTCTAAACTCAAAAATGCGTTTCCCTAGGCGAATTTATCAGCGAGAAAAACTCCCGTCTTGTATCGGCGTTTTTGATAAAGCAGCCTCTAAGCGCAGAGGTCGTGGTAGTCGAGTTTATCTTCTCCACACCCCTCATCTCAACGCACATATGCCTAGCCTCGACGACTACTCCAACGCCTTTTGGAGCGATCACGTCCTCAAGCGCCTTTGCGATCTGCTCGGTCATCTGCTCTTGAATTTGCAAGCGTCTGGCGTAGATATTTACCATGCGTGGAATTTTACTAAGGCCAACAACCTTGCCATTTGGGATGTATGCCACATGCACACGGCCAATTATTGGCAACAAATGGTGCTCACAAAGGCTGTAAAATTCGATGTTTCGCATCAAAACCATTTCGTTATTTGAACTAGTAAATAGCGCGTCACCAAGCACCTCTTTTGGGTCCTGCTCGTATCCGCTAGTTAGAAATTTAAAAGCTTTATAAACGCGCTCAGGGGTTTTAACAAGCCCTTCTCTGTTTGGATCTTCGCCGATGATAGTTAGCATATTTTTAACTGAATTTTCAAAACTCTCTTGCATAAATTTTCTCCATAATTTTATCGCCAAATTCTACGTTAAAACGCCTTTTATATCTATAAAAATTTACAAATTTACAATGAAATAAGGAAAATTCTGCTATATTTTGGGCTAAAAATTTGTATTCATAAAGGAATTCGATGGAAATCAAAATCAAAGCTCTAGATAGCGTAAATACCCTAGCAAGCACGACTGTAAGTGCAGATGCTATAAAGTCTAGCGTAGAAAAACTAGCAAAAAAAGCGGCAAAAACTATAAAAGTAGATGGCTTTAGACAAGGCCATGTGCCAGTCGCTGTCGTGCTAAAACGCTACGAGAAAGAGCTAACAAACGACGCTGAGCAAGATGTCTTAAGAGATGTAGTCGAAGAGGCTATCAAAAAAGCAGGCAAGAAAAATGACGACCTTATCGGCGAGCCTATCGTTTCAAAATTTGACAAAAAAGATGACAAGATCGACGTTGAGCTAACAGTTTCATTTAAGCCAAGCGTCGATGTGAGTGGCTATGAGAGCTTGATACCTGAGTTTTCAAACCCACGCGTTTTGAAAAAAGATATCGATGAGAAGAAAACTGAACTTCTAAAAATGATAGCTCCGCTTGAAAAAGTAGAGGGCAAAAGAGGCCTAAAAGTGGGCGATTTTGCTAAATTTGACTTTGAGGGCTTTGTTGATGGCGTTGCATTTGAAGGTGGCAAGGCTGAAAACTACGTGCTTGAGATCGGCTCAAATCAATTCATCCCAGGCTTTGAAGATGGCATGGTAGGCATAAAAGCTGGCGGCGAAAAAGATATCGATGTTAAATTCCCAGAAAACTATGGCGCTGCACATTTAGCTGGCAAAGACGCTATTTTTAAAGTCAAACTTCACGAAATTCAAGAGAGAAAGATCCCTGAAAAACTAGATGAAGAGATGCTAAAAACTATCCTTCCAAACGAAGAAAAACCAACTGAAGAGCTACTTGAAGAGCGCATAAAAGAGCAAATTCGCCAAGAGAAAATTTATAAACTTATAAACGAAGAGCTAAAACCAAAATTTGCTGAAGCTGCGGTTGAGAAATTTAAATTTGATGTGCCAAAAAATATTGTCGAGCAAGAGATCGATATGCAGTTTAGAAACGCATGGAGCTCATTTACTCCAGACGATATGAAGAAATTTAGAGAAGATAAAGATGCCCTAGCTAAAAAACGTGACGAGTATAGAAAAGACGCTGAAAATAGCGTTCGCCTAACTTTCATCATCGATGAGCTAGCTCGCGTAAGAGGCGTGAAAGTGAGCGATCAAGAGGTCGTTCAAGCGATCTATTTTGAGGCGTATAGAAGCGGTCAAGATCCAAAAGCGCACCTTGAGATGTACCGCAACCAAGGCATGCTTCCAGCTATAAAGATGTCGATGATCGAAGAGAAGCTATTTAGCGAGCTTTTCAACAAAGAAAAAGACGAGAAAAAAGCAAGCAAAAAAGAGAAGGCTGAGTAATGAGCTATTACGTTCCTGTCGTAGTTGAAAGAACTAGCAGAGGTGAGCGAAGCTATGATATATACTCCCGTCTTTTAAAAGACAGGATCGTTATGCTAAGTGGCGAGATAGAGGACGGCATGGCTGCTTCTATCGTCGCTCAGCTGCTATTTTTAGAGGCTGAAGATCCAGACAAAGATATCTACCTTTACATAAACTCACCAGGTGGCGTGATAACAAGTGGCTTTAGCATCTATGACACGATGAACTACATAAAGCCAGATGTTTGCACGATCTGCATCGGTCAGGCCGCTAGTATGGGTGCATTTTTGCTAAGCTGTGGCGCACCTGGAAAGAGATATGCGCTACCAAATTCTCGTATCATGATACACCAACCACTTGGTGGCGCTAGAGGACAAGCGACTGATATCGAGATACAAGCACGTGAAATTTTACGTTTGAAAGAAATTTTAAATGGAATTTTGGCAAAAAATACAGGCCAAAAGCTAAGCAAGATCGTAAAAGATACTGAGCGCGACTTTTTTATGAGCTCAGCCGAAGCAAAAGAATACGGACTTGTCGATAAAATTTTGGAGAAAAGTTTTAAATAAGGCTCAAAGTGATAAAGATAGATAATGCACCAGATCCAAAGAAAAAAGCAGCTGAAGCAAAGCCAGCTGTCAAAAAAGAAAAGGTAAATATCTATAAATTTTCAGAGGACGTTTTACATGAGCTAAGCGATGACAACGTCCCATCTACGCCGACAAACTACTCTATCTACTTTGAAAAGATGCTTGATGGGCAGTCAGACGAGTTTAGAAAAGAGATCGGCGATATCATAGTGGCAAATTCTGAAAGCTCAGTGCCAACAAACGGCAACATCTCTATCGAAAAAGAGGTAAAACAAGGCTTTATCCAGATAAAGAGCATGCTTCAAGCAGTCGTGCTCATATATAAAAATTTAGGCGTTATGAGAGGCCTAGTACAAAAGCGCATGGATGGGCTTAAAAACAACACAAACGTCCTTGCGCTGCAAAACGTCCTAAGCGCCTTTAACCAAGACCTCATCAAGCTAAACGACCTCATGGATAAGCACCTTGACGTCATCAAGATGAGCTATGAAGAGGTCGGCAAGATGTTTAAGGCGATCGAAGAGCAGTCGATCTACGACACGACCTACGAAGTCTATAACAAGAAATTTCTAGTAGCGACCATAAGCAGCGAGATCGAGTCTGTTAGGCGCTATGGCTATAATGCCTCATTTTTGCTAGTTAAAATAAAAGATAAATTTGCAAATCGAGTTAAGAATTTAAAAGAGCGAAACAATATGTATAAAAGCATGTCGCAGCTTCTTTTAAGGACTTCACGTAGAAGTGATATAGTCGCACACTACGGCGATGGCTGCTTTGCTATGGTGATGAAATACACTGACGAAAACGGCACAAAGCAAGCGTGCGCTAGAATTTTAAACATGCTCTCATCTATGCCATGGAAGATCAACAACGAAGAGTGCAAACTAGATGTGCAGATCGTCTCAAGCATGATCTCAAAGACAAAGAGTACCGAAGAGTTGCTCTCTCACGCACTTGACAAGCTAGAGACAAATCAAGACCTAAATGAGCCACTATTTTTAGACGAGAAAGCAGAGAATTAGTTTGATCCTAGAAGTTTTATCCTATCCAAATAAAAAACTTTATGAAATTTCAAAAGAGGTCGAAGTCTTCGATGAGAAGCTTCACAAACTTCTTGATGATATGTATGAGACGATGATCGCAAAAGAAGGTATCGGTCTTGCGGCCATACAAATAGGCGTTGCAAAGAGAATTTTCATCATAAATTTAGCCAACGAAGAGGGCGTGCAAGATAAAGAAAATTTAATCGAGATCATAAACCCAAAATTTGAGCTACGTGAGGGCGAGTGCGTCTATCAAGAGGGCTGCCTTAGCGTGCCTGGCTACTACGAGGACGTTAAGCGAAGTGAGGTAGTTGCTATCAAATTTCAAGACCGCTTTGGTAAAGAGCAGACCTTAAAAACTGACGGGCTACTAGCGATCGCTATCCAGCATGAAAATGACCATTTAGACGGACATCTTTTTATAGAAAAAATAGGCTTTAACAAACGCAAAAAATTCGATAAGGAATACAAAAAGCAGAAAAAAGAAAAAACATCATGAAGTCCCTAAAATGTGCTACTTACGGCGACGGACTAAAGATCATTGATGTTGAGTCGATCTTTTCGCGCGGACTTCCTGGCTTTAGTATCGTAGGCCTTGCAAGCACCAGCATCAAAGAGAGCACGGAGCGTGTAAAGGCGGCACTTTTAGCGCTTGACTTTGCCTTTCCGGCTCAAAAAATAACAATAAATTTATCCCCCTCAGACCTGCCAAAAAGTGGCTCACATTTTGATCTAAGTATCGCACTTTTAATTGCCCTTCAAAAAGCAAAAAGCTTGGAGAAAATTTTTGTTTTTGGCGAGCTTGGGCTAGACGGCAGCGTAAAAAGCACAGCAAATTTATTTTCGATCCTACTTTTTTTAAGCACGCAAGTGCAAAATGCAAAAATTTTAGTACCAAGTGAGATAGCCGCCAAAGCTTCTATGATCCCAAATTTAGAGGTTTATGGCATTAGCACACTAGAAGAGGCGATAAAGTTTTTTAGCGACGCAGAATTTGCTAAAAGCACGCATTTTAGCGCCACGCACGAGCTATTTTCAAATGTGATAGAAATTTCTGGTAAAAGATACGTTCCAAATTTAAACTTCGAGCTTGATTTTAAGGACGTTTTGGGTCAAGAAAGAGCTAAAAGAGCCTGCGTCATCGCAGCCGTTGGCATGCACAATATCTTATTTGAAGGCAGCCCAGGCAGCGGAAAGAGCATGTGCGCAAAACGCCTAGTTTATATCATGGCGCCACAAAGCCTAGAAGAGGTGCTAAAGTCCGCAGCCTACCGCTCGCTAAATTTGCAAGATAGCGAATTTACAAGCACTAGAGCCTTTCGCTCGCCGCACCACACCTCGACTAAAAGCTCGATCTTTGGCGGAGGCTCAAACGTCGCAAAGATCGGCGAGATCGCACTTGCAAATGGCGGAGTGCTATTTTTTGATGAGTTCCCACACTTTCCTAAACAGGTGATCGAAAGCCTTAGAGAGCCGCTTGAAGATAATCAAATCCACATCGCAAGGGTAAATTCAAAAGTGACTTACGAGACCAAATTTATCTTCGTAGCCGCACAAAATCCATGCCCTTGTGGAAATTTGTTTTCGCGTAACCTAAACTGCAAATGCAGCGAAAATGAGATAAAAAACTACAAAGCCAAAATTTCAGCCCCAGTGCTTGACCGCATAGACTTAAAAGTCGCGATGGACGAGAGCTCGCCAGACGACAAGGCAAGTTTAAGCTCGCAGCAGATGAGCGAGATGGTCTTAAAGGCCTTTATATTTCAAAAAAAGCGTGATCAAATGGAGCTAAATGGCAAGCTAAATGACGCGCAGGTGGCTAAATTTTGCACGCTAAATGCCGAGGCAAGTGAAATTTTACAAAAGGCCGCCACGAAGTACAACCTCTCTCAAAGGGGCATAAAAAGAACGCTTAGAGTGGCTAGAAGCATCGCCGATCTTGATGAGAGCGAGCAAATTTTAAAGCCCCACATCTTAGAGGCGCTTAGTTTTAGGGCATAGAATGAAAAATTTATATTTAGACACGAGAGTTTTGGACGAGCGAGCGAGCGAGAAATTTGGCCTTAGCGAAGAGCTTTTGATGGAAAATGCAGCCGCAGGCATAGCAAATTTCATCCGTAAGAAATTTAAAAAAGGCGAGAGAGTGCTCGGCATTTGCGGCGCGGGAAATAACGGTGCTGACGTGCTTTGTGCTTTAAGGATGCTAGAGGGCGAGTATGAGTGTGAATTTATCCTAGCCAGCCAAAATTTAAAGCCACTAGCCGCCAAACAGCTCGAGCGAGCTAAATTTGCCAGCGTGCATGAGAGCAAAAAGGTAGAAAATAGCTTAAATAACGCAAAATGCGTCATAGACGGGCTTTTTGGCTCAGGGCTAAATAGAGCTTTAGATCAAAATTTAGTCGGTCTCATCTCAAAGATAAACGCTAGCCCTGCTTATATCATCGCTTGCGACGTGCCAAGTGGGCTAAGTAGCGAGGGTAAGGTGCTTGGCGCTTGCGTAAAAACAGATATGACGGTCACGATGGGAGCTAGAAAGCTAGCTCTTTATAGCGACGCAGCAAAAGACTACGTGGGTAAGATAAAGGTCGCTACTCTTGGCGTAAGCGCACAAAACTACGAGCGCGAGAGCGACTATCACTTGCTTGAAAAATGCGACCTTATACTTCCAAATAGAAAAAATCAGTGCGTAAATAAGGGCGACTTTGGCCACGCATTTATCATATCTGGCGAGCACGTCGGAGCTAGCAAGCTTTGCGCAAAGGCGGCATTTGCCTTTGGAGCTGGGCTAGTTAGCGTGATAGGCGAGCAGAGCTTAAATTTACCAACTCATATCATGCAAGCTAGCAAAATAAGTGAGAAAATGAACGCTGGAGCCCTTGGCATAGGGCTTGGCAAAAAGGGCGTAGAAGAGCTTGAGGTGCAAAATTTAAAGGGCAAAAAGCTTGTGCTTGACGCTGATATCTTTTACAGCCAAAAAGTACTTGATCTACTAAGCAAGAACTGCGTCTTGACACCTCATCCAAAGGAGTTTTGCTCGCTTTTAAAAATTTGTAAAATAGCCGATATAGATGTGCAAACTTTGCAAGAAAACAGATACGCTTACGCTAAGGCTTGGAGCGAGAAATTTAAGGCTGTTCTTGTGCTAAAAGGGGCAAACACTATAATCGCTAAAGAGGGGCAAATTTACGTCATGCCTTATGGCAAAAACGCGCTTGCAAAAGGCGGAAGCGGCGACGTGCTAAGCGGTCTTGTGCTAGCACTTTTGGCTCAAGGCTATGAGCCTCTTGGTGCTGCTATCTCAGCCACTTTAGCTCACGCGCTTAGTCTTAAAAATTTTAGCAAAAACAGCTACGCGCTTGAGCCAACAGACATCATCAAAGGAGTAAAATGCTTACGAAAAAGATAGCCGTGCTTTTTAGCGGCAGTGGCTCAAATTTAGAAGCGATACTTAAAAAAGTTCATAATCAAATTTTTAACGGTGTAAAGATCGAAGTTTGCCTTTGTATCTGTAATAAACCTGGTGCATTTGGCATCGAGCGTGCTAAGAAATTTGGGCTTGAAACGACGATAATAGAGAGTGCTAAATTTAAAAATCGTGAGGAATTTGACACTGTTTTGGTGGAGCAAATTTTAAAAAGTGAGGCTGATCTAACGGTGCTTGCTGGCTTTATGAGGATACTAACGCCGGTTTTCACAGCGCAGGTCAAAGCCATAAACCTTCACCCATCTATCCTGCCGCTTTTTAAGGGCGCGCATGCGATAAAGGAGAGCTTTGAGAGCGACATGATGATAGGCGGTGTGAGTGTGCATTATGTGAGTGAGGAGCTTGATGGGGGCAAACTGATCGCGCAAAGGGCGTTTGAGCGAGAGGACGGCATGAGTTTAGATGAGTGGGAGGCTAAAATTCACGCCATAGAGCATGAAATTTTGCCCCAAAGCATAATAAAAATCTTAACAAAGGAAGTAAATGTTTGAATGGATAAGTTCGCCAGAGGCGTGGATATCGCTACTTACGCTAACTGGCTTGGAGATAGTTTTAGGCATAGATAACATCATATTTATCGCTATTTTAGTAGGCAAGCTGCCACCAGAGCAAAGGGGCAAAGGCCGCATTTTAGGGCTTGGCTTTGCGATGATCACTAGGATCATCCTGCTACTTTCGCTATTTTGGATCATGAAGCTTACAAAGCCGCTCTTTAGCATAGGCGAGCTTAGCATCACTGGGCGCGATCTAGTGCTCATAATAGGCGGTCTATTTTTGATAGTAAAATCATCAATGGAGATCCACGCAAACGCCACTGGCAAGCATGAAGAGGCTCACGAGAGCAAGTCTCATCCAGGATTTTTTGCAACTATCCTAGAAATAGGCATTTTAGACATAGTCTTTTCGCTTGATAGCGTTATCACCGCAGTTGGCATGGCTCAGCACATCGACATCATGATACTTGCTGTCATCATCGCAGTTGGCGTGATGATGTTTGCCTCAAAGGCGATCTCTGAATTTGTCGATAACAACCCAACGATAAAAATGCTCGCACTAGCATTTTTGGTGCTTGTTGGCTTTGCGCTCGTGCTTGATGGCTTTGGCGTGCATGTGCCAAAAGGCTACATCTACTTTGCTATGGGCTTCTCGCTAGCGGTTGAGTGCATAAATATCTACGCTAGAAAAAGGGTATTAAGAGATCAAAAATAAAAAATGTGAGCCAAAATGCAGATAAAAAATTTAGATCACATCGTGATCGTAGTAAGCGACGTTGAAGAGGCGCTTAAATTTTACTGCGACATTTTAGGCATGCGACTAGCTCAGAAAGACGGTCACATTAGCCTAAATTTTGGCTCGCAAAAGATAAATTTACATAGGTTTGAGGGCGAGTTTTTACCTGCGGCAAAGCATCCAACAAAGGGCAGTGCTGATATATGTTTAATAGTTGAAGATAACATAGAAGACGTGCGCTCAGAGCTTCTTGCAAAAGGCGTAGAGATCGAGCTTGGCGTCGTTAGGCGAAACGGAGCTCTGGGAGCAATGAAGAGTTTATATATTTATGACTTTGATGGAAATTTGATAGAACTTAGCTCATATGAAATTTAACAAGAAGGCAGCTTGGACCTACTAAAAGACCCGCTAAATAAACTAATCATCTCACTCTCGCTGCCAGCTGGTGTGGGCATGATGTTTAACACGCTTTACAACGTCACTGGCACATTTTTCGCCGCTAAAATTTCTACCATAGCAGTTGCTGGCATGGCGATGAGCTTTCTACTCTACCTAAGTGTCGTTGGCATCGGGCTTGGCTTTGGCTCGGCACTCACCGCGCTAATAGGCAACAGCCTAGGTGCAAACAAACCAAAAATGGCTAAACTTTACGCCTCAAATGGCATCGTCTTCGTTCTTCTTTTTGCCCTATTTGTGGGGCTATGTGGCTACTTGCTAGCGCCAAATTTACTAATCCTTTTAGGCGCTGATAATCACTACATCAAAGAGGCGCTTGACTACGCTGGTGTCATCTTTCTTGCAGCTCCATTTTTCTTGCTTATAAAATCGCTTAATGGCGTTTTAGTCGCACTTGGCGATACTAAAAGCTACCGCAACTGGCTATTTTGCGGCCTTTTTATCAATGCATTTTTTTGCTATCTTTTTGCCTTTGGCTTTGATCTTGGCGTAAAGGGCCTTGCTCTAGCAACGGCTAGCGTGCAGTTTTTAGGCATGCTCTATCTCTTTTTTAAAGTTAGAAAGAGCAAGATGATAGATCCTAGAAATTTAGGCTACTTCGTACCAAATTTCGCCGTCTGGGCAAAGATACTAAAACAAGCCTTGCCAGCTTGCCTAAACTACCTCTCAATGTCACTTGGCTCGCTCGTGCTTTTAAAATTTGTGAGCTTTTACGGCGTCAATGCAGTGGCAGGTTATGGCATAGCTTTAAGGATCGAGCAAATTTTAGTGCTTCCAACCATCGGCATGGCAGCAGGAGTGCTTAGCATCATCTCAAGAAACTACGGCGCTAAGAGCTTTCAAAGAGTATTGCAGTGCTACAAACTATCGCTTCTTTTTTTGCTCATCTACTGCGTCTTTGCCTACATCTTTATAAGGCTTTTTGGCGAGAGCGCGATCAGGCTCTTTGACAGCACGCCAGCTGTGCTAGAAGTGGCAAAGCTTTACCTTGGCATCAACTCACTTGCTTACATGGCTTACGGCACGATAAACATCTCAGGCAGCACCTTGCAGGCAATAAAACGCCCAGTAGCGATCTTTTTGCTAAATGGCTTTAGACAGCTCGTGCTTCAATGCTCGCTCTTTTACGCGGCGGTCTTTTGGCTAGGACTTGAGATCAAGTTTATGTGGCTAGCGCTATTTTTTAGCGTCTATTTTACGGCGATTTGCTTTTTGGCTTGGACGCTTTTTAGGTTAAAAAGAGCTACGAGCGCAAGCTTTTAAATTTAAAGCTAAATGCAAAAAAGCAAAGCGAGGCGACTAAGATGATGCTAGCTCCGCCTGTGAGGTTGAAATAAAAGCTGATCACAAGGCCGATAA
The DNA here is from genome assembly GCF_002913865.1 of Campylobacter concisus. GTDB lineage: Bacteria > Campylobacterota > Campylobacteria > Campylobacterales > Campylobacteraceae > Campylobacter_A > Campylobacter_A concisus_AM. The sequence continues at coordinate 25,074 of NZ_POYX01000109.1, forward strand.
AGCAAAAAATGATAGAAAAAATGGTTGAGATAAGCATCATTAGCCCAAGTCTTTTGGCAAAAATTTGCGCAATATAAGGCGGTATGGTAAGTAGAGCGATGACAAGTATTAGCCCCACCACGCGGATCGTAGCCACCACGCAAAGCGCCATCATGCAAACTAGCAGATAGTGAAAAAAAGTGGTATTTACGCCCCTTAGCCTTGCAAACTCCGCATCAAAGCTGATCGCCACAAACTGGCGGTAAAAAAGCGCGATGAGTGCCAAAAACAAGAGGTCTAAAACGCTCATAAAGATAATATCTGTGCCGCTAACTGCAAGGATAGAGCCAAAAAGATAACTCATAAGATCGGCGTTATAACCAGGCGTTAGGTCGATGAAAATAATACCAATCGCCATGCCAATCGCCCAAATAGCGCCTATAACAGAGTCGATATTTGTCTTATCTTTTAGCGTGATCGTGGCGATGATGAGCGCTAGAAGCAGCGAAAATATGCTCGCTCCAAGCAGCGGCTCAAGTGAGAAGAAAAATGCAAGCCCTATGCCGCCATACGCGCCGTGTGCGATGCCTCCAGCGATGAAAGTCATCTTATTTATCACCACAAGCGAGCCTATCATGCCGCATATTATGCTTACTAAAATGCTCGCAATAAAGGCATTTTGCATAAAATTTAACTCTAAAATTTCACTCATTTTCTCTCTTTAAAATTTAAAAACATTGCTCTTTGTTTTTTCGCAACCACACTCGCCAAGTGCGATCTCAACATCACAAAAATGGCTATGCGTTCTAGCTAGATGCTCGATAAATTCCCTCTTAGCAAGGTTTTCATGCGTTTTATGAATGTGTAAATTTTTACTCACGTAAGCGATCTTTGTAGCGTAATTTAGCACGATATTTAGGTCGTGACTAACTAAAACCACGCCAACGCCATTTGCATTTATGCCCTTTAAAATTTCATAAATTTCAGCCTGCCCTTTTGTGTCGATGCTGGCTGTTGGCTCGTCTAGGATGAGCACTTTTGCATTTGCACAAAGCGCTCTAGCGATATAGACGCGCTGCCTTTGACCGCCACTTAGCTCGCCGATCCTCGCGTTTGCAAACTCGCTCATGCCGACCTTTTCAAGGGCACTTAGCGCTAGAGCTTTTTCATCTTTTGAGTAAAAACCAAAGATTTTTTTATCGATTAGCCCCATTAAGACGACTTCTAAAACCATCATCGGAAAGCTTTGATTTGAGAGGAAATTTTGCGGCACGTAGCCTATAAATTTACTTACATCGCTTGGCTCTTTACTAAAGAGCTTGATCTCGCCACTTTGAGGCTTAAGCAGACCCAAAATGAGCTTTAAAAGCGTACTTTTGCCCCCACCATTTGGACCAATTATCGCTAAAAACTCGTCGCTACTATAGTCTAAGTTAATACCCTCTAAAACGACTTGTTTATCGTAGCTAAAGTTTAAATTTCTAATTTTTATAATATCTTTCAAAACAGACTCTTTTGCGTAAATGTCGTTACAAAAATGAAAAGTCCAAGCCAAAGCATGATGCCAAGAGCTGCAAATTCTGCGTAGATTTTAAACTTTTTTAGCTTAATGTTCGTGCTGATCTTTGAGCCAAAAACTGCCGCTACAAATATCACCACACTCATGCCAAACGCCATAAACAGGCCACTTATAACGCCTGCAAAGTAGCTGCCTATCTCATTTGCCAGCACAAATACAAGTATCGTGCCAGGACAGGGCACAAGAGCCGCAGCTGCCGCTACTAGCCACTCTTCTTTGCTTTTTGGCTTTTTAGTGGAGCAAATTTGACAACCGCATTCACTTTTAAATTTTGTATTTTTACTCAAATTTTGACTTAGATTTGATCTAAAAATATAAAATTTAGTCTCATTTTTGTTTGAGAGATAAAATTTGATCTTTTTAACGAGCATAAATATCGCTACAAAAAATATCACAACTCCAGAAAACGCGGTCGTTATGCTAGCTGTGTCCTTTGTAAGGTCGTTACTCACCTCTCGTAGCAACAAAAAGCTAGCAAAGACAAAGACAAATGCGCCCACAACATGCAAAAAGCCGATCTTTAACGCAAATAAAAACGCCCTTTTGTAGCTACCACCAGTTGCGGCAAAATATGAGCTTGTTAGCACCTTGCCATGACCTGCGCCAGCAGCGTGCAAGAAGCCATAGCCAAAGGATATAAGAGCTAAAAATAGCAACGCAAGCGGACTTTTGTAATTCACGCTTCTTAAAATTTGCTTTAGCCTATCAAGCAAGCTTAGGCTAGTTTTTGAGACGATGTCAAATTTAGCCTCATCAATCTTATCTATCTGGCTTAAATTCTCATCGCTCACGCCTGCTACTGGCTCTTTTAGCAGCTCTTTAAGCGCTGGCTTTTCGTTGTGAGCTTTGGCCGCTTCTTTGCTTGAAAATGTAAAAAATATCAAATTTGAGTTTGAATTTGGTATCGCCCAGAAGCTTTCACCCACCAAAAATGCGTTATTTTGCGTAAATTTGAAGTTAAAATAGCCCTCTTTATCCTCCATATCAACCGACACGACAAGACCGTCAGCGACCACTAAATTTGTCTTAAAACTCACATCAAATTTAAGCCTGCCCTCGTCAAAGTAGAGCTTATACTCATTTAAATTTAGCTCGATTTTAGTGGCGTTTTCGTCCTTGTAATAATACTCAATCTGCGTCAAATAGTGCCTTGGCACGAGGTAGTCTAGCAAATTTAAGCGGATCTTTCTAAGCTCTTTTTCATCTATCTTTTCATCTTGATTGAGGTCAAAATTTTGCTTCATAAGATCTGAGAAATTTTGCGAAAAGGTCCAAGTAAAAGCTATTTGCGTGATGTTATTTTCGTGTGCGACAAATTTCGCGCTAACGTGAGCTGTTGGGCTGTAAAGCGAGCATAGAGCACACCCGAAGGCATTTATGGCTAGTATGCAAATGACGATCAGGCGTGCTAACATTTTTATAGACTTTTAGCGAAAATTTCAGCCGTTTTTTTCATCTCGGCTAGCCAGTTTTCAGGCAGTTGGTCTATCATGACGACCTTTGAGCCAGTCTCTTTTGCGATCAAATTTGCAGCTTTTGTTGGAAACTGTGGAGCTACGAAAATGACCTTTACGCCGTGCTCTTTGGCCTCTTCTATAAGCTCTTTTAGCTCAGCTGGCTTTGGCTCTTTGCCCTCTATTTCAATGGCAATTTGCTCTAAATCATAGCGCTTTGCAAAGTAGCCCCAAGATGGGTGATATACGATAAATTCGCGAGTTTTGACATCTTTTAGCTCATTTTTGATAAAGCCATCAAGCTCGTCAAGGCTAGCTTTAAATTTAGCCAAATTCTCCTCATAAAGCTTTGCATTTTGCGGGAATTTCTCTATTAGCGCCTTTGCGATGTTATCAGCTTGAGTTTTTACCAAGATAGGGTCAAGCCAGATGTGCGGATCAAGGCCGTCATGGTGGTGATGGTGCTCATGCTCTCCCTCATGGTCATGGTGCTCATGTTTATGCTCGCCCTCGTGCTTGTGCTCATGGTGCTCATGATGTTCATGCTCCTCGCTCATAGCGATCTTTTCGATGCCTTCCTGCGTCTTTACGATGCGTAAATTTTTAAATGTCTTTGAGAAGCGATCAAGCCACGCGTCTTCAAACTCGATGCCGATAGCAAAGTAAAGTTCGCTCTTTTCAAGCTCCTTCATCTGCTTTGGCTTTGGCTCATAAGTGTGTGGATCAGCCCCTTTGCCAACCATCGTATTTACATTTAGCGTATCTCCAGCGATCTGCTCGACGAAAAATTTCGTTGGCAGTATGCTAGTAGTCACAACCGGCTTTGCAAAAAGAGACAAAGCACAAACAGCTAAAAAAACGATAATTTTTCTCATTATCTCTCCTTTAAAAAATAATTGCGAAGTTTAGCAAAATGCAACTTGGTTGCAACTTAAAATGCAAAAGCCTAAATTTAGCCTTTTCTTTTAAATATAGTTTAAATCTTTTAGCGTTAATATACGAAAAATAAAAAGGGCAAAGATGAATGCGAGAAATTTCTTAGAAGAGCACAACATAAAGGCTACGACGCTTCGCATAAAGCTTGTTGAAATTTTACAAAACGCCAAAGCACCGCTAAGCTATGATGAAATTTTAGAGAGCCTTAACGCAAATAAAACGACCTTTTATAGAAGTATGGAAATTTTCGAAAAAGAAAATCTCGTGATAAAAACCGAAAACAACCACAAGAGCTACTACGAGCTAGCAAACGAAGCCAAAGCCTACTTTATCTGCGACGTCTGTCATAAGGTGACAAATATCGATATGCCCCACCTAAACGTCGCTAAAAATATAAAAAGTGCCGTGATAAAGGGCGTTTGCGACGAATGTGGTCACGAGTAAAGCACTATGATCTCAGCTGGGATAGCTTTTGGGCGGTTTGTCTTTAGGTCGATATAGACAAACTCGGTCTTGCCAGTTGCTATTAGCTCGCCATCCTTTTTAAACTCAAAATATCTGCTCGAAGTGGCCTTGCCATCGGCCTGCGTGTAGGTGTGAATTTCTATCTTATCCATCAGCTTTGCACTCTTTATATATTTTGCTTCATTTTTTCTAATGAGCCAAATTTCACCCCTTTTATACTGCGCCTCGACCGTGTCGCCAACTGCGGCAGAGTGGGCAAATGCGGCCTCTTGCATAAGCGTGAAATAATAGACATTATTCATATGTCCGTGCATATCTATGGCTTGTGGTGGAATGATGACGCGATATATAAAATCTCTCATTTTTGACCTTTTTTGCTAAAATTATAACCAAAAAGAGGAGCTAAAATGCAAAATTTATGGGATAAAAAGGCGTCAAACTATCAAAGATTTGACGGCAAGATCAGCGCTATCCAGCAGCAAATTTTTGCCAAAGCCTTGGCTTGGGGGATAGACTTTAACGGCAAAGAAATTTTAGATATCGGCTGTGGCACGGGCGTTTGGAGCATATTTTTATCCAAAACCGCCAAAAGCGTAACTGGCATAGATAGCTCTGAAAAGATGATAGAAATTTTAAACGAAGATGCAAAGAGATTTGGCGTGACAAATTTAAGTAGCGAGGTTTGCTCGTGGAGAGAATTTAAGCCTAAAGGGCACTTTGATATCGCTATTTGCACGATGAGCCCAGCCATTGCGAGCGATGAAGATTTTGCTAAATTTCAAAACTGCGCCAAGCAAAAGCTCTATCTTGGCTGGGACAAGCCTAGAAGCTCTGACCTGCTTGAGCCATTTTTTGAAAAATTTGGCCGCACACTTTCTCAAAAAAACGTCGTAAATAGGCTTGAAGCGTGGCTAAACGAGCAAGGCATTGCCTATAAGAGTGAAATTTTAAACGAAACTAGGATCGCTAGACGAAGCGTGCAAGAAGCTGCTGAGAATATCTGCTGGCACCTTGAGATAAACGGTGCTAAAAACTACGATGAAAAGGCGGTTTTAGCGATGTTAAAAGAGAGATTTGACGGCGAGTTTATAGACGAGAAAATTGACTCGCAAATGAAGCTTTTTGTCTTTTAAGGCTTAAATTTAGAGCAAATTTGCTTGCCAAATTCGCTAAAAATGACGCCAAAGATGATGAGCATGGCTCCAAAAATTTGCCAGATGCTAAGTATCTCGCCAGCAAAAAAGTAGCCAATGAGCCCTGCAGAGACTGGCTCTAAACAAAAAAACAAGGCTGCCTTGCTAGCGGTCGTGTATCTTTGAGCGATCGTTTGCACAAAGTAGCAAAAAATGGTGCCAATCACAGTCGTGATAAATATCGCTATGAAAAATTCCCTATCGAAATTTGGCACGATACTGCCCTGAAAAAGCGCAAAAACAAGCGAGAGCAGGGCATTTGTGAGAAAGACCACAAAGACAAGCAAATAAAGCTCGCTCTTTCTTACAAAGTGGCCATTTAGCGTAGTATAAAGTGCGTAAAATATCGCGCAAATAAGCGCTAGTGCCTCGCCGCTCCCAAGTGCAAGCGTGGCACCACTTAAGAGCCAAAGCCCAAAAATAGCGATGATCGCGCCTAAAATTGCAAAAATACTTATCTTATTTTTAAAAAACACCGCCGCCATGAAAGGGACTATCACGCACTCAAGCCCCGTGATAAAGGCGACGCTCGAGCTAAATGTGAGCTTTAGGGCGTAAGTCTGCGTTGTAAATGACAAAAACAGCACCGCACCAAGGATAACGCCGTAGAAGACGCTCTTTTTATCAAATTTCTTAGTAAATTTAAGCGCGACAAAACCCATAAAGATAGCCGAGAGAAAAAACCGACAAAAAAGCATGACAAAGACGCCATTTGTCTTTAGTGCGTTTGCCATGGGTAAAAATGTAGCGCCCCAAACGATGGAAACTACGATAAGAACGATATCGGCTCTGTTTTGAGCGCTTAAATTTCTCATTTAAATATCGAGTCTAGCACCTTTTTGCCACTATCTAGGTTTAAGCCACTTCTTAGCCCCTTTTCCTTCTCGCTCATCACGTTAAATAGCCCATCTAGCGTCTTTCTCGTGATATATGCGTTTAGGTCTTCGCCATCATCTGGCACATATTCGCTTGCGCCTAAATTTTTAGCTAAGCTCTTTACTGATTTTATCGTTTCGTTGTTTTTTACTGAGTTGCCGATGAAAGAATTTAGCCCATTATAGGCAGTCGCAAAGCCATTATCGCTCATCATTTTCTCAATTATCGGCGTAAATGCTGCCTTTAGCTTTTGGCTGGAGCTTTCCTGCAGATACTTCGTAACGCTGTCGCTGCCGCCGTTAAAGAGCTTTTTAACGTCTGCTTCGCTCATATTTTTTATGCTCTCGCTAAAAATTTCAGCAGCCTTTGGCACGGCCGTGGTCGCAGCGTTGTTTATCGACTTACTAAGGTCTTGCGCCCACTTCTCGCCGCCCACTTTTTTGGCTAAATTTGACGCCATCTCAAGGCTTTTTGGGAGTGGAATTTTAGCTGTGGCGTTGTTCATAAAGCCCTCTTTTGAAAGCTCACTAACAGCCGCATTTAGCGCCTCACTAACCATGCTTTTGTAGTCGCCGCTTGATGCGTGAGTGGCGATTTTCACACCTTTATTTATCATATCATCCATGCTTGCGGCTTGTAAATTTAAAGCAAGCGCGCCACAAAGAATAACAAGAGATCTTTTCATCTTCTCTCCTTTTTTAAATTTAAAGCAAAATCATACAAAAAATATCTAAACGCTTAAAATGAATTTAATATTTTTGCACTAAAATTCACCCTTTTTTGAGGGGAATTTATGCAGCTTTTACTTCTTAGCTTCGCTCTTAGCATGGATAGCGCAGCACTAAATATGGCAAACGGCGCAAGGTATAAAAGTCTTGCCCTTGGCAAAATTTTATTTATAGCCTTCATGCTTGGCTTTTTTCAGTTTCTCATGCCGCTTTTTGGCTATTTTCTAGGCATTAGCTTTGCTAAATTTATAAGCTCCATTGATCACTTTATCGCCTTTTTTATACTCTGCTTTCTTGGCTTTAAAATGCTAAAAGAGGCCTGTAGCAGCGAGGCTAGCGACTCTTTGGGCATGGATATTAAGACCATTTTTATAGGCGCATTTGCCACGAGTATCGACGCACTTGCCGTTGGCGTCACGCTTAGCTTTGAGGTGGTTAATGTATTTGAGAGTGCGCTCATCATCGGCGTAGTCTGCTTTGTGCTAAGCCTAGCCGCCTTTTATATCGGTAAATTTATGGGTGAAATTTTAGAGAAAAAGGCACTATTTTTAGGCGGAGCGATACTTATATTTCTAGGCTTTAAAATCCTCATCACCCACCTGCTAGAAGAGGGAGTGCTCTAAATTTCTATCTCTATACCAACTGGGCAGTGGTCGCTGCCAGTGATCTCTGGCAGGATAAAGGCGTCTTTTAGCCTATCTTTTAGCCCCTGCGAAATGAAGAAATAATCAATCCTCCAGCCGACATTTTTCGCCCTTGCGTTAAAGCGGTAGCTCCACCACGAGTAAGCGTCCGCAACGTCGCCATTTACGGCTCTAAATGTATCTATAAAGCCACTTTTTAGCACCTCATCTATCCACGCGCGCTCGATAGGTAAAAAGCCCGAAGTTTTGGCGTTTGCCTTTGGATTTTTCAGGTCGATCTCGCGGTGAGCGGTATTTACGTCGCCACAAAATATCACCTCTTTGCCGCTTTTTACAAGCTCTTTGCAGTAAGCTAGAAATTTCTCGTAAAAGTCCATCTTGTAAGCTAGCCTCTCGTCGTCCTTTTGGCCGTTTGGAAAGTAGATGTTAAAAAGCACGATATCGCCAAATCTATGCTCCAAAACTCGCCCCTCCGTGTCGTCAAAAAAGGCTGCCTTTTGCGTTTGCACGTCAAATTTAGCAAGGCTCATCACACCAGAGTAGCCAGCCCTTGCGCCTGAATTTACACTGATATCTTTAAAGCCAAGGTTGTAAATTTCTTTTGGCACGTCATCTTCTTTGACCTTGATCTCTTGCAGTCCTAAAAAATCAGGCCTAACCTCATCAAGCCAGCCAAAGCCATCTTTTGCCACGACTGCGCGCAGCCCATTTACATTCCAGCTAATAAGTTTCAAATTTCATCCTTTTTTTAATTATAATTATGCCAAAAATCACAAAAAGGAAAGTTATGAGAAACCAGCCAGAGTATAAATTTTTTAAAAATTTTGGCTACGCAAGAGAGGGTTTGGCTGAAATTTTTAAAAATGAAAAGAGCTTTCGCATAGAAATTTATATATTTTTGGTAGCTACGATCTCACTATTTTTTTGGAAATTTGACCTTATTTTTAACCTATTTTTGATCTTTAGCATGGCATTTGTGCTAGTTTGCGAGTGCCTAAACTCGAGCCTAGAGCGAGTGACTGATCTTGCAAGCCCAGACTATCACTCCCTAGCAAAGGCAGCAAAGGACGCTGGAAGTGCTGCTGTAATGATCGCAAATTTCTTATGTGGCGCGCTTTGGTGTGTGTCGATAGGATATAAAATTTGGGGCTAGAAAAAGAAATTTACAAGGCGCTTCTTGGCGAGAAAAAGGTTGAGATCATAAATTTACTTTGCGAGCTAAGCGATGAAAATGGCTTTATCGTGCTTAAAATTTCAGAAATTTGCGAGAAGCTAAATGTGAGCAAACCAACCGTGATAAGCACGTTTAAGCTGCTTGAAGAGAAGAAAATTTTTGAGCGGGTAAAAAACGGGGTTTATAGATTTAAAAATTTATAGTGGCAAGCAAATGCCTGCCACTAGTAGTTTTAGCCTATAGTCTCAGCAGCGATCATACCAAATGTCAAACAATCAGTTATAGCTACTGATCCTAGACGACTGGCTCCGTGAACGCCACCAGTGATCTCGCCAGCTGCATATAAATTTGGTATAGGCATAGCTGTTTGAGAGTTCATGACTTGGGCTTTTGTGTTGATATTTAGGCCACCCATTGTGTGGTGAACTTTTGGCGTGCCACGCTCTGCGTAAAACGGCGGAACAGAGATATCAATGCCCTTTGTCGTAGTCGCAACAACTGGTTTGCCAAAGTCCTCATCAACGCCTTTTTTGACAAATTCGTTGTATCTTGCGACTGTTTTTTTGAGCTCATCAACTGGGATCTTATACTCAGCTGCCAAAGCATCAAGTGTGTCAAATTTCTTGCAAATTCCAGCTGCGATAGCCTTTTCATAGTGGGCTGGAAGCATGTGAGGAAGGGCTCTTGAGTCGCAGAAGTTGATAGGAAAGTTTTTATCGTCTTCGCCCTTTTCGTGGATGACTTTAAACATCGCTTCAGTTCTTGTCCTGCGGTCTGCAAGCTCATTCATGTAGCGTTTGCCGGTTCTTGGATTGACTGAAATTCCAAACGGAAAAGAGCCATTTACGTTAAACATAGATCCAACGCCAAAGCCTGTCTCATCAGCACATCCCCAAGGGCCGTATTGGATCCAGCTTGGCTGAACTGGATAAGCACCAGCTCTAAATGCTGCTAGAAGCGCGCCTGCTGTTGAGCCTGGTTGGTTTGTCGAGTCTGTCTCAGGTGTGATCCTTGGATCTTGAAGGCGTCTAAAAATTTTATCCCTACAAAAGCCACCAGCTGCTAGTACTACGCCTTTTTTAGCTTTTATATATTTTGTATCGCCGCCTTTGTTTTCGACATCGTCACTCATCAAATTGCCATCAAATTTGTAGTTTTCTCTGACGATGACGCCCACAACTGCGCCCTTGTCGTCAAAGACGAAATCATCAAATTTTGTCCTTTTTTTGATCGATGCGCCATCTAACTTTTCAAATGTCGCAGTCATAGGGAGCACGATGCCAGCGCCGCTGCCGACCTCTGTTTGAAGGCTTCTTGGCACTGAGTGACCGCCCGCGTGAGTGATCTGGTCGATATATTTTGCACCACAATCAAGTGTGAGTTTGTAAGCATCTTGCGCTCTCTCGCCGATCTTTGCCAAAAGATCAACGTGGTTGATGCCGCGACCTGCTTTCAAGCAGTCTTTGATAAATAGCTCGGTGCTATCTTTGATGCCAGCTTTCTTTTGCATGTCGCTGTTTGGAACGGCAAAAATTCCGCCATTGATGACAGAGTTGCCACCTGTGCGGCCCATCTTTTCGATCAAGACGACTTTGTTGCCTTTTTTGGCTGATGTCACGCCAGCTGCAAGAGCTGCAAAGCCTGAGCCGATGATGACTACGTCATACTCCTCGTCCCATTTGACATCTTTTTCGTTCATCGCGCTAGCCATTAAATTTGTTGCGCCAACGCCTAGTGCCGTAGCACCGATAGCGCTAAATTTGACAAAATCTCTTCTAGATAAACCTGAATTTTTCATGCTCTCTCCTTTGAAGTAAGATAATTGCTATTAAGCATTATAGGGTAATTTATTAAAATTTGCAATTTAATTTTTAAAATTAAATTTTATTAAAGATTATACCGAATAGGACGTAGTTTGGTAATATTTATTGACACTATTTTTATCCAAATTTGACTTTGGATTGACGTAAAATAGGCATTTAAAGTAAATTTAGCATAAAGTTTAGAAATTTAAATTTTAAAATTTGCCAGAAATGAATATGAATTAAATTTTTTATAGATCAATTTTTTTTTAGATTTTTGGGAGGATTTTCTTTTATAGCTTAATAAAAAATATTAGTTTAAAGGGAGATCGGAGCAAATTTGCTCCGAAAATTATTTAACACCAACTATTATTTGGGTTGCTTTAATGATAGCAGTTACTTTGTCGCCTACTTTTAAAGCTAAATTTTGAACTGACTCTCTAGTGATGATAGCTGAAATTTTGCTGCCATTTGCGTCGATGATAACCTCAGCATTTACAGCGCCGTCTTTTATCTCGCTAACAACGCCTTTGATTTGGTTTGTTGCGCTAAGTTTTATGCTGTCATCTTTTGAAACGATAACGCTTGAAGCCTTGAATAAAAATATAGCTTTTTTGCCAACTTTAAGATCAAGAGCTTTCTCGCTATCAACCGTAATAGTTGCTTTTAGTACCTCACCACCTGCGATTTTACCAGCTATTAGCGAATTTACCGCACCTGTTCTTACTTCTGAAATTTCAACGTTTAATTGATTTCTTGCACTTATGCACATGTTTTTTCCTTTTTATGATTTAAATTGAGCTGGTATTTTAAAGTAATATTA
>NZ_POYX01000110.1:0-3244 GCF_002913865.1 Campylobacter concisus
ATGTAGGAGCTAGCGTAAGTTTTAAGGAGTAAAACTATGGAAATTTTCAAAGCAGCGGCAAATCAAACACTTGATGCAAACATGAGCACGTCGGCTCAGCGTCAGATAGACAGCAGACCTATCGAGCACTCAGATGTCAAAGTAAATGCCGACAAAAACGGCAAATCAAAGGATGCTAACGAGCTTGACGGACTTAGCAACGAGGATCTTGCTAGAAAGACAAGAGAGGTCACTGATAGGCTAAACTATCAGATGCAACAGCTCGATACTAATGTAAGATTTGCTTACAACGAGAAGTTAAATTTAATGGTAGTGCAAGTAAAAGACGCCAAAACAGGCGAAGAGATAACACAGCTTCCAAGTAAAGAAGCTATAAAAATCAGCGAGTATTTCAAAGAAAGTATCGGAATACTTTTTGACAAGGAGAGTTAAAAATGGCAGTAGGTAACGTAACAAATTTAGGCATCGGTACAAAAAATAGCGGCCTAAACGATGAGCTTATCAAGAAACTAAAAGAGGCTGATGAGGCTGGACAGATCAAACCACTTACAACAAGACTAGAGAAAAATGAGCTTAAGCAAAAGGACCTTGCAGCTCTAAAAACTCTTGTTAGCAACGTAAATGTTAGTGGCAAAACACTTGGCGGCGAGGCACTTTATCTAAAAAGAAATACAAATAACGCTGGCAAAAGCGTCACAGCTTCTGCTGCAAACGGCGTTAGCGTGCAAAGCTTTAGTATCGATGTGCAAAAACTTGCTCAAAAAGATACATTTCAAAGCAAGAATTTCAAAAATTCTTCAAGCATGGTGGGTGCGACAAATACTGGCTCGTTTGATGTTGAGATCGATGGACAAAAATTCTCTATCGGCGTGACAAGATCTACAACGTATCAAGATATCGTTGATAAGATAAATGACGTAAGTGGCGGTAAATTGCAAGCTAGAATTTTAAATGTTGGTGGCGATAAACCAAATCAAATAATGCTTCAATCAGGTAGCACTGGCGCTACGCAGACTATCAAATTTTCAAACGACACCGCTGGCGTTTTAGACAAGCTTGGCTGGGATGATACGCAGTTTCAAGATACAGATGAGCACGGCACAGCGCTAACAAATCCTGATGGCTCGCCAAAGATGACATCAAATTTGGAGAAAAATAGAATTCTAAAAGCGCAAGATGCAGAATTTACATATAACGGCGTAAATATCAAAAGAAGTAAAAACAGCTTTGATGATCTAAGACCTGGCGTAAATATCACGCTAAATGAGACTGGCAGGACAAATGTCAGCATCTCTCAAAACACTGAAGAGGTCGTAAAAGCGGTTGAAGAGTTTATAAAAGACTACAACCTAATGACCATGAACCTTGAGATCGCTACAAAATATGATGAAGAAAAAGGCGCTGGTACTTTCCAAGGTGTAAGTGAAATTTCAAGCCTTAGATCAAACATCGGACGTCTAGTAAATGGTCAAGATAGCGAAGGCAAAGCGCTAAGTAAATTTGGCATAGTGCCAGATAAAGACGGTCAGCTCCAGCTTGATCTAAATAAATTTAACGCAGCTCTTAGCAAAGATCCAGAAGAAATTCAGAAATTTTTCATGGGTTCAAGCAAGACTGAGCCGATAAGCTACATGGGTAACTCAACCGTTAGCGCAGGTGCGTTAAATATCCAAGCTGGCGATCTAACGATAAATGGTAAGTCAGTTATATTTTCAACCACAGCTGGTGGGACAGCTGAAGATAACGCTCTAAAACTTCAACAAGCTATCAATGACGCTGGTATCGACGGAGTCACAGCTAGTCTTGATCAAAGTGGCAAGAGGATCATCTTAAAAAGAAGTGATGGTGAAAACATCGAGGTAAAAGGCAAGGCTTCTGCACTAGCAACTCTTGGCATGAGCGAAGCCACTGTAAATCCAGTGACTAAAAAAACCGATGGACTTTTTACAAAGCTAGCTAATATGCTTGATGGCGCTGTTGGCAAAAAAGGCACTATGATCGCTATGCAAAATCAGCTAAAAGACGAGAGTGAGTCTATCACTAAAAATAAAGAGAGCACTCAAAAGCTTTTAGATGAGAAATATACAACGATGCAAGAGCGCTTCATCAAGTATAACTCTATCATCGCAAGTTTAGAAAATCAGTTCTCAACTCTAAAATCAATGATAGATGCTGAGATAAACAGTAGAAAATAAGAGAGAAAAATGAATCAAAGTGCATATAGTGCATACGCACAGTCGAGTTTCGGGGGCATCGAGTCCCCGACTAAATTAATAGAAATGCTTTATGACGGAATTTTAAAATTTATATTTCGCACAAAAAAAGCGATCGAAGCTGGAGATATAGAGAAAAAAGTCTATTACATAAACAGAGCAAACGCTATCTTTGTCGAGCTTTTAAACTCGCTTGATTATTCTCAAGGCGACGTGGCTCACTATCTTAGCGGCCTTTATACAAGACAGATGCAGCTTCTTGCTATGGCAAATATCCAAAATGATATTAACGCGCTAAATGAAGTAACAAATGTCGTAAAGCAGTTATCAGAAGCATGGAGGGAGGTAACATCAGGTGAATAGCTGGATCAATGAATTTAAGTTAGCGTTAATAAACGAAGACACAAGAAAGCTAGCTGCACTATCACAAAGCTTTAGCGAAGATATGTTTAAAAGCTTAGCTGCAGCTGAAGAGGCAAAGGCCTTGATAGGTGGTGCGATAGAGCTTTTTAAAACCAAATCTTTACACATCCAAAACGAGCTTACAAAACTACAAAAAGCTCAAAAATACGTAAAAAATTAATCTAATCTCAAACTTTCAAGGCACGGCATATTTGCTGGTTCTGTCTTGAAAATCTTTCAAATTTACTAACTGCTTGCTACTTGAAATTTACTCTAAATTTAAGCGAAGGCACGGCGTTAAGCCGAGTTCTGTCTTGAGCGATCATTTATCTACGCTTGCTTTTACAAACAAGCTCTAGCGAAGGGTTTTAATATAAGACCAAAACCATCCCTTCTTACTGCAAGTTGGGTTTATATGGCCACGCAAGTTACCAAGCGCGCCGGTGGGCTCTTACCCCGCCGTTTCACCTTTACCGCCAAGGCGGAAGTTTGCTTTCTGTTACACTATCCCTTAGGTTTCCCTAGCCATCCGTTAGATGGAACTTCGTCTTATCGCAGCTCGGACTTTCCTCTTTTGCAAGATACAAAAGCGACCGCTTACCGTGCCAGAGCGTGATTATATTTAAAAT
>NZ_POYX01000111.1:0-1035 GCF_002913865.1 Campylobacter concisus
GACTTATGTGTATCATTAAAGCCACGTTTATAACCAGCTTGACTAAATGGTTGGCATGGAAAACCAGCACAAAGAATATCAAAATCAGGTAATTCGGATGGGCTTATTTTGCGAATATCATCATTAAATAATTCATTTTCAAATAGTTTCTTATTTAGCTTTTTGAAATTATATTCATAAGTTTTTCTAGCATACTTATCAATTTCTGATGCAAAAACACATTCTCCACCTAAGCTATCCATAGCCAAATGAAAACCACCAATGCCAGCAAACAAATCAACAAAAGTAAATTTTTTCATATTTACACCATTGTATTTCTTGTTTTAAGCCACAAGTAGTGGCACACTTGGTCTATCTCTTAAACTTTCAGTTTTGCTAATACAATCAGTATTTAGTATGTGATTTAGTAAAATTTGTTCTTTATCTTTCCTACTTTCTTTTGCAAAATTTACAAAATTATGATAGACAAGATAGTTGTTAAGATACTTTGTAGATACGCCTTTGAATAGTATTGATTTAAGACAGCTGTGATAATTATTTATTACTTGGATATTAAAACTTCCGTTAGAGTGTTTATTTCGTGGTATTCTTATGTGATTTAAACTCATTTCGTTTGATAGTTTTAGATAACTTCTAAGACTATCAGTTACAAATACACTCTCTTTTTCTACTTTACTAAAGATAACGCTATTTAAAGCTTTTACATTTGGCTTACCAAGATTTGCTATTTTAGCTACTGATTTGCCGTTTAGATTAACAACACAAGGTATGCAAACTAACTCTTTTGATAAACCACGCTTCGTGTTTGCCGTGCCACGATGTTTTGCCGAACGTGGAAAATTAAAATCCTTGTGATGACCTTTATACGAGATGGGCATAAATGTTTCATCAGCTTCAATAATGCCGTCAAGTTTTACGCTCTCTTGCATTTCTTGTAGTGCGTCAAGAATTTTATGTCGCCAGTTAAAAGCTGTGCTTAAATTTATACCGCAAATTTTGGCTGTTTTTCTAAGTGAATATTTTTCTATCATACAA
>NZ_POYX01000112.1:0-1113 GCF_002913865.1 Campylobacter concisus
GTAATACAAATAGTATTAAAAATATACAATCCTCAAAAGAGCTATAATCAACTCTCTCAACAATTGTAATAAAAATTATAAATGGGCTTAAAAAGCAAATAATTCCAAAGAGGGCTAGAAGCAAAGAATCAAAGAATTTATCTTTTTTATTCAATTTTTTACTATTAAAACGATAGTAAATAAAGATATCTATTATAAGGAGTATAAAAATAATAATTTCTATTTCTTCTTTACTAAGATTATAGTCTTTATAAACCATAAGTACAGCTAATACCAAGGTTGCTATACAAGAAATTAGATAGACTAACCAAATTGCATTACTTTTAATGTCTCGTATACAAAATGCAATAATCAATTGCATTATTGGCGCAATATACAATATAAATAGCAAGCTAAGTCCTGCTAGCGCCAATGAAGTAAGAACAGGAAAGATATCGCTACTGTTAGGCATTGGAATGTAGCCTATATTTTTATTAAGTACAAAATATACTACAAATGGTGTTAACCCAAGTAAAATTATTAAACTTTTATAGTGATTTTTTATAAAGTCTGCTTTTTCTAAAAGAAATTTCAATTTTCCTTGGTCCTTATACTCTGTACTAAATTTGTCTAATGTAATTTTTAACTTTTTTCCCTCTGCAACGTACATACTACTTTCTTTAAATTTATCTCCATATTTTTGTTTTATTAGAATTAACTGTTCAGAAATTTTTGTTTCGTAGCTTTGATATATTGCTTTTTTGTGCTGTTTTATATCAATATCAAGCAACTCTGCTAATGTCAAAATATTACCACCTGATATAACATCATAAATATCCCTAAGTTCATTTGAATAATTATCATACTTTTTAATATCTGTAGATTCTAGTTCCTCTAAAATATTTTTTAGCTTTAGCAATTTGTTTGATTTTTTTCTTGAAACACCAGATTCAAAAATGCCTTGTTTTTCTAATATAACAATTTGCCTATAAATTTTTTCATCAATATTCTCTACTGATAGCGCTGATTCTTTGTAATTATCATACTTTAATTCTAAATACTTTTCTTTCTTTACTGAAAGTAACTTAATTAAAATTGAAATATTACTGGTTTGCAACGAAATATCACCAAGAT
>NZ_POYX01000113.1:0-244 GCF_002913865.1 Campylobacter concisus
TTTAGGCTTGCAAAGCCCATTTTATTTAGCTCGTTGGCATATTTTACTACTTCGTTCATTGCCTACCTTTTTGAGTAGATTTGGCATTGTATCATAAGGGGACAAATTAAGTCAATAGTCCCCTTATGATACAATGCCAAATCTACTCAAAAAGGTAGGCAATGAACGAAGTAGTAAAATATGCCAACGAGCTAAATAAAATGGGCTTTGCAAGCCTAAACCCTAACGAGCAAAATATCACCTT
>NZ_POYX01000114.1:0-3741 GCF_002913865.1 Campylobacter concisus
TCTCTTTGGTAAAGGCAAAACCGAGCTAAGTTGTTTTTTGCCATTTACTAAATTTTTCTCACTAAATTTAGGCAAAAAATTTATGCAAATTCGACCCTTTTGCCAAAAAAGTGAGGCGTTTAGTATCACTGGACCGCTTATGCCTCTATGTGTAAAAAGCAAGTCACCACTAAATTTATACAACAAGAGCAGGGAGTAAAAATAGGAGAAAGGTGAGCAAATAGGTTAAATTTATTAGTTAAATTTGGCTTTTATAGAGCAGCAGTAAGTTAAATTTACTGCATATTTATGCTTCCAGCTGGAGCTGGCATATCGCCTTTTTCGTCGACGAAAGGAGGGCCTTTTTGAAGTAGTGCTGTCACTTCAGAAGCAACCTTTGGATCCATCTTTGCCATTATGGTTGAGATCTTTTTGGCATCAAGGGCATAAAGTATGGTGGCTGCGTTTGATCTTGGCATTTGCGAGAGCACTTCGGCTGCTGCGCCATCTTTCATTTTGGCGTAGGATTCATTGACTTTATCAGTAGTCATCGTGCGAAGCTCTTTTAAAATTTTCTCATTTTTAGCGACTATTTCGTCGATCTCTTTGCGTTTTTGCTCGATCACTTTCATCGTCGCATTTAGATCAGCCTCTTTTTTGGCGAGCTTTTTGTTGTTTTCTTCATAAGCTGCAGCCGAGCTTGCTCGAAAGACCTCTAGGGCTTGGCGCTGCTCGTCGATGACCTCAAGCTCCTTTGAAATTTCCTCTTTTCTAGCTTCAAAGATCTGAGTGCAATCAACTGGCACTTCAAAGCAAAATGCAAAATTTATAACTATAAAAAAGAGTAAAACAGCTCTCATCACGCCTCGCTTTTGGCTGCAAATTTCATCACAGCAAACTCATCAAGAGCCAGTGCTTCAGCCTTTTGTATGCGTTTTATCTCTTTTTTAAATTCTTCTTTTTCTAGATATTTCATCTTTTCATACTCTAAATTTGCATTTTTATATTTGTGCTCGTAGTGCAAGACCTCTTTTTTTGCTATCTCTAAGCTCTCTTTGCATGCGCTTAGCTCAGCTCTTGCTATATTTATGAGCTCTAAATTCTCTCTTAGCTCGCCTATGTTGCCACTTTTTGGTAGGCTAAACTCGTTGAGCTTGGCCCTTAAGAGTGCTATTTTTTCTTCGGCACTTCTTACATTTAGCCTAGCAACGACGAGCTTAGCCTCTACCTTATCCATCTCCTGCTTTTTGACGCGGACGACGGAGGTAAATTTGCTTTTCATCTAATGATCGTATCGCTTCTTTCAGGGCTTGTTGAGATATAGCCGACTTTCACGCCAGTTAGCTCCTCGATACGCTCGATATACGCTCTTGCGTTTGCCGGCAGGTCTTCATATCTGCTGATGCCCTTTACGCTGTCCCAGCCTGCAAGCTCTTCGTAAATAGGTGTTGCATTTTCAAGGTCTGTTGGCACATAGTCGATCGTTTCGCCGTTATATTGATATGCTTTGCAAATTTTTACCACTTCAAAGCCATCAAGTACGTCAAGCTTCATAAGTGCATAAGTATCGACGCCATCAAGCCTTGAAGCGTATTTTACGCTTACTGCGTCAAACCAGCCACAACGTCTGCGGCGGCCTGTTGTTGTGCCAAATTCTTTACCTATCTCGCACATCTTATCGCCATTTGTGCCCTTGTCTTCAGTCGGGAAAGGTCCGTGGCCTACGCGAGTTGTATATGCTTTGATGACGCCTATGACCTTGCCTATTTCTTTTGGATTTAGTCCAAGACCAGTGCAAGCACCAGCACTTATGGTATTTGAGCTAGTTACATAAGGATATGTGCCGTGATCTATGTCTAAAAGTGTGCCCTGAGCGCCTTCTAGTAGGACTTTTTTATCTTCATCTAGCGCTTTCCAAACTAAATTTGTAGTGTTTGCGATAAATGGAGCAAGAACTTCTTTATATCTTTTTAGCTCTTCAAGTAGCTCATTTTCTTCAGGTATCTTTACGCCAAGAGCGTCAAATACTGGTTTATTTGTTTCAAAATCATGCATCAAAGCATCACACAAGCGCTCTGGCTCAAGTAGCTCGCCAACCCTGTGGCCGCTTCTGCTTATCTTGTCTGCGTATGTTGGTCCGATGCCTTTGCCAGTCGTTCCGATCGCTTTTTCACCTTTTAAGCGCTCTTTTGCTTGATCGACTTGGCTGTGGTAGCTTAAATTTAAGTGTGCTTTGTCGCTTATATAAAGTCTGCCTTCTAAGTTGTCAAACTGCGCCATCTCAGTGATGAGCACCTCTGGAGAGACAACGACGCCGTTGCCGATGATATTTATGATATTTTTGTGCAAAATTCCGCTTGGGACAAGGTGAAGCGCGTATCTTACGCCATCGACCCAGATCGTATGACCAGCGTTGTGGCCACCTTGAGAGCGACAAATCATGTCATAGTTTAGTCCTAGCATATCAACTATCTTGCCTTTGCCCTCATCACCCCATTGAACACCAACTACTAAATCAGCCTTTCTCATTCTTACTTCCTTAAATTAATTTTTTCTTCTATCAATGCATCAGTATAAACAGCGAACCCGCTGCTTGAAATATCGTCTATTTCATAGTTTCCGCCACTTGCTAAGATGGCGTTGTCTTTTAAAAATCTAAAAAATAAACTATCATAATATCTCATTTTTGAGTAATATAGCGGAACTATTCTTAAATTTTTATATTCTAGTGATTTGGCTACGCTTTGTAAATTTTTCAGCGCCTCTTTTAGCTTGTCAGGGACTAAATTTATTATCTCATCAAGCTCGCTAGCGTCCTTTAAAAGGGCTAGTTTACTAAGCCACGGCACATTTTGGGCTAGGATCTTTTCTAGCCATGAATTTTCAAAAATTTCTATCTCTAAGTTTAAAATTTCGCAAATTATCCTTGGGATTTGCATATTGCTAAGCTGCAAACAAGCGCCGATCTCAAGCTCGCTAAAAAGCTTTGCTACGATATTTATACTTTTTAAAATGTCGTTTTCGCCGATAAGCTCAGCGCCTATTTGATAAATTTCTTGGCTTGGATAGCGAAAGACTGGCTGGATGTAAAACCACCTCTTTGGCTCATTTGCTTTAAGCCTTCTAAGCACGATCCTAACGGTATCAACCGTGCTATCAGCCCTTAGGCTTATCTCGTGATTTAGACTGTCGCTAAAGCGAAGAAGGTTTGTCGCATCCACGCTTAGATGTTGATGATACGAAAAAAACGGCGTTACGATCTCGCTAAAACCTTCATCTTCTAAAATTTCACTCGCTTTTTGCTCGATTTTTCTCTTTAGTTTTGCACTTTTTGCAAAGTAAAGTTTGCTTCCGTTTGGGATCTCGTGCTCATAAACATTTAAATCACTCAACTCTTATCTCCTTACTAAAACCTAAATTTATATCGCACTCTTTGATGATGGACACGGCTAGATTATAGAGTTCGCCGCTGTCGCTACTGCTTGCTAGTTTGCTTAAATTTATAGAAATTTCTTGATTATATTTACCTATATTTTTTATCTCATCTTCTATTTTTTGCTTTAGGCTTTGTGCTAGTTTGTCGTCTTGATTTAAATTTGCTATCACTTCATTTGCAAGCTCTTTTAGCACGACTAAGCCTTTGAAAAGCTCGAAATTTTCACTATTTTTATAATCTTTTATGTGCAGATTAGGTCTTTCAAATTTAAATGAAGCTGCATCTTTTGCCAAAAGCGCTAATGAGAAAATGTTGCCTTGAAATTT
>NZ_POYX01000115.1:0-9233 GCF_002913865.1 Campylobacter concisus
AATAAATATTAAATTTTATAGAAAGGATAAAAAATGGAATTTTTAATGGTTTTGATGTTTTTTATCGGTGGTCTATTTTTGTTGTTTAAACCAGAGAAAAAGCAGGCTGTAATGGGGTTTGGCATTGCTGGAATGGTTGTGCTTATTGTAATGATGGCATGGGTAAATAAATTTGCCGTTGTGCCAATGGGAAATTTTTAGGGGCAGGCAATGAATAATAAAAAATTTGCAAGCTGGGGTGATGACGAAAAGAGATTTTTCAATCTCTTTGCAGCTGCTGCCATTGCGTTGATCGCACTTCCTGTTGGCATTGCGTGTCTGATACTTGGATTTGGCATGGGTGATAGCCCTTGTATCATGTGTTGGCATGAGAGATTTTGCATGGTGGCGATCTCTTTTATGGCGCTTATCGTTGTACGTTATGGCTTTAAGGTTAGGTATCTGGTCACAATCCTCTTTTTAGCGTGCCTTGGGCTATATGATGGCTTTTTACACTATAGTTTAGATGGCACAGGCGGTGGATATCTTGATATAAAGCAAGGCTTTGGGCTTGAAATTTTAGGCGCTCATACGCAATTTTGGGTTGTTGTCGTACACTTTTGTGTCATTATCTTTTTAGGTGTTATTTTGATGCTTGGTAAAAATGTTGGCAAGATCATGCAAAATAGCGAAGAAAACGCATACGGAGTTGTTTTACCAAATTTCTTATTGGGAAAGATAGCTGTGGCTGTTTTTGTGGTCATTATGGCATTTAACTGCATTCAAGCTTTTATAACAGCTGGCCCACCACCATATCTAGCATCGGCTACGCCTTCTCGCATGAGCGCTGATCCTTCTAAATGGTTTTGGGAGCTTGATCACTGGGATGAACATGAGATAGATTTTCGCGAAAGCTGGAATCCAAAACTACCAAATTTACCAAAGTAAGGATATGGAATGAAAATTTTAAATTTAATAACACTTTGCACTTGCTTGGCATTTGGTGGAGAGTTTGATCTAAATGCAGCAAATGGTGCAGTTATAAATCTAACTCTCTTAAAAAAAGCTGGACAAATAGAGCTAAAACTAAATAATAGCAATCCAGTTACAGGTCTTGACTATGATGAGGAGAGCAAAAGTTTTTTGGTCGGCACTCTAAAATTTGAGCTTTACTCTATGGATGAAAATTTAGATCAGATAAAAAGCTATCTAAGAAGCACGCCTGATTGGATCATACAGATGGAAGATACGGTTGGTGCAAGCTTTTTTAAAGGTTCTCTTGGGCTGATTAGCTATAACAAAACGTATGAATTTTTCAAATTTATGCCAGATCAAAGCAAGGATGATGCAAATAAGGCGTGGAGATATTTGCATGATGGCTATGATAAATTTAGCCTTGATTTTAAGGACCGATACTACACAGTTCGTGCAAAACAGCAGTATATTCTCTCTTGGGATCACTCTGACTTCTACGGCGAATTTTTTATAGCAAGTGTGCCAGATGACATAAAGCAAAGTTGGAGTATTGCTAGTTTTAGTGATAGCGATAACCTTTTGTATACAGAATTTATTCCAAGCTTTGATGAGAGTCTTGGCGTAAAAGAGGGCAGGGAGATAAATGACTACTATATCACAGGAATGGACGCAAATGGCGAGTTTGTATACTTGTTATCTAAGCAATATTCAAGCATATTAAAACTTGACCCAAGGGCAAGAAAGGTCACAGAAATTTATAGCTTTGATGGCGTGGGTGATGCTCATGCGTTGGCCATAAAGGATGATAAATTTTATGTCGCTTCTAAAGAAAATGGCGTGAATAAAATTTTTATTTTCGAAAGATGAGATGTCTAAAAAAAGACTAACAAAATTTCTTTAAAGGAGAGCGTATGAAACTAGCATTTTCAAAAGCTGTTTTTGTAGCAGCTGGCGTTGCCTTATTCGCAGGCTCACTCTTAAACGCAGAGGATAAATTTAGTCCCGTCATAGTCATACATGGTGGCACTAGCGGACTTGAGCTTACCAAAGATGAGTTTAAAGTGCGAGAAGAGCCTATGAAAAAGGCGCTTTTGGCCGGCCAAGCTGTGCTTGAAAAAGGTGGTAGCGCGATGGATGCGGTGACGGCAGCCATTATGGTGTTAGAAGATGATCCAAATTTCAATGCTGGTAAGGGCGCAGTATTTACAGCTGACGGCTTTAATGAGCTAGACGCTTCTATTATGGACGGTTCTACTAAAAAAGCAGGCGCAGTTGCGATGGCAAGGCACATCAAAAATCCGATTCTTGGTGCAAGAGTCGTAATGGACAAGACTTGGCACACTCTTGTTGCTGGCGAGGGAGCTGACAAACTAGCCAAAGAAAACGGCCTAGAAATGGTTGATCAAAAGTATTTTTTCACACAGTTTAGATATGACGCACTCCAAAGGGCTAAAGAGAAACAAAAGCTCATGCTTGATAGTGAAAAGACAAAGAAAACTTCGCTAAATTTATATGAGCGTCCATATCTTGGCACTGTTGGAGCGATAGCGCTTGATAAAAATGGCAATCTAGCTGCAGCAACAAGTACTGGTGGCATGACAAATAAAATGACTGGCCGTATAGGTGATAGTCCGATAATTGGCTCTGGAACCTATGCAGATAATGACTCAGTGGCAGTCTCTTGCACAGGCACAGGTGATATCTACATGCGTGTAAATGCTGCTCATGAGGTCTCAGCTCTTTATAAATACAAAACTTCAGATGTGCAAAAAGCAGCCGAAGAGGCTGTAAAAGAGGTAGCAGCACTAGGTGGTAGTGGTGGTATCATTTCTATCGATAAATTTGGTAAGACTGGCTTTGCTTGGACTAAAGATAAGCTTGGTATGTATCACGGTGAGGCAAGACTAGGAGCTAAACCAGTTGTTTACTGGCCACTTGGCGAGAAATGATTAGATAGCTAGGCCAGATCCTATCCGGCCTAGTTTTTAAAGGGAGAAAGTTTATTAAAATATATAAATTGCTCCAAGAACGATAAATGCTCTTAGGCAAAAACCGCCGATTAAAACACCATATTCATTATATACACAGCTTTTGATGCCTTCGCTACATCCGCATACTGCTCCGTCTTTTGTTACGCCACATCTTTGTAGCATAAATTTGCTACCACCAATTAGCGGTAGTGCAAGACCAAGCACTATAAAGCCTATCCAAAACATCGGTGCTAGAGAACCTGATACTATTTTGGTTATGCTAGCCATACCAGCAGCTTCGTTTCTAACGCTTGCAAATAGCATCAATAGGGCGAAAATTTCAAGTGCCACCAAAATAGTGTGAAATTTATGCGACTCGTGGCTCAAAACGCCACCACCACTTAGCACAGATATAGCGTTTGCGCTAAGGCCTGTTGATATGGCTGAGATAGTAAATAGTATCGGTAGCCATATACTTGCCCAAAGTGGGATCGCTTTTACTACATATAAAAGTAGTCCAGTATATCCCATCACTCCAAGCGCTAGTAGCGAGCCAAAACTAAGCATCATATCGCAAATTTTGCCACCTTTTTTGACTTGTAAAAGCACGAGTACGCTAACTATTATGAAAAATGTTAGAAGATATGTGCCGATACTCATTATAGAAACTGGTCTTGTGTAAAGACCTATGATCTTAAATGGATTGATCGCTGCGCTTGGTGCTAGGTCAAATAGCAAAAGTGCAGTTCCAACTATGACCGCTATTGGTGCGAGCAAAAATCCAAATTTATAAAATTTCTCATCGAGCTTGCCCAAAAAGCCTTTGTAGGCTAAAGCTGAACACAAAAACGCTCCAGCACCTAAACCACCTAAAAAGAGATATATGACTATGAGCCATCCCCAAGTTGTTTGTTCCATTATCTATCCTTTAACTCTTAAAAGTTAGAAGAGCTCTTGACTGCTCTATCTCGTTTTCAAGATATAAATTTAAAAAATCAGCAAAGCTCACATAGGCTTCTAAATTTGTAGTCTCCTTACAGCGAGAGCTAAATTTATAAAACCACTCAAACGGATGAGTGCGGATGAAGTCATATTTTTTATGTAAAATTTCATCCATCTTCTCTTTTTTGTCTGCTTGTAAGGCATTGAAACTTAGAAAGTAAAGGTATTGCAGCTCGTATCCGATGAAATCATCTGGAAATTTATCAAACTGCTCTTTACTAAGCTTTAGTCCAGAGCTCTCATAAAAGCTTCGCACCTGCATAGTCTTCTCGCCAAACATCGTTTTATAATCAAAATAAACCGACTCGTATGGCTCGGCCTTTGGGTGTCTTGGCCCTACAAAAAGCCTGTTAAATTCATATCTTAGCTCGTCTAGCAAATTTAGATCATCTTTACACTTATTTAGCCAAAGTATGAAGTTGTGATTTTTAAATTTATCACTAAAATTAAGGCTTAGGCTTATGAGCTCATCTAAATTTTGCTCTCTAAGCTCCACTAAGAAAAATCGCCTTAAAAAGTCTTCAACACTAAGGCTAACGCTAAGCTTTTCTTTGACCTTATCCATCTTTTACTCTTTAATGTATGAATTCATTTCGCTTCATTCTTGGATAAAAGCGGATGTTTGGCTTGGTAAAGAAGTGTTTAAAGCCTGGCATCTCTTTTTGCATACCAGCGCTGTCGCTGACGTTGCTATCAATCAGTTTTAGTACTCCACACGGACAGCCCGCCACACAAGCTGGCTCTTCGCCACGCTCAAGTTTTTCAGCGCAGAGATTGCACTTTTGAGCCTTGCCGTCTTTGCCTTTTGTGATAGAGCCGTAAGGGCAAGCCATCAAGCAGTATCCGCAGCCTATGCACTTATCATGAAGTGGCTGTACGACACCATTTTCTAGCTTGATATAAGCCCCAACTGGGCAGACATCCATACAGGCTGGCTCGTCGCAGTGATGGCAAGAGCGAGTTATAAATATCTCTTTTTCTATGCCATCTTCATGTATCATAAGGCCATCAACATGTCTCCAGTTTATATCTGGATCTTGATTGTGATAGACTTGACATGAAATTTCACAAGCCTTGCAGCCTATGCAAAAGTTATAATCAAATAAAAAACCTTGTTTTCTTTTCATCTTAGACCCCTTTACATCTCTTGTTTAGCTGCTTTTTTTACTTCACAAAAGCTAGCTGTATAAGTTGAGCCATTTCCTAGATCGCTAACGCCATCAGAGCAAAGTATATTTGCCCCAGTTCTTGATTTTGTCACTTTTACCCAGATGTTGTTCCACGCATAGACTATGCCTGGGTTCATTTGATTTGTCTCGACTGCTGTAAAGACGGCTGTTCCTTTTTCGTTTGTTGCCTCAACTGTGTCTCCGTTTTTGATACCGCGTGCTTCCATATCTTCACGTGTCATAAATAGCTCAGCATTGCCCTTGACGATAACCCTTTTTAAGATATAAGGCATATTGCCCCAGTTTGAGTTATCTTGGAGCTGAGTACCTGGCGTCATGAAATAAAGCGGATATTTTTTGAGATAGTCTTTTCCAAATTTATTGCTCTTTTTATAGTAGTCCCAGTCAGTTTCAAGGTCTATTACTGGATGATAGCCTGCATCTTTAAAGGTTTGTGAGTAAAGCTCGCATTTTCCACTCTTTGTACCAAAAACTAGTTTGTCTTTTGGTGCATAAGGGTAGTATGGGAACTGATCCTTCATCGTTTCAGGTGTTCTAAATGGCTTGATCCAGCCGACTGATTTTAGTTTTTCATAGGTGATGTTTTGTTTTTTGGCAAATTCTGTATCCAAAAAGCGTCTGCAAACCGTTTCACTATCCCAGTTAAAGCACTCTTCTGTATAGCCCATCGCTTTTGCAAGAGCGTTAAAGAACTCTAAATTTGTCTTAGCTTCGCCAAGAGGTTTTACACTTTGAGCGTTGTAGCAGACGTATCCAGAAATTTGGTCGTTTTGGATATCCTCACTCTCCATAAATGTAACACCAGGTAGCACATAGTCAGCATAGTCACAGGTATCTGTTTCGTAAGGATCAATTACAACCAAAAAGAAGTCATCGTCCATTACACGCTTTTTGATCAAATTTGTATTTGGTGCTGTTACCATTAAATTTGAGTTGTAGTTGATGCATGCTCTAATGACCGTGTTTATAGGCTTATCAAGATATGTTGGATTTTCTTTTTGTATGCCTTTACCAAATTCTATATAGCTTACTTGCTGTCTTTCTATCTTTTTGCCATCTTTATCTTTTGGAGATAGGTCTGGCATACAGTTGTCGAAATTAAAGCAGCCTTTTACATGCACGTATGCCCAAAATAGTCCGCCACCAAGCTTTGTCAAGGCGCCAGTTAAAACTGGTAAAAATGTAACCGCACGAACAAGTCTTGCTCCGTTAAAGTGTCTTTGTCCGCCGTCGCCGTGCATGATAGCTGGTGCTTTTGCGTGAGCGTACTCTCTAGCAAAAACTTTGATCTGATCCACACTTGCTCCGCACATCTCAGATAGCTCGCCATAGGTGTATAGTGAGCACTCGTGTACTAGATCTTCAAAGCCTGTTGTATATTTTTCTACAAATTCATGATCATATAGATCTTCTTCTATTAAAAATTTACAGACCGCTAGACAAAATGCAGGGTCGCTAGATGGTTTTAGCTGGATAAACATATCTGCTTGGTTTGCTAGAGGAATTCTTATTGTATTTATAACGATGATCTTTCCGCCTCTTTTTTTAACACGGTGAGCAAATCTTATCCAGTGTACGGCTGTATAAGCTTCGTTTGATCCCCAGCTGATATACATATCGCTCTCATCGATCTCAAGTGCATCTTTTGAGAAGTCAGTACCTATAACGCTAGGAGTGCCCGCGTATCTTGGCCAGTCGCAAGGGTTTCTAACAAGTCTTGTGGCTCCATATTTTTCAAAGAAATTTCCTGGCGCGATAGTTTTTGAGATATGTCCCTCGTTGCCAGAGTAGACAAACTCGGTCAAGGCTTCGCCACCAAATTTCTCTTTTATCTCAGTTAGCTTTGCAGCTATCTCTTTTAAGGCTTGATCCCAGCTTATCTTCTCCCATTTGCCTTCGCCTTTTTTACCGACTCTTTTCATAGGGTGCATGATGCGGTCAGCGTTATATAGGTGCATGGCATAGGTGTGACCCTTGACGCAGACTGTGCCTTGTGTTAGCGGGTGCTTTGGATCTCCTTTTATACTTACCATTTTGCCGTCTTTTATCTCAGCGATCATCGAACAGGCATCACGGCAGTTTCTAGGACAGGTTAGGTAGTGGTACTCTACATTTTCCTCGTTCTTATAGGATTTTGGGTTAAAATCCACCTCAAATTGCTCCATACCAAATAGGCTAGGAGCTGTTCCAGCTGCTGCTAGAGCTGCTCCCGTGCCTTTTAGGAAAGAACGTCTTTGCATGTTTTCTCCTTAAATTTGATAGCTATTTCACCTCAAAGATAAAAACTTTATTCTCTTTGCCTTCTCGTGAGAAGATGTAAAATTTATTATCTTTGATTGCTAATGCTCTTGGGTTATTTACCCCACTAAAACTAAAAGCCTCGTCTATCTCTTTGGTGGTTAAATTTAACTTTAAAATAGTTGAGAAATTTTTACTTAAAAGATAGAGCGCATCAGGCTCCACATCAACACCAGTAATGTAGTAGTTGTTTAAATTTCTACCTTCTTTTAGCTGCAAATTTGCTCCAGCTTTTGGCATAAATTCTTCTAAGATCATCTTGTCATCACCATCAAATATAGCCACACTCCAGTAGTCTCTAACGTCATTTGGCACGCTAGCTGTGAAAAATTTATTTTCACTTTCTAAGTAGTCCCAGCCTAAGATGTACTGCTGTTTTGATCTAATGGTAGAAAATCTACCCTTGTTACCAAGGTCATTTAGCTTCCACGCGTCATATCCAGCCAATAGGTGCCTCCACTGGCTATTTTGCTCATCTTTGCTAATGTTGCTAGCTGGCTCATAAAAGACAAAAGTCTTGTTATAACTTATCATGCCAAGCTCTTTTTTATACCAAGTAGCTCCGACTGTTTCCTCCATCTCCATTATAAAATGGCGGTCATGCTTAGCATAACTTAGAGGCTTTAAATTCTCATCTGCGATGTAAAATTCATTGTCGTTTGAGACAATGGCAAAGTGCTTTTTGCTCTCATCGTAGTCAGCTCCAGTTATTGCATTATCATTTTGCAAATTTAGAGTGAGCGTATCTTTAAGACCTAGCTCTTTTGTGTTTTGGATAGCTCCATTTTTGCTATCCATGTCAAAGTTAAACCCAAAAGCAAGGCTTACTAATGCGACAAAAAATATTAGCTTTTTCATCTTTTACTCCTTACTTTGCTAGGTCTGGAAGCTCAGGGTTCCAGTCAAATCTAAAATCAAGCGAGCTATCCCAGTGGTCTTTCTCCCAGAACCATTTTGAAGGATCAATGCTCATTCTTGGTGGTGTGCTAGATCCTAGATATGGTGGTGGACCAGAGGCTATAAAGGCTTGAATGCAGTTTGCAAGGATGATCACGATAAAGACTAAATTTGCAAATTTGCCAAGCGGTAGGTAGCTTAGAAAGTTGCCATATTCGCCATTTGAGCTTTTTTGCATTATAAGGCCCAAATTTTTGCTAAACAAAAATATAAAAGCCAAAAATATGATCACGCAAAAATCAACAACCATAACCCAAAACTGAGTGTGAGCACCTAAAATTTCAAGGCCAAAACCTTGTTTGATGTCAAGATAGCCGCCAAATGTTCCATCTAGGCTGTAGTGAATAAAGCCATTAAATATACCCCAGCAAGCCATTAGTAAAAGTGCTGCTAGATAGCCAGGCTTTAGTCCGTACCTGATGATGAAAAGTGCTATTAGGCTAATAGCTATCATCGTGATCCTCTCGGCCCAGCACATTACGCAAGGGTTATCACCTAGCCCAAAGCCAAGTACTAAGCAGGCGATACCAACTGGAAGTGCCACAAGAGCAGTGATGGCCAGTGACATAAGGTTGAAAAAGCCTTGTTCGTTTGCTGGGATTTCGTTTTGTTTTGTTTGCATCTTGCCCTCCTAAAAGTTGCCTATTGGCAAGACTACCCATAAATTTACGTAAAATTCTAGTGCAACTAGTATTACGCACCCCAAAGCCATACAGGACGTTGCTATTTTCTTCATTTGTGGCTTTATGTATAAGATAAGCCCACTAATCAGAAATAGCGTCAAAATTAGAAATTCCATTTTGAGCTCCCAATTTGTAAATTTTCAACTACAAGCATGCTTATCTGAGAAAAATAATATAAC
>NZ_POYX01000116.1:0-5640 GCF_002913865.1 Campylobacter concisus
GCGTTATAGTCTTGATATAAACCTAAATTTACAAGTTTTGCTAGCTTTAAAAAAAGAAATTTAAATTTGGTAGCCTTGCAAGCTTGTTTTAAAACTCTTAAATTTAAAAATTTAATAGTTAGGTTGTAACTTGACTATTTTTTAAAATGCACTTTTGGGTTATTTTTAGACTCGCACGGTCGTTCGTTTTGTTGCCAGCCTGGCACTCACAGCGTCTTTTAATCTTGCTCTTGCGTTTTAGATCAAATTTAAGTAGCTCACAAATTTACTAGGCCTACTTTTAAAACATGCTCTTTTAGCCCACTTGGTATCTCGCTATTTTCAAGCGCCATTAGCTCGCTCGCTCTTAGGACATAAAACTCTTGCAAGCTTCTGTTGGCGCTTTTTTCAAGCTTTTTTGCTAGCGTGTCAAAGATATAAAACTCGGCCTCATTGCTAGCTAGCAAAAAGTCAGCCCCACTGTCAAATGCAGCAAAAATGATCTTGCTAGCAAGCTTGCAAGCTAGCTCTTCATCGACCTTTAAAAGATCATATCCACAAGTCACTTTGGCGTTTAGCTCTATAAAATTTGCCCTGTGACTGCTTAAATTTGCAGGCAGCTTATCTTTTATGGCTATCTTAAACTCTTTAAATTTACTAAGTTTTTCTATCCTTTCAAGCTCGTTTTCGTGCTTTTGCGTTGCTTTTATGCCTAAAATTTCTTTGAAAAAATCAATCGCCTCACTGTAAATTTCACTACCTTCAAAGAGCAAGTCATCAAGCTCGCAGGCTATCAAAACGCCGTTTTTAGCGCTAACAAGCTTTAAAATTTCATCATTTTTCTCATTTTTGTAAAGATGATGAGCTAGCATTATCGCAGCAGCTCCTATAAAATTTGGCTCATACTCTCTCACAAAATCAGCGTAGAAATAGGGCTTAAAGCTAGCGTAAAGCCCTTTGTCGGCCCTTTTGCAAAAGCTAGCAAATGGCTCAAATTTCGCCCAAAAATCATCATCATTTATGGCAAGGTCTAAAACCGCTCTTTTTTCATCAAGCGGGGCGATGCAAAGCTCGTCTCTAAATTTTTGAGCTAAATTTGCAAGTGGTTGGGCGGTGCTAACTACGACACCATTTACCTTGACAAAGCCTTCAAAAGGGCTAAAGTAGGGGTCTATGCTCTTTACGTGGGCAAAAAGCTCGTTTAAGTTTGCAAAGTCTGAAATCTCTAAAAAATAGGGCTTAAAATATGCCAAAACATCACTTTTCGCGTCAAATCTAAAAATCTCAACTCTTTGCATCTGTATCCTTTTTTTGGGCTTATTTTATCCTAAATTTAAAAGGAGTTTCATTATAATAGCTCAATGGATAAAGAAAATTTCACGATTGAACGCTTTAGTAACGCATATATCGGCGATGATGCGGCGGTTGCTGGCAAAATGGTCTTTAGCAAGGACATTTTTGCGCAAAATTCGCACTTTAAGCTTGGCTGGCTAAGCCTTGCAGAGATCGGCTACAAAGCGATGATCGTAAATTTTTCAGACACGATCGTGATGAACGCAAAGCCAAAGTTTGCCCTTCTAGGACTTAGTCTGCCAAAGAGCTTCACGCCGCGCCAGATCAGCGAGCTAAGTAGCGGCATAAATAGGGCGTGCGAGGAGTTTGGCGTAAAGATAATAGGCGGTGACACGATAAGTAGCCCCCTTTTAAACATAAGCGTTAGCGTGATCGGCGAGCTAAAGGGCAGGGCAGTGCTTAGAAAAAATGCTAAATTTGGCGATCTTGTTGCATTTACAGGGAGGCTCGGAGGCAGCCAAAAGGGGCTAAACTCGCTTCTAAGGCTGGCTCAAATTTCAAAAAACTCACGATTTAAAAGGCCAGTTTTAAGAGATAAGTTTTTTTACAAAGTAGCTCATCTGCTAAATTCTGCCATGGATATCTCAGACGGGCTAAATACCGACCTTGGCAAGCTTTTAAAGGCTAGCAAAAAGGGCGCTAAATTTACAAAAAAGCTAAGCAAATTTGAGCTTAGTAGCGGCGAGGAATACGAGGTTTTATTTACCTTTAGCCCTAAAAATTTAAGCGCTATTAAAAGGATCGCCGCAAAAACTAGGACAAAGATCACGATTTTTGCCAAAATTTCACACAAAAGGTTAAGACAAAATGCAAGAAGCCACCACTTTTAAGCCACTCTATGCGCTAACTCATGCGCCTATCGAGGCATATTTTTCTAAAAATTCAGATGATTTTGTTGTGCGAGAGATACCGCTTTATGAATTTAGCGGTGACGGCGAGCATTTGATCGTTGAAATTTCTAAAAAAGATATGACAACAAGCGACGCTTTGCACGCCTTAAGCGAGGTTACAGGGGCTAAGATGCGCGACTTTGGCTATGCTGGACTAAAGGACAAGCAGGGCATGACGACGCAGTTTATATCAATGTCTCGTAAATTTGAGAGCGCGCTTGCAAACTTTAGCCATGAAAAGATGAAAATTTTAAATTTAAACGTGCATAAAAACAAGCTTCGCATCGGACATCTAAAGGGCAATAGCTTTTTCATCCGCCTAAAAAAGGTGCTGCCAAGTAGCGCTAAAAAGCTCGAGCAGGCATTTACCAGCATCGATAAAATGGGCTATGCAAACTACTTTGGTTATCAGCGTTTTGGTAAATTTGGTGACAATGCTACAACTGGGCTGGAGCTACTTAAAAACGGCACGATAAATGGCAAAAAGAGCAAAAATGTAAAGCTAAATGACTTTTTGATCTCAGCCTATCAAAGTGATCTTTTTAACCGCTATCTTAGCAAAAGGGTTGAAATTTCAAGGTTTGTAAGCGACTTTAGCCTAAATGAGCTATGCGAAATTTACAAAAACTTTAGCAAAGAAATTCTCCAGGCGATGAAGGCGCAGGAGAGCTTTTTTAAGCTGCTTCCTGGAGAGGTCTTGGGGCACTATCCATTTGGCAAGCTCTTTTTGTGTGAAAATTTAGACTCTGAGGCGCAAAGATTTGCTAGGCGTGATATAACAAGTCTTGGTCTCATTGTCGGTGCAAAGGCCTATGAGGCAAGCGGCGTGGCAAAAGAGCTTGAGGATGAAATTTTCGCTGAGGCAGTTTTGCTTACTTCAAAGATCGCTGGCTCAAGGCGCTTTAACTGGGC
This sequence comes from Campylobacter concisus, assembly GCF_002913865.1. GTDB lineage: Bacteria > Campylobacterota > Campylobacteria > Campylobacterales > Campylobacteraceae > Campylobacter_A > Campylobacter_A concisus_AM. The sequence goes on from NZ_POYX01000116.1 coordinate 3,135, forward strand.
GTATTTAGAAAATACAAGCTACAAATACAACGAAGAAAACGCTCATTTTAGCTTAAATTTCACACTTCAAAAGGGCTCATACGCCACAGTTGTGTTAGAAGAAATTTTGCATAAAAATATATTTGAGTAGGCTAAATTTAAAGATAGATTTAAAAGGGTTGCTGGCTAAATTTAGCTAGTTTAAATTTAAAAAGGTCTAGCCAAAGCTAGACCTAAAAATATTAGCTTAAGAGATAAAAACTTAAGTTCTAAAGACGCTTAGTTTAGAATTTAGCGCATCTGTCATCTTATTTAGATGTTCAGCTGCAGAAGCTATCTCTTCGACGCTTCTAGCATTTTCAGATGAAATTTGATTGATCTCTGAGATACCATCCATGATCTCATTTACATTCTTGCCAGTTGCGATGTAGTCTTGCATAGTCTTATCAGACATCGCTATGGCGTTATTCATCGTTGCGCTCATATCATTTATCGTCTTTTCAACGTCGCTTGCCACATGGGTTAGCTCTTGAATTTGCTTAGAGTTGATACCCATTTGCTCGCTGCTATCATTTATCGCTTGAACGATAACGTTGATAGTTGCGTTTATCTCTGTTAGAGATTTTTGAGTTCTCTCAGCTAGCTGTCTAACTTCATCAGCTACAACTGCAAAGCCACGTCCATGCTCGCCAGCACGTGCCGCTTCGATGGCAGCGTTAAGAGCAAGTAAATTTGTCTGATCAGCGATATCGTTGATAACAACGAGCACTGATTTAACCTGCTCTGCATCACGGCTAAGCTGCTCGATCTTACCAGCCATTTGATTTTCTACATTAGCAGAATCAACTATCTGAGTTGATAGGGCTCTGATAGCGTCAGTAGCTGTTTTTATATGAGTGCTTGCCTTTTGAAGGTCATCTTTGCCAGCTTGAGCTATAGATAGAGACTCTTTCATAGCTTCTTGCATAGACTTACATTTTTGATTTGTCTCTTCAACGATCTGGGTTGATTCTTCCACGCGTTTGCCTGTTTGAAGAGAGGTAGAGCTTAGCTCATTTGCAACTGAGCTGTTTTCGCTTGAAAGGTTTTTAGTGTCACTTATAAGCACTCTTATGCGCTCTATGAAGTTATTTATATCATTGCTGATCTTTGCTATCTCATCTTTGCCGTAGATTGGGATTTTAAGGGTAAAGTCAGATGTTATAGAATTTAAATTTGCTCCTAGTCTATCGATAGGATTTGCAACTAGCTTTTTAAGCAAGAAGATAGATACTATGATAAGAAGCAATGTAACTATAATGCTTGCTATAATGAAGTTTTTGCTAACCACTTTTAGAGGTGTTAAGAAGTCATCGGTCACAGCTGAGCCAAGCACTATCCAGTTTAGCTTGTCAAATGGCTCAAACGCAACTATACGCTCAACACCACCAGTATTAGCGAATTCAACACCTTCTTTTGTTTTTACGATCCTGTCCATAGTTTCTTTAAGATCACCACTTATCTCTTTGCCAGCTTGAGTTGGATGTATCTCAAATTTATTAGTTTTTGTGTTGTAGATAGAGAAGTAGCCACGCTCACCTAACTTCATTTGTGCCATTGTCTTTTGAAGATCTTCTAAGCCTTCAGTGAAGTCGTAACCTATAAATAAAACCGCTACAACCTCGCCGTTTTGAATGACTGGCTCATAGACACACATATAGTTTCTGCCAAAAATATTTAATGCACCCACATATGTTTCTTTGTTCATCATCTTTGGATAGATCGTTTTATTTAGCATACCAAGCGCTCTACTGCCATCATCTAGTAAAAGTGAAGTAGATACAGCAGCAAATTCATTGCCTGATTTTGCAAAGATGGTTGGGATGCCGCCGTTTGTTAGCTTTTTGATCTTATCAGATATCTCGTGGTTGTTATTTAGCACGCCCATTTTATCTGAGATAAGCTCTAAAGCATCGTCATTTTCTGTTTTTATGGTTTGGCTAGTGGCTCTTATGTTGCCTAAAGCCTCTTTTAAGATATGCATATATAGTTTTGCATTATCTTCGTTATCTTCATCAAATAGCTCAACTGTGTCCATCGCAAGTGCAACGTTTTGCTGGATAGTTGTCTCTACTCCCTCCTTGATCTCACGCTCTAAGATATGTGACGTGTAGAAAACAAAGCAAGCCATACAAATGGCAAGAACTAAAGCGATGATCGCTGAGACCTTGACTAAGATGCTACGCAAATTCATCTATATCCTCCTTGGTTTAGATTTTAAGGGTTTATTATACAAATTTTTTCTCGTAAAACATATAGAATTTCGGGGAAAAATAACGACTTTTAAATTTTTGTTTGCTTTGTATTTATAATTATAACTTTTATGAAACTGGAGCAAAAATTTATAAAAAATTGCTATTTAAATTTGGCTTTTTAAGTAAAATTTATAGTTTGGTAAAAGCAAGAATTTCTTGTTTTTACGGGGCTAAAATTTAAATTTGTATCGTTTTGTTGATTTGTCGTATATTTTATTAGATTGGTTTAAGGT
>NZ_POYX01000117.1:0-2966 GCF_002913865.1 Campylobacter concisus
ATATAATTTTCTTTCAAAGAGCGCCATATCAAGTCAAAAGCTTAAAACTTAAAAAAAATAAGTAGTCATTAATATTTAAAATCTCAAATACCTATATAATTTCACTCGGTAACAAATTTTTACTAAGGAGAAGCTGTTATGGCAACCAGAAAAGAACATGATTTTATTGGCGAGTTGGAAATTTCTGACAATTTTTACTATGGTATCCAAACATTTAGGGCTACTGAGAATTTTCACATGAGTGGTAGAACATTAAAAGAGTATCCATACTTCGTAAAGGCATTTGCACAGATCAAAAAAGCTGCTGCGCTTGCAAATAAAGAGGTTGGTGTTTTAGATCCAAAGATAGCTGATGCTTTGGCAAAAGCTGCTGATAGAGTAATAGCTGGCGAGTTTTTAGATCAATTTGTCGTTGATATGGTTCAAGGTGGTGCAGGAACAAGTACAAATATGAACTCAAACGAGGTCATCACAAACATCGCACTTGAGAGCCTTGGTCACAAAAAAGGCGAGTATCAATACATCCATCCAAATGATCACACAAACCTTGGACAAAGCACAAATGATACTTATCCAAGCTCTATTAAAGTAGCAACTTATGCAAAACTTACTGACTTGCTTGCTGCTATGAATTTACTAAAAGATGAGCTTGAGAAAAAAGCAAAAGAATTTAAAGATATCATCAAAATGGGTAGAACAGAGCTTGAAGATGCTGTCCCTACAACACTTGGCAACACTTTTAACGCATTTGCAAGCTATATCAAAAGTGACATCGAAAAGATCACAGCTGCTCGTGAGTCAATGACACATCTAAACATGGGTGCAACTGCGATAGGCACAGGCATCAACTGCCACCCAGAGTATAAAAATGTAGTTGTTAAAAAACTAAAAGAAATCACTGGAGTTGATTTTAAAAAGGCTGATGACTTCATCGCTGCTACGCAAGACACTGCGGACTTCGTTCACGTAAGTGGTGCGCTTAAAACTGCCGCTGTTAGACTTTCAAAAATTGCAAACGACTTAAGACTAATGAACTCAGGTCCAAGATGCGGTCTTGGCGAGATAAATTTACCTCAAATGCAACCAGGCAGCTCAATCATGCCAGGTAAGGTAAATCCAGTTATCGCTGAGGTTGTAGGTGAAGCTTGCTATGAAGTAATCGGCAACGACGTGACTATCATGCTTTGCTCTGAAAGAGGCGAATTTGAGCTAAATGCGTTTGAGCCAGGCATCGCTTATGCACTATTTAACTCTATATTTATCCTTGAAAATGCTATGAAAACACTAGCCCAAAAAGCTATCAAAAAACTTACAGCAAACCCTGAGGCTTGCCTAAAATCAGTTCTTGGCTCAGTTGGTATCGTAACAGCGTTTAATCCATATATCGGTTACGAAAAATCAGCAAGCATCGCTAAAGAGGCCCTTCAAACAGGCAAAGCAGTTGGCGATATCTGCCTAGAGAGAGGCTATCTAAGCAAAGAAGAGATCGATAAGATTTTAGAGCCTAAAAATATGCTAAATCCGAGCATGGTTAAGTAAAAATTTAAGCAAAGTATTATTAAAAGCGTGCCAGAATTCTGACACGCTTAAGTGGTGATTTTAGTAATAAAATTTAATAAAGGAGTTTTCGATGGATATAATGCTGATCTTACAGATTATAGTCCTATTTGGCGGCATCTATCTTGGTGTCAAACTAGGTGGTATGGGCGTTGGCTACGCAGGTGGTCTAGGCGTTGTGATACTAGCTTTGCTTGGTATGAAAGTCGATATGAAAGATATCCCTATGGATGTTATCTTGATCATCGCTTCAGTTATCTCAGCGATCACAGCTTTGCAAGTTGCTGGCGGACTTGACTATTTAGTTCAAGTAGCAACAAAAATTTTACGCAAGAATCCAAAACAAATCAACTTTCTTGCTCCGATAGTTACTTACTTTTTAACTATCCTTGCAGGAACTGGACACACTGCGTTTTCTATGATCCCTGTTATCGTTGAGGTTGCAAAAACACAAAACATCAAACCTTCAGCTCCACTTGCGCTTTCAGTTGTCTCTTCTCAAGTAGCGATCACTGCAAGCCCGATATCAGCTGCATTTGTTGCTATGAGTGGTCTATGTGAGAAGCTGGGTGTTAGCTATCCAGTATTGCTATTTATTTGTATATCAACTACTTTTGTTGCGATGATTATCACTGCGTTTATTATCAATAAATTTTATGATCTTGACCTTTCAAAAGATCCTATCTATCAAGATAGACTTGCAAAAGGTTTGGTTGCAGAGGTTAAGGATGTCGAGTATCACGAGCCAAAACCATACGCAAAAAGATCAGTTGCTATCTTTGCAGTTGGTGTTTTGATCGTTGTTTGCTATGCGCTATATATCTCAAAGAGCTTAGGTCTTGTAGAAAAACCTATCCTTTCAAGAGATGCAGCTATCATTAGCTTTATGCTAACTATCGGCTTTACGATAGCAGTAGCTTGCAAGGTTGAGACAGGCAAACTTCTATCTACTAGCACTTTTCAAAGTGGTATGAATGCGTGCATCTGCGTTGTTGGTATCGCATGGCTTGGTACTACATTTGTTAATGGACACCTTGACGCTATCAAAGAGGCTGCAAAAGACTTCGTTACTCAGTATCCATTTATCCTAGCTGTTGCGCTTTATTTCTTAAGCTGCTTGCTATACTCACAAGCTGCTACAACAAAGGTCATGATGCCAGCTGTTGCTGCTGCTCTTGGCATGACTAGCCCTGAAAATTCAGGTCAAATTTGGATCCTTGTAGCTTCATTTGCTGCAGTTTCTGGTCTATTTGTATTGCCAACATATCCTACAACACTAGGTGCGATAGCGATGGACGATACAGGAACTACAAGAGTTGGTAAATTTGTATTTAACCACTCATTCTTCATCCCAGGAACTATAATGGTTGCATTATCAGTTATCCTTGGATTTATAGTAGCTCCAGTTC
>NZ_POYX01000118.1:0-17662 GCF_002913865.1 Campylobacter concisus
CTTTTTATGTAACTGATGCCATTAGCTTGTTTAAAAAATTCTACATTTATACGCTTGTTGTTTTGCGAGATTTTACTTATGCCATATCTTTTATCTAAATTTATCATTTTATCCCTTGAGCGTTAAATTTAATCCCTCTAGCGTTATGTCTGATATTGATAACGATTATTTAATTTTAGTAAAATATGATTTAAATTTTAATAAGGAGTTTTTTGTGAGAAGTCTATTAAAAATTTCTATTTGTGCGGCAGTTTTTATAAATTTACCGCTTTTTGCAAATGAAGATAAAGTTCTACCAGAGGTTAAAGTAGTGAGTGCAACTGGCTTTGAGCAAAATATAAAAGACGCCCCTGCAACGCTTAGCGTCATCACTCAAGATGCGTTAGAAAAGAGAAATCATAAGGACGTTGAGAGCATGGTAAAAGACGTGCCAAGCCTTTTTGGAACGACTCCCGAAGCGGCAAATAGACGAGGAATTTCTATACGCGGATTCTCTCCAAGATTTACTAAAATTTTAGTAAATGGCATGCCAGTTCCAGGAGATAACGCTTATAAAGGGCTAAGAAGTGTTGGAGGCTCGTATAGTTTCATCCCGCCAGCAAGTGCGATAAGCCGTATCGAAGTGATACGCGGTCCTATGAGCTCGCTTTATGGCAGTGACGCACTAGGCGGTGTGATAAACATCATAACAGATGAGTTTAGTAACGACTTTCATGCAAATCTTGGCTCAAGCTATAAATTTGCTAGAAATAAAAATATAAGCGGCGAGTTTTACAACAGCCTCTATCTGCACTCTGGGCTAATAGACGATCTTTTAAGCATCTCAGTTTATGGCAAAAATTTAAACAAGTCAGAGGATAAAATCTCATACGCAAACAGAGAGCAAAAAGATAGAAATTTTGGCACGAAGCTCTTTTTTAGACCAAATGAAAATAACGACATCACGCTTGAACTTGCAAGAAGTGATGTGAAATATAAAAGAACTAAAGGCAAAACACTATCAACTGGTACTAACTCGGTTGCTAGCGAGAGAATAAAGGGCGATGTGATAAATTTAAGCCACGAAGCAAGGCTTGATAATATCTTGCTTCAAAGCTATTTATCTTACGGCAAGATAAAAGAGATCGCTCAACAAAATTTGACGCTAAAAACACTAAATTTTGATACAAAAGGTTCATATTTTACTGATAACAACGCCTTTACTTTAGGGCTAAACGCCAAAAAAGAAAAGCTTGACGAAAAGGCTACCACAGCAGACGCTGCAAATGTAAAAAGATATGATGTTTCACTTTACGGCGAAGATGATTATCATCTTACAAAAGATTTTATCTTAAGCACTGGCATTCGCTATAACTACGACGAGAACTACGGTTCGCACGTTTCACCAAGAATTTATGGTATCTATAACATAAATGACTTTTTTGCCCTAAAAGGCGGAGTTAGCACAGGATACGCGACGCCTGACATCAAACAACGAACGCAAGATCTTGCATTGCCATTTGCTGGAGGACGTGGAGCACAGCTTGGTAGAAGCAGCCTTAAGCCAGAGACAAGCGTGAGCTATGAATTTGGCGGCGTTTATAATGACAATGAAGGCTTTGAAGCATCGCTAACTGGCTTTTACACAAGTTTTAAAGATATGTTAAGTTACAGGCCTATCTGCTCAAGAGGCAGTGTTTGCAGACATAAAGGTAAAATTTATCCAAATGGTATTTGGGAGAGTGTAAATATCGGTAAAGCTGAAATTTATGGAGTTGAACTAACAAATGAATGGCAAGTCACAAACGCTCTTAGGCTAAATCAAAGCTATGTCTATACAAGATCAAAGCAAAAAGATGGAGCGGAGATAGGCAAAAGTTTAAACAACTATCCGCTTCATACATTTAAATTTGGAGCGAACTACGAGCTAAACAGATGGCTAAATTTCTGGTCTCAGATAAATTATTATGGCAGGACTAAAAACTCATTTAGCTATGCTGATGACATCAGACCTTACGTGATCGCTGATCTTGGTATAAACTACAACGTAACAAAGAATTTCAGTCTAAATTTGAGCGTTTATAACCTCTTTAATGAGTACTTTACGACAAGATCTGGCAGATACGATATCTTGATAGCTGACGGACAAAAGATCGAACTTGGTTTTAATCTAAAGTTTTAAAATGATAAAAATTTTGAAAAAATTTCATCTTATTTTGGCTTTTATCTTTGCCTTGCCACTTCTTGTGCTTGGCATTAGCGGGGCGATCATCTCGTATCACGATGAGATAATCGATATCTTTAGCAAAGATGAGGTCGTGGCTGGCAAAAAGCCTTTAGAGATAGATGAAATTTTAAAAATTTTTAGCAAGAGCGAGTCAAATTTTAATCTTAGCTACCTAAAGATAAAATCAGAGGCAAACAAGGCTTATGTCATAAGCGGAACTAGTGAAAATGGCGAGTTTGAGTCGTTTTTTGTAGATCCTTATACTGGAGAAATTTCAGGCAAAAACAAGGCAGAGAAATTTATAGGGCTGGTTTTAAATTTGCATAAAAACTTAGCCCTTTCGCTTTTTAAAAATGAAAATTTGAGTAAATTTGCAAGCGAGCTAGTAGCGCTTTCTACGCTTGCGTTGCTTTTTATCTTGATAAGCGGGGCGGTGATATATTTTTGGAGGTTTAGAAGCAGGGTAGGAGATGCTTTTAAGCTAAATTTAAAGGCAAGAAAATTTGCGTTTTTGTATTCATTACACGGCTTTTTGGGTATCTATCTTGGCGCCGTTTTAAGCGTGATTTGCATTAGTGGGCTTTACTTTTCTTATGAGAGCTTTGCTAAGGTTATAAACCAAATTTGTGGCGAAGAAAAGGTCTTTAAAAAGCCAAATTTTACAAACAAAAATGGCTTTAGCTTAAGCGACGAGCAAAAGGTGGCAAACCTTAAAAAAGCTTATGAAATTTTCATCTCTAAATTTGGAGACGAGTTTGAGGCTTTAAATTTTATAGCAAATAGCGGCGGCGTCAAATTTATGCTATTTTACCTGCCAAAAGGTGCTAGTGAGAGAGAAGGCGTTAGGCTTTTAGTCGATACAAAAAGCGAGCAAATTTCAAAAAATGCCATGCCAAAGTCATTTGAAATTTATAAATTTATGCTTGATTTGCACGCTGGATATATCTTTGGCGAGCTTGGTAAATTTATATTTTGTCTAGCATCATGCGGTGTGGTTTTACTGCTTTTTAGTGGAGGTGCGATTTATTACAAACGGCGCAAAAACTAACTTCATTTATCTATCTCTTAACTCTTTTTCGTTATCATCTCAAATAAATTTTTTGGAAAAGACATGCAAAAAAAATATAGACCAAATGTAGCAGCTGTCATTTTGTCTAGCTCTTACCCTTTTAAATGCGAAATTTTAGTCGCAAAAAGGGTTGATATGGACGATATCTGGCAGTTTCCTCAAGGTGGCATAGATGAAGGCGAAAGTCCAAAGCAGGCACTAAAAAGGGAGCTTAAAGAGGAGATCGGAACTGATAAATTTGACTTCTTAGAAGAGTATCCTGATTGGCTTAGCTACGACTTTCCAGCAAATGCGTCAAAGAGATTTTATCCATTTGATGGGCAGACGCAAAAGTACTTTTTGGTTAGGCTAAAAAACGGTGCGAGCATAAATTTAAAGACCGAGCATCCAGAATTTAGCGAGTATAAATTTGTAGATATCAACAAGGCTTTAGAGGGGATAAATCACTTCAAAAAGCCTATTTATGACAAAGTTTTGAGTTATTTTAAAGAGAAAGGATATTTTTGATGTTAATCGTTCAAAAATTTGGCGGAACTAGCGTAGGCACGCTTGAGCGCATCGAAGCTGTGGCAAACAGGGTCATAGAGACTAAAAACAGCGGCGCTGACGTTGTGGTCGTAGTTTCTGCGATGAGTGGAGTGACAAATCAATTGGTTGAATATAGTGAGTATTTCTCAAAGCACCCAGACGGCGTTGCTACTGATATGCTTTTAAGCTCAGGCGAGCAAGTAACCACCACACTTTTGACGATTGCACTTAATGCAAAAGGCTATGCGTGCGTAGGACTAACTGGCGCAATGGCTGGGATAATGACTGATGATGTGCATACAAAAGCTAGGATAGAAAAGATAGACACCACTAGGCTAAAAGCTGAGCTAAAAGCTGGCAGGATCGTCGTCGTAGCAGGCTTTCAAGGCATAGACGACAAAGGTGATATCACCACTCTTGGCAGAGGTGGAAGCGACCTTAGTGCGGTTGCATTAGCTGGGGCGCTTGAAGCTGATCTGTGTGAAATTTTTACCGACGTTGATGGCGTTTATACGACTGATCCAAGGATAGAAAAAAAGGCAAAAAAGCTAGAAAAGATAAGCTATGACGAGATGCTTGAGCTCGCCTCTGCTGGGGCGAAAGTGCTTCAAAATCGCTCAGTCGAGCTAGCAAAAAAACTAAATGTCAAACTAATCACAAGAAGCAGTTTTAACCACAACGAAGGTACATTAATAGCAAAGGAAGATAATATGGAAGCGGTTTTAGTAAGCGGTATAGCACTAGATAAAAATCAAGCAAGAGTAACTTTAAGAGGCGTAGTCGATAAGCCTGGCATCGCAGCTGAAATTTTCACAGCTCTAGCTCATCAAAATATAAATGTAGATATGATCATCCAAAACGTAGGACACGACGGCACGACAAATTTAGGCTTTACAGTGCCACAAAACGAGCTTGACCTAGCAAAAGAGACTATGCAAAAGCTCTCAGCTGCAAAACATGTCGAGTATGACGATGCGATCGTGAAAGTCTCGGTTATCGGCGTAGGTATGAAGAGCCACAGCGGCGTAGCATGTCTAGCATTTGAGACGCTTGCAAAAGAGGGGATAAATATCCAGATGATCTCAACAAGTGAGATAAAAATTTCAATGATCGTCGATCAAAAATATGGCGAGCTCGCGGTTCGCGTACTTCACGATGCGTATAAGTTAGATAAATAATGCAAGATTTTATCCAATGGACGCTTGAGACTATAAGAAGCGAAAGATATATGAGCTGGATGGAGGAGAAGCGCGTCGAATGGACGCCTTTGCTTGCATCTAGGCTTAAATTTTTGCTTGATAGCAAGGCTTTTATAGTCATCTGCGACGATGAGCGAGAGTGGTTTGAAAACTATCTTTTAAGAAATATCAACCGCACAAAAAGCGAGCGTCCATTTTTGCCATTTTTTAGCCTAAGATCGCTCTATCCAGCCTTTGACAGCGTCGAGACAAACGAGCAAAAGCAGCTTTTAAAAGATATGCTAAGCCTTGCCTTTCCAAATGGCTACATCTTTTTTTACATCGGCAAAAGCATAGACAAGCGTGCAAATTTAGCTAAGACTGATGAAAACAGCTATATGTGGCTCTTTGACGAGCAGGCGCAAAACAGCTTCACGCTAAGCTCGAGCGATGAAAACTTAGACATCAAACTTCTAAATTTATATAAACTTTTTGACAAGAGCATAGACGCCGTGCTCTTTGCAAAGGTGATGCTCTAAATGCTTAATAAAATCGTCATAACAAGCGATTTTGAAAATTTAAAAGCCAAGCTTGAAGCCGAGTTTGGCGTAAATAATCTAAGATTTTTTATAAGCGATGATTTTTTGCTAGAAAATGCAAAAGAGGTCATCGCCGAAGCCTATATCGCCGAAAAAGATGAGAAAATTTTAGTCATAGAGGCGAAGTCTTTTCGCACCGAGGCTCAAAATGCACTTTTAAAGATCATCGAAGAGCCCCCAAGAAACATCAAATTTATAATAGTAACGCAGAGTAAAAATTTACTTCTACCAACGATCAGATCGAGGATGCTCATAGAAAATAAGCTCACCAAAAAACCAAAAATGAGCGTAGATCTAAATTTAAAAGCCCTTGGCCTAAAAGAGCTAACAAGCTTTATCGATCAAAAGATAGCAGAGGAGCAGGCGCAAAAATTTGGCAAAAACGAGCTAAAAGAGCTTGTGGGCGCTATCGTAACAAAGGCGGTTGATAGCGGGTATAAATTTAGCGGCGATGAGATGGAGTATTTTTTCTCACTCATCAAGCTTGCTGATCTAAACGCCAAGTCACATGCCGTTTTGACGCCACTTTTGCTTACTATCTTTGAGAAAGGACGACGTTGAAATTTTATAAGATAAATAACAAAAGCGACTTTGATGAAATTTGTAAGGCCGTCTCGCCAAGTCCGGCTGGTGCGAAGCTCATGCAAGAAAAGAGCGAGATAAATTTTATCTTCATTGACGAGATAAAGACCCCAGCGGCAAATATCCTAAAGCAAGACGCCCTAAGTGTCGGCGCCGAGCTGGTTACGCACAAAGATACTATTTTAGGGCGTGAGAGCCTAAACAAAGCCTTGCTAATGGCGACAAACGCGCAGCTTAGGCAGTTAGCCAAAAAAGAGAAGCTGCAAGACTTTGGGCTTAAAAAGCTTGCAGGTTTTTTAGAGACTAATTTTACAAAGCCAGCAAAGCCCCTTATAATGGGTGTTGCAAATATCAACACAGATAGCTTTAACGAGCAAAGCCGCATAAATACTCAAAATGGCATAGCAAAAATCGAAGCCATGATCGAAGCAGGCGCAGACTATATCGATCTTGGCGGCGTTAGCTCAAGGCCAGGGAGCGAGTATTGCGGCCGTGAGGAGGAGTTTAGACGCATAAAAGATATCGTGGAGGAAATTTACAAGCTAAATTTACACGAAAAGGCGAAATTTAGCCTTGATAGCTTTGATCCTTATTGCTTAGAATTTGCGCTAAATCATGGCTTTAAGATGATAAATGACATTACAGCAAATGCCTCTCTTGCCACGCTTGCTGCAAGATACGACGCCGAGTTTTGCATGATGCACATGCAAGGCGATCCTGCCACCATGCAGATCGCGCCAAAGTATAACGACCTAATCGGTGAAATTTCAGACTTTTTTGAGCAAAAGATTGCCCTTGCAAAGGAGCTTGGCGCTAAAAAGATAGTGCTTGATGTGGGTATTGGCTTTGGTAAGACGGCTGAGCAAAATTTGCTGCTTATTAAGCATTTGGAGCATTTTTTGAAATTTGGCTGTCCGCTACTCGTTGGTGCTAGTCGCAAATCAGTCATAAATCACTACTACAAAAGCGAAGTCAAAGACCGCTTGCCAGGCTCGCTCTATCTACATCTAAAAGCCTTCGAAAACGGCGCGCAGATCATAAGAACGCACGATGTAGCCGAGCACAAGCAGCTTTTTGATATGCACGAGGCGATGAGCCAAGCCACGCTTTGGTAGGACGCTTTGTTAAAAAGAGGCTAGATGAAAAATTTATTGCCACCACCTTGGATCAAATTTCCAAGTATAGATCCATTTTCCATCGGCTGGAGGATGGGCGCTGGCGAGGATTATAAGTTTAAATTTAACGACTGGCTAAAAACGCTAAGCCAAGATGAACAGCGCGAATATCAGCAGCTTTTTGCTGAGCCTGCGACGTGGCGTGGATACTGGGATGAGAAGCTAGGCAAGGATGAAAGCACGCTTTTTATCAAGGATGACTTTGTCATAGACCTTTGGGAACGTGAGCCTAGATATGAGTTAAAATGGCTTAAAAAGCGCTATAACGCTGGCAAGTCGGATAAATTTATATTATTTTGGGGTCATCAAAAGAGCGCAAATTTAAGCGCAAGCTGCCTTAGTCAGTGGTACGCCTCTAGCTTTTGGCAAGATGAAACTAAATACATTTGCGCCGAGCAATATATGATGGCTAAAAAGGCTCAGTGTTTTGGCGACAAAGAGGCTATGGAGCAAATTTTATCCGCCAAAGATCCAGCGCAGATGAAGGCACTTGGCAGGCAGGTGCGAGGCTTTGACGCTAAGGTCTGGGACGAGATAAAATTTAGTGTCGTGCTAAATGCGAGCTATCTAAAATTTAGCCAAAATGCCCCTTTGCGTGAATTTTTACTTCAAACTGAGAGTAAAATTTTAGTCGAGGCAAGCCCAGTTGATAAAATTTGGGGTATAGGCTTGGGCGCAAGCGATGAAAATGCGCAAAATCCTATGAAGTGGCGAGGGCAAAATTTACTTGGCTTCGCGCTAATGAGGGCGAGAGACGAGATAGTAAAGGTCTATAAAAACGTCCATTTATGCGATAAAGGTGAGCTAAATTTGGATCATTTATAAAGTATGTTTAAGATAAAATGCGGTGTAAATTTGGAGAAAAAATGACAAAACAAGAGTATGAAAGAGCGGTAGATACGCTAAATGCGTGGGCAAAGGCCTACTACGACGAGGACGAGCCACTTGCAAGCGACGAGGAGTATGACGCGCTATATCATGCGGTTTTAGCCTTCGAGCAGGCAAATCCAAGTGAAATTTCGCTATTTTCGCCGACTAAGCGAGTGGGCGGAGGCGTAAAAGAGGGCTTTAGCAAGGCAAGTCACATAAAGCGCATGTGGAGCATGGAGGATATCTTTAGTCTTGACGAGCTTGATGCGTGGCTAAAGCGCGGCGATAAAGAGAATTTGACCTTTGTTGCTGAGCCAAAATTTGACGGAGCGAGCCTAAATTTACTCTATGAAAACGGCGTTTTAGTTAGGGCGATAACCAGAGGAGATGGCGTTACAGGCGAGGACGTGACGCAAAATGCAAGGACCATTAGCTCGGTGCCAAAGAGCATTAGCTACAAAGGGCTCATTGAAATCAGGGGCGAAGTCGTCATAAAAAAAGATGACTTTGAGCTACTAAATATAGAGCGCGCAAAAGAGGGCGAAGCGCCGCTTTCAAACCCTAGAAACGCAGCCGCAGGAAGTCTTAGACAGCTTGATAGCGCAGTCACTGCTAAAAGAAAGCTGCTTTTTATACCTTGGGGCGTGGGCGAGCAGAGCCTTGGGCTAAAAGATCACAGCGAGGTGATGAAATTTGTGCGTGATCTTGGCTTTGAGAGGGATGATTTTTTTAAAATTTTAAAAAAAGATGAGCTTGAGGCTGCATATAACGAGCTCTTGGCAAATCGCGACTCAAAGAGCGTGATGATGGATGGCATGGTGATACGAGTAAATGACCTTGCGCGCTGTGAGCAGCTAGGCTACACGGTCAAATTTCCAAAATTTATGGTGGCGTTTAAATTTCCAGCCATTGAAAAGGTGACTAGGCTAAAAGACGTGGCACTTCAGGTTGGCAGAAGTGGCGTGGTGACGCCTGTTGGCGTGCTTGATGAGGTAAATATAGATGGCGCCAATGTAAAATCCGCTACCCTTCATAACTTTGATGAGATCGAGCGCCTTGGTGTTATGAAAAACGACTACATCGGCATCATCCGCTCAGGAGATGTGATACCAAAGATCACAAAGGTTTTTAAAGATAGGCGAGATGGCAGCGAGCAAGCGATAGAGAGGCCTAAATTTTGCCCAGTTTGCGGCTCACACCTGCTTGATGAAGGGGTCTTTGTAAAGTGTCAAAATTTAAGCTGCAGGGCAAGAGTGGTGGGCTCGATAATCCACTACGCATCGAAAAAATGCCTAAATATCGACGGCCTTGGCGATGCGATAGTAAATTTGCTATTTGACAAAGGGCTGATTGCTTGCATAAAAGACATTTACAACCTTAAATTTGATGATCTCATGGCGCTTGAGGGCTTTAAAGAGAAAAAGGTAAATAACCTTTTAAATGCTATCGAAGCTAGCAAAGGTGCGGAGCTATCTCGCTTTATCACGGGCCTTGGCTGCGAGCATATCGGCGAAGTGGCGGCTAAAAAGCTTGCAAGTAGCTTTGGACTAGGCTGGCTTGATGCTAGCTTTGAAGAGCTAACCTCGCTTGAGGGCTTTGGCGCGGAGATGGCAAATAGTTTAATCGACTTTGCCGAGGTCAATAGAGCAGAAATTTTAGCCCTTAGCCAGATCGTGCAGCCAAGCGTGACGCAGGTACAAAGCATCTCAAACGCGCTAAGTGGCAAGACGGTCGTTATAACTGGCACGCTAAGTCGCCCAAGAGATGAGATAAAAGCCGAGCTTGAGAGTTTTGGCGCAAAGGTTTCTGGCTCAGTCTCTAAAAAAACGGACTTCGTCCTAGCTGGCGAAGAGGCTGGCAGCAAGCTTGATAAAGCAAATGAGCTAGGTGTGCTGGTGATCGATGAGAGCGAATATGAGAGGCTAAAACTTGAGGCTTGATAACTACGTCGCAAGCGTTTTAAATATAAGTAGAAACAAGGCGAGCGAGCTGATAAAGGGCGGCAAGGTGCTAATAAACGGCGAAATTTGCACCAAGGTTTCAAGTGAAGTTAGCGAGGCTAAAATTTCACTGCTTGATGAAATTTATGTTGGGCGAGGCGCGCTTAAACTAAAGAGCTTTTTGGAAGCGATGAAATTTGACCTAGCTGGCAAAAACGCACTTGATATCGGCAGCTCAACTGGCGGCTTTATGCAAATTTTACTTGAGCGTGGCGTAAAGAGCGTGACTGGCGTCGATGTGGGCACTGATCAGCTAGATGCTAGTCTAAGAAGCGATGAGCGAGTGAAAATTTATGAGAAAACTGACGTCAGGGAGTTTGCAAAGCAAAATCAAAGCAAATTTGATCTCATAACCTGCGACGTGAGCTTTATCTCTTTGGCTGAAATTTTGCCTGCCATTTGCGAGCTAGCAAGCGAAAATTCACTCATCATAACGCTTTTTAAGCCGCAGTTTGAAGTGGGCGTTGGCGTAAAACGCAATAAAAAAGGCGTTGTAACCGACGCCAAGGCTGTAAATTTAGCGATGAGGCGCTTTGAAGTGCTAGCAAGTAGCTTGAAATTTGAACTGATAGCCTGCAAAGAGTGCGAAGTCAAGGGAAAGGAAGGAAATGCCGAATTTTTCTACGCTTTTAACAAAAGATAACATCACTGCCGTTGCGATCGGGCACTTTGACGGTGTGCATAGGGGGCACAAGCAGCTTTTAAAGCAGCTTGGCGAGTTTGGCGGACTTGTTGTCATCGATAAAAATAAGGCCAACATCACGCCAAAGCTAAAGCGAGCCGAGTACTCAAACTATCCTTGCTTCTTGTATGATTTTGAGAGTATAAAAGGGCTTAGCGGTGAGGAATTTATCGCACTTTTAAAGCGGGATTTTAAAAATTTAAAAAAGATCGTTGTTGGATTTGATTTTAGATTTGGCAGAAATAGAGCGTGGGACAAGCACGATCTGAAAAGAATTTTTGATGGCGAGGTAGTCGTCGTTGATGAGGTTTGTTATGACGGCATGGGCGTGCATAGCTCATCCATCAGAGAGCTGATACGTCAAGGCAACATCGATGAGGCAAACAGGCTAATAGGCAGGGAGTACTCGATCGAGGGCAACGTGATAAAAGGGCAGGGCATCGGCGCAAAAGAGCTGGTTGCCACGCTAAATTTAGATATAAAAAGCTATCTTTTGCCGCGCGAGGGCGTCTATGCGACAAGAACGAGGATGGGCTCATACACCTATGGCTCGGTCACTTTTATAGGCAACAGACTTAGCACGGATGGAAATTTTAGCGTCGAGACGCACATCTTAGACGAGGTCGCGCCAAAGGTGACGACGCACGTTGCTGTTTGCTTCATAAAACGCCTAAGAGATAATAAAAAATTTAATAATCTTGGCGAGCTAAAAGAGCAGATAAAGCGCGATATAAACGAGGCTAGAAAGAGTGTGGGAGTGTGCGATCTCTTTTTTGGAGAGACGATGAGATACTTTGACGGATATGGAGCTGGTATATGAGAGATGAAATTTTTAAAGAGCCTATAAACAAGCAGTTTGAATTTGATGACTTTGTGGCGAGCGTTTTTGATGATATGATCTCGCGCTCGGTGCCATTTTACGACGTTAGCTCAAATTTAAACGCAAAGTTGCTGGCTAAAATTTTGCCAAAATCAGCAAAAGTGTGCGATCTTGGCTGCTCTACGGCAAATAGCCTACTTTTGCTAAACAACCTTAGAAACGACCTCGTGCTAAGTGGCGTGGATAACTCTGAGGCGATGCTGGCAAACGCTAAAAACAAGGCAAAAGCTTATGGGGCTGATATTGAATTTATTTTGGGTGACATCACGGAGTGCGAGTTAGAGGGCTTTGACGCTGTTTTGGCAAACTATACTTTGCAGTTTATCAGACCGCCAAAAAGAGCAAATTTGGTGCAAAAAATTTATAACGGACTAAATGAAAATGGAGTTTTTTTGTTTAGTGAAAAGATCATCTTTGAAGATAAAAAGCTTACTAAAAGCGTCATAGAAATTTACGAGGACTACAAGCAAGCGCAAGGCTACTCACGCTACGAGATCGCCCAAAAAAGGGAGGCGCTTGAAAATGTGCTGGTGCCATATACTGAAGAGGAAAATAGAAGCTTAGCCCTAAATGCTGGCTTTAAGCGTGTTGAGAGCACGTTTAAATGGGGAAATTTCATGAGCTTTTTGGCGTTTAAGTAAAATTTTCATTTAAAAAGTGGTTATTTTTGTAAATTTAAGCTAAATCATATATATATATATATAGTTACACATAAAAAATAAGGATATTTTTTATGGAACT
The DNA here is from genome assembly GCF_002913865.1 of Campylobacter concisus. Lineage (GTDB taxonomy): Bacteria > Campylobacterota > Campylobacteria > Campylobacterales > Campylobacteraceae > Campylobacter_A > Campylobacter_A concisus_AM. The sequence goes on from NZ_POYX01000118.1 coordinate 12,511, forward strand.
AATACTGCAACGCATTATAGATGAAGCGAGTGAAAATTTTGGTAAAGAATTTTTAGAACACTATCTGTCTGGTAGCTTTGGCTCTATGAGTAAAAGTGAAACGGAAATTCTTATATTTCATCTACTTTCAAAACATTTTGAAATTTCATCAAACTACGAAATATCAAATTTATTAAAAATAAGCGAAACAAAGGTAAAGAATTTAACTTTAAATGCCCATTTGAGGTATCCAAGACAAAGTGGAGATGAAATAGTTAGAGAAACTCTTGTAGATATTGCTAAAAAATTTAGTGCAATCTATGATGAGCAAAATGGTGAAGTTAAAATTCATATACAAAGTAGTGTTCAAAAGCGCGAAATGATAAATGCAATAAATAAACTTGGTTCGTTTGCTGATTATTGCTTAAATAATGAAATTCTAAAAATCAGAATAAATACTTTATTTTCTTTATTTGAAAAGTTTCTAGATAAAGAAAAATTTAAAGACACTGTTCAGACTTATCTCAAAGATAAAAAACTAAATGAAAAACAGTTTTTTGATGCACTTAATAATAGCCAAAGATTTATAGAAATTATAAAAAGATCTAATATAAAAATTAGTGATGTGATAAATACAATATTAAATTTTATTTAAAGGAGTTATTGTGAAGACTATAGGAAAAATTTTAGTCTTATCTGTTCTTGGTATGGTTGTACTTGTTACTGTTGTGTATATGTTTGGTTTAAACCAGCCTACTATACGTTACGGCAGCAGTATAGTTGAGGGGTATACTGTTTTTCAGATAGAAATGCCATCTGAAAAAGGCACAGTAGATGATGTTATTGTAAATGATGGTAATTGCCCAATAGAAAGGTTTAAAAAAGCAGACCAACGTAAATTGAGAGCTTATGCAGAGAAATATCCTGACCTTGTTGTGAATAGCGAGCAACATAGCAATTTTATAGAAAAGATGAACGGGTATGTTTTTGATAAGCTAAATGGCAAGTATGATCTATTTAACGGAGGAGCGCAGATATCAGATACAGCTACTGGAAGTAATAGTAAGTATTTAGTCGTACTTAATGCTAAAAATGGGGAAAAGGTTCCTTTTTTCGACATAAAATATAAAACAAAGGAAGCTGATGAATTTTTTGATTTATTAAGTGATGATTCAAGAGCTTTATATGTTGATGTTTTCCCGTCCAATAGCGTGCAAATCGTTGTTAAATGCTATAAAGATGAACTGAAAAAAATGGTGGTCAAGACAAGCAATGGTGACTTTGATTATGATTTAAGCAAAATAAGATAAAGCCATGAAAAAAAATAGAATAATTTTATTACTAGTATGCATATTAAGCATAGTTTTGGTAGGTTGTACAGATGGTGAAAATTCAAATAAAAATTCTCAAATAAAAGATAAAATACAAGAGAGCTCAAATAAAGTAAAAGAGAAAATAGAGCAAGTTTTAAATAAGATAGAAGTGCCTGAGATTAAATTTATTCAAGGCGAACATTGGATTTTTAAAACTCCTATATATAAAATAGCTATAACTGCAAAAGAAGATAATACAGTTATAAACGATGTTGTAGTTAATCGTGGAAATTGTATAGTAGATAAATATCGTGGCATTAACTCAAAAAAAGCACAAGAGTATGCTAATAAATATCCACAAAATGTGAAAATTGCATCCGAAAAACAGCAGAATGAGGGTAGTTTATTCCATGATATTGTAATGGTTGATAACAATAAAGGAATACTTCTTGTAGATACAAAAAATAATGAAAAAATCATAGCAAGGAGTAGTATTTACAAGGCCGATAAAGAGAATATAACTTATTTGCAAAATTTAAATGATGAGTCAAGAAGCTTATATATTGATGTATTTCCTTTAAAATTAGATTTTGCTGGAAAATATGAGCTAACAATCAATTGTGATATAGGTGATATCTTGGAGGTTGTTTTAAAAACAAATGGTGGTGATTTTAAATACACACCAACTAGGAGATATTAGTGAAAAAGAGCGTTTTACTAATATCTATTACGATACTTTCACTGATGGCTACAGATAAAATTTGTGAGACTAAGCTCGACATGATTGAGGGCTGCTTATTAAAAGAGTATGAAAATGAGCGTTTAAAGGCAGATATCCCATACAAAAACAATAAAATAAATGGAGTTGTAAGAGAATACTTTTTGTCAAGTGGTAGATTGAATATAGAAAAGCATGTGACAGATGATGTCTTAAATGGAGAATTGAAAGTTTGGTATGAAAATGGACAGCTCATGGAAGCCATTAATTATAACAATGGTAAAGTATTGGATGGTCACTATAAAATATTTTATGATAATGGAAAATTAAAAAGCGAAACTTGGTTCAAAGATAATTATAAAACTGAAGAAAAATACTACAAGAAAGATGGTAAATTAAGCGTTACTATGAATTATAAAGATGGTAAATTTTTAGGTGGTCTTTGCGAAAGAGATAATATAAAAATCCCAGCAAACACTAATGATTTTGTTGAATACTCATTGGAACAATTATCTACAATGTGTGAGAATGACTTCTTATTCTAGTTTAAATTTAGCGGGAAAGCTCCCGCTAAATTTACTCATTTATCGCTGCGTTTCCGTGGTGGTGGAAGTCATCGTAGATGATCTTAGAAGTTTGGAATTTCTCGCGTTTTAGCTCGCGAACTCGTAAAAATTCCTCTTCATCGATCTTTTTGATCTGGATAGCTGCTTTAAATGTTGGAGTTTTGCTGATGTAGTCCCAACCGCTGCTTGTTAGCTCGTTGCAAGAGCTCTCCCAGTAGTGGAAAGTCATCTGTATGATGCCATCAGGCACGATGTCAGTCACTTCAGCTTTTACGACGATGTAGCCGTATCTACTCCAAGCTTTGATGAAGTCGCCTTGTTTTAGCCCGTATCTCTCTGCAAGCGCTGGGCTCATCTCAGCGATAGGTCCGATGCTATCTCCGCCCTCTTCGATGGCACGTGAGCGTCTTGTCATGGTACCAACTGTATATTGATAAACTTTTCTTGTTGTTAAAAGCTGTATTGGATACTCAGTGTCAGTCTTCTCATCGACTGAACCAGCCATGATAGGATACTCTGGTGACATATTCATCTTCTTAGCAAACTCAAGTTTCGCGCTCTCGATTTCATCAGCCTTATCTACAAATAGGCATGGCACAAAGCGGCCTTTACCATCAGGTGTAAAGAATTTCTTATCAAGATAGAGGCTCTGACCGCCCATATCATCTTCAGTTGGGCATGGCCAGTGAAGTCCGTGATATTTTTTAAGTCTATAGTAGCTCATGCCGCCGTAGCGTCTAGGGTCGCATTTTCTAACTTCTTCCCAAATTTCTTCTGGTGAGTTAAAGTTAAAGCCCTCTGTTGCGCCCAAACGACGTGCGATCTCACAAACGATCCACCAGTCTTGTCTAGCATCTCCTGGAGGTGTTATGACTGCTTCGTTGTGTTGGACACGGCGCTCTGCGTTAGTATAAAGACCCTCTTTTTCACTACTTGCAACGCCAGGGAGAACGACGTCAGCTTTTAGTGAAGTTTCAGTTAAAAATAGGTCTTGAACCACGTAGAAATCGACATTTGCGATGCCTTTTAAGAAGTGGTTTGTATTTGGCTCAGAGATGACTGGGTTTTCGCCGATAGTCCAAAAAAAATGCACTCTACCATCAAGTATCGCATCAGGTACTTCAGTTTTATGGATGCCTATCTTTGAGTTTAAAAATCCAGGCTCAAGGTGCCACATTTTCTCAAACCAAGCTCTTTGCTCTGGGTCGGTGACTGAGCCAAGATTTGGGAAGATATTTGGCAAAACGCCCATATCGCAGCAGCCTTGAACATTCTCTTGACCTCTAAGCGGCAAGTCGCCTGTGCCAAGCTCACAGATATTACCAGTGATTAAAAATAAATTTGATACATCACAAACTCCGCCAACACCGTGGTTAAAGTGAGTTACGCCCATACCGTGGGTGATGACGGCTGGTTTTGTCGTAGCGTACATTCTAGCAGCTGCTCTGATATCCTCTGGATTTAGCCTTGTGTATTTTGCTACAACCTCTGGGGCATAGTCTTTTACAGCCTCTTTGACGTACTCGATGCCTATTGTGTGATCTCTTACAAATTCCTCATTTACAAGGCCTTCTTCAATGATAGTATAAAGAAGTGCGTTGATAACTGGGATGTTGTGCTCAGGCTCTAGCTGCAAGTGGATGTCTGCTCTACTTGCAAACTCAGTCTTGATAGGGTCGATAACGATCAGTTTTGCACCGCGGTTTAGCGCTCTTTGGATGTGCATAGCTGCGATTGGGTGGCCATTTTCTGGGTTTGAGCCTATCATTAATATACAGTTACTATAAGTGCCAATCTCTGTAAAGCTATTTGTGGCAGCTCCGTTTCCGATTGTTTTAGCAAGTCCTGCTACTGTCGGAGCGTGTCAAATTCTAGCGCAGTGATCGACGTTATTTGTGCCTATAACTGCGCGCATTAGCTTTTGAGCGACGTAGTTGTCCTCTAATGTACAGCGTGCTGAGAAGTTTCCTGCTAATGAGTCAGGGCCGTATTTCTCTTTGGCTTCTTTCATCTTTTCTACGACAAGGTCAAGCGCCTCGTCCCAGCTAGCCTCTTCAAATTCGCCATCTTTTGAAAAAACGCCGTTTTTCTTTCTAATAAGCGGTTTTGTAAGTCTATCTGGACTTGCAACGTAGTCCCAGCCATAAAAGCCTTTTAAACATAAATTTCCTTGATTGACTGGATTGTCTTCGACGCCAGTAGCGGCACGAACGACGTTGTTTTCCACGTGCAAGGTTACTTGACAGCCTGTCCCGCAATAAGGACAGATGACTTTGCCTTCTTTCATCACTTTCTCCTTCTAATTATGCATTTTTTGCATATTTATTTTGAGTAATATTACTAGTGCGAAACTTAATCTTTTATGAAAAATTCTTTATTTAAAAAATAAATTTTAATTTTAAGTTATATTTTATATAAAATTTAAAAAGCCGAATATATAGGAATTTAAAAAATATGCTAAATTTGCAGGAATTTCTAAAATTTATCAAATAAGAAATAAATTGTGTAAATTTGACACAGAAGCTGAAAGATGAAAAATTAAATTTAAATTTAGTTTGAGGCAAGATGTTTAAGCT
>NZ_POYX01000119.1:0-6025 GCF_002913865.1 Campylobacter concisus
ATGAAAATGTTTATTATAATAAAGGAGAAAAAATGAAAGTCAAAATTTTCGCATCAATCGTCGATATGAGTGCGATTTTAGGTACAAGTAGCTTGGCATGCACTACTATTTTAGTAGGAGATAAAGCTTCAAACGACGGCTCTATGCTAGTGGCTAGAAGTGCTGATAGCAAGGCTATAAAGGCTCAAGTCTTTTTGATCCATCCAGCTACGAAAAATCAAACTGGCATGCACAGCTCAAAGGCTCATGACGGCGCAAATGACTTTACATATCCGCTCCCAAAAGATGGCATGAGATACACAACCATCGCAAACTCACACACAAAACTTCACGGAGCGGTCGGCTACAACGAGGCTGGCGTTGGACTAAGCGGCACTGAGACCATCTACGCAAAAGATGAGCTTTTAAAGATCGACCCATATAACGAAGAGACTGGTATCACTGAGGACGACATCCCAGATGTGCTTTTGCCGCGTATGAAGAGTGCAAAAGAGGGTGTTAAGCTTCTTGGCGAGATAGTTGAGACCAAAGGCGCTGGAGAGGGCTTTGGTGTGGTATTTATCGACGCAAACGAGCTTTGGTACTTTGAGACAGGTACAGGCCATAAATGGATCGCTTCAAAGATCCCGCAAGATGAGTATTTCGTCACTGCAAACCAAGGCAGACTGCACGCTTACAAAGAGAATGATCCAAATTTCATGGGTGCAAAAGATGTCATCAAATTTGCGATCGACAACAAGACTTATGACCCTGCAAAAGATGGCGAATTTAACTTTACAAAGGCCTATACAAGGGACGATGAAAGAGATGTGACCTACAACTACCCACGTGTTTGCTGGGTGCAAAGCATGTTTAACCCAAGCTTAAAACAAGACTTCGCTGATGGTCAGAAATTTCCAGTATTTTTAAAACCAGAGAAAAAACTAAGTGTTGATGATCTAAAAGCTGCAATGAGAGCCCACTACGACGGCACTGCATTTGACAACTACGCTAGCAAAGATGAAGATAAGAAAAACATCTACCGCGCTATAAGCGTCTTTAGAACATACGAGTCTCACGTCATGCAGGTGCGCCCGTGGTTACCAAAAGAGATTGGCCGTGTGACCTACGTCGCTCTTGGCATGGCCGATCTTAGCGTTTATTTGCCGTATTACGAGGGACTTGATGGCTTTATAAAAGGCTACTCAGATGGCTCATACGATGCTGATGATACTTCGATATACTGGGTTTATAGAAAGCTTCAAACCCTTGTGATGACTGACTATGAGAAGTATTCGCCAGTGGTTAAAGAGGCCTACGCTAAATTTGAAAAAGAGTTGGCGGTAAAACAGGCTAAATTTGAAGATGAGTACGTAAAACTTTATAAAAAAGATAAGAAAAAAGCTGACAAACTTTTAAATGAATTTAGTAAAAAGACTATGCAAGAAGCTAAAGATCTCACAATGGAGCTTACAAACAAGGTCTTTACTATGCTTACAGCCGACATGGACGCTAAGCTAAAATCCCTAAATAAAGGTAAAAAAGACTAAAAGTTTTGGGCGTGAAATTTAGTAGCGCCCAAATTTAAACAAAAATTTGGCAAAGAGCGTTTATAATGCGGCAAAAATTCACTACAAAGGAAAAACGCTGATGCCTTGTCCCATGCGTAAAGCTCGTTAATCTCGGCAAAAAACATATCAGCGATTTTCAAAAAACACGCAAATTTTTAAACAATTTTACATTTTTTCATATTGATATTAATCCATTTTTGCTAGCAGGTCCGCTGCATTGTAACTGCATTTTTAAAAATAAAACGAAGCAGTGTTTGAAATTTGGCAAGGATCTTTTTAGTAGGATTTTTTATAAATTTTACTTTAGCTTAAGAAGAAGCGGGTGTCATCCACCGTGTTTGGGGTGACCTAGACTTGTGCGCAGCACAACAACATTGAACGTGCTGGGGGTTTGGGTCGTAGGGATAAGGGGGCGGTTTCGTAATTCTAGCCCCCTTGTACCTGCATAAAAATATTCAAGGTTGCTGTGCCTTGCGCAGTTTTAGTATAAATTTAAATTTATAAAGGATAAAAATGATAAAAAGTTATGTTTTAGGTTTTCCAAGAATCGGAGAAAAAAGAGAGTTAAAGCGCGCGTTAGAGGGCTTTTGGGCTGGTAAAGAGGGCTTTAGTGAAGAGAATTTGCAAGAGACTGCAAAGACACTTCGCCAAAGACACTGGAAATATCAACAAGACGCTGGCATTTCAGCCATTAGCGTTAATGATTTTTCATTTTACGACCTAATGCTTGATAACATTATCGCTTTTGGCGCTACGCCTCCAAGATTTGCAAATTTAAGCGGCTTGGAGCAATATTTTGCTTGCTCAAGAGGCAATAAAAATGGCGTTGCGATGGAGATGACAAAGTGGTTTAACACAAACTACCACTACATCGTGCCAGAGCTTAGCAGCGAGAGCAAATTTAGCCTAAAAGCGGACAAAATTTTAAATGAATACAAAGAGGCGAAGGCTAACGGCGTAAAAGGCAAGGTAAATTTGATCGGCCCTATCACATTTTTGTCTCTTTCAAAGACGACTGACGGTAGCTGCCCATTTAAGCACCTTGACGCGCTTGTAGGCGAGTACAAAAAGCTACTTGAGCAAATTTCTAAGCTTGATGATGAAATTTTAGTGCAGTTTGACGAGCCGATCTTTGTAACTGACAAAAACGAAGAGCTACTTTTACCACTTATCACAAAGGTCTATAACGAGCTAACAGGCGTTGCCAGCAACATCAAAATCGTGTTTGCGACATATTTTGAGCATGCGATCAAGGCAGCTAGCGAAGTGGCTAAAACTAAAATTTATGGTATCGCACTTGACTTCATCCACGGCAAGAGAAATTTTGAGGCACTTGAGACTATCAAAAATAGCCATTTGACGCTATTTGCAGGCGTGATCGACGGCAGAAATATCTGGAAAAGCAACATCGATGAAAAAGTAAAACTTGTTCGTGAAATTTCAGAAAAAATAGGCGGCAAAGACTTTTACATCGGCACTTCATGCTCACTTCTTCATGTGCCATACACTCTAAAATATGAAGAAAATTTAAACCCAGAGATCAAAAGCTGGCTAAGCTTTGCGGTTGAGAAGCTTGATGAGATCAAGATCATCACAAAACTAGCAAACGGCGAGAAGCTAAATGAGAGCGAAACAAAAATTTACGAAGAGAACAAAAATGCAGTTAAAACTCGCGCCACTTCAAAGCTCATCCACTCTGAAAGCGTTCAAAACCGCGTTAAAAATTTAAGCAAATTTGAGCGCGATGAGAAATTTGAAGATCGCATCAAAATCCAACGTGAAACGCTAAAATACGGCATCTTGCCAACAACAACGATAGGCAGCTTCCCTCAAACGGTTGATCTTCGCGTACTTCGCCAAAATTTCAAAAAAGGCGAGATCGACGCGGCCGCTTATGAAGCAGGCATCAAAAAATATATCGATCACTGCGTGAAATTCCAAGAAGATATTGGCCTAGATGTGCTAGTACACGGCGAGCCAGAGAGAAACGACATGGTTGAGTACTTTGGCGAGCAGATCAGCGGATACGCATTTAGCCAAAATGGCTGGGTACAAAGCTACGGCAGCCGCTGCGTCAAGCCACCACTTCTCTTTGGTGACGTAAGCCGCCCAGAGCCGATGACTGTTAAGTGGATGAAATACGCTCAAAGCATCACAAAACACGTAATGAAGGGCATGCTAACTGGACCTGTAACGATGCTAAACTGGAGCTTTGTGCGTGACGATCTTCCAAGAAGCGAGGTAGCAAAACAGCTTGCACTTTGTATCTATGACGAGATCGCAGACCTTCAAGATGCGGGCATCAGAGTGATCCAAGTCGATGAGGCAGCGTTTAAAGAGGGCTATCCGCTAAGAGCTGAAAATATCCCAGCTTATGAAAAATTTGCGGTTGATTGCTTCAAGCTTTCAGTAAGCTCAGCTGAGGCAAAAACTCAGATCCACACGCATATGTGCTACTCTGAATTTAATGACATCATCAAGACCATCGAAGCTATGGACGCCGATGTCATCAGTATCGAGACTGCAAGAAGTGGCAACGAGCTACTTAAAATTTTCAAAGCTGTTGGCTATAAACAAGAGGTCGGACCTGGCGTTTATGACATCCACAGCCCACGCGTGCCAAGTGTCGAGGAGATCATCGCTCAGATCAAAGCTCTGCTTGAGGTGTTACCAAAAGAGCAACTCTGGATCAACCCTGACTGCGGCCTAAAAACTAGAAAATGGGAAGAGGTCGAGCCAAGCCTTAAAAACATGGTAGAAGCCGTCAAGATCGTAAGAGGTCTATAAAATTTAATTAAAAAGGATTTGAAAAATGAAAAGGATTTTTCTATTTGTAGTATTAGTTATCTTTGCGTCCGGATGTAGTTCTGGACGCCACTCTATACCACTCAACAAAGGTGCGTACAAGCAAACAAATATCTATAGTATCAGCGAGACTTTAAATTTAGAAGCTGCCAAAAAAGAGCTAACGGGCTTTGAAAATGTGAGGCTTGAGTTTGGCTCAAACGACCAAAATAAAAGCATTATAAAGGCAAATGTAAAGGTTCAAAGATTTATCACTGATAGCGGAGATATAAAGGGCTATTGCCAAGAGGCTTTTGTCGCCGTCATAAAAAGATATATGATAGCTGCTAAAAAGCAAAATGCCGATGTGGCAAATATCGTGAGCTTTTGGCGAGCCGACGCGAAATACCTAAAAGACGAGTTTGTCTGCATGTCGTCAAGAAATTCTGTTGGCGTGGTGATGAGGGCTGATCTAGTTCAAAAGTGAGAAAATGCTAAAAGAAAAAATTTTAAATAAAGAAAAGGGGCTCGTACTCTATGGCCTCACGCCGCCCAAGGCAGAATTTGAAGAGGCAAAGCTACGTGAGATCTCAGAGCGCTGGAGCGAGCGGATAAATGATATCAAGGCCGATGGACTCGTGCTTTACGAAGTACAAGACGAGAGCGAGCGAAATGATAGCGAGAGGACATTTGAGTTTAGTGGGACTCTAAGCCCAGAAATTTACTACAAAAATTACCTAAATGTCGCTACTCCTAGTATATTTTACAGGGTGGCTAGCGGATACGGCGAGGATGAATTTCGCGCAGCACTTAAGGCTCAAAGCTCAAATTTAAACGTGCTAGTGGGGGCAACTTCAAGCACGCAAAAAGTGAGGCTAAATTTAGCTCGCGCCTATGAGATCGCTAGCGAATTTAAAGAGTTAGCAGTGGGCGGCGTTTGTATCGCAGAGCGTCACGGCAAAAAGGGCGATGAGCCACAAAGGATGTGTGAAAAGATCGCAGCTGGGGCTAAATTTTTCATATCGCAAGCGATATTTGACGCACAGCTAGCGCGTAAATTTTTAGAGGATTGCGCGGCTGCAAAGATAAGCGAGCCGATATTTCTTACATTTAGCACAGCAGGCAACCCAAAAACGCTTGAATTTATCAAATGGCTTGGAGTGAGCGTGCCAAACTCGGTCGAAGAGAGGCTAAATTTAAGCTCTGACTACCTAGCTAGTAGCTGCGAGATCATCAAAGAAATTTGGTGCGAGTTAAAGAAATTTGGCGATGAAAATGGGCTAAATTTAAGCATAAATATAGAAAGCGTCATGGCAAAACGCGCCGAGATCGAAGCGAGCCTGGAGCTTACAAAAAGCATAAGAGAGTTGGTGTAAAGCCAGCTCTTGCTATAAAAATTTTTAAACTTCTAGCTATATAATCCATATTTAAAGCATTTTTATTAGATTCTTAGTCTATTTTTGCTTTAATTAAAAAGAATTTTTAAAACTAATTTAAAGTAGAAATAATTTATGACTAATATATTATTATGCGGTGGTTCTGGTACGAGATTATGGCCTATTAGTAGGACTTTGATGCCAAAACAATTTATTAAATTATTTGATGATAGGTCTCTTTTTCAGCTAACGGCACTGCGAAATAGTGAAATTTGTGATAGGACATTTGTTATAACAAATATTGATCATTACTAC
>NZ_POYX01000120.1:0-8828 GCF_002913865.1 Campylobacter concisus
CTTGTGAGCTTTGCCTACATATTCGTCTATCCTAGAAGGATCTATAAATATAAATTTAAGATCGCCTATCCTAAAAATATCTCCTGGATTTATCACGCTTTCGTAATCATCAGGCAACTTCGAATAAGAATCGCTATAAAATATCTCGCATCCTTCATATCCGCAAATGGTAAAAACTCCCTCTTCAAAGCCTATATGAGCGTGCTTTGAAGCTATAGAGCCGCTTGTATCACTGCACGGAAATTTAACCGTATCTAGCGAGCCTATGTCCCCACCGTTTTCATCAAAAATGACATACTGCGCCAAAAAGCTCGAAGCTTTATCAAAATTTTGTATAACCGCTGCTATTTCTTGCATATTTTTTCCTTAATAAAGCATCTTTCTTGGTAAATCAATCGTTGGTATGATATTAATAAGCTCTAAAAGCTCTCCGCCATTTGGAGTAACTTCAAAGCCAAAATATGACTCTTTTTTACCATCAAAGTTAAGCGTACTAACGCCAATGCTGCTGAAATTTGAAGCCTTTAAGAGCTTGTACCAGCCCCACTCACCATCAAAGCTGATCTCTTTTTTATCACTGCCTGCATTTGAAACTGCATTAAATTTAAACTGCGTTGAGATATCAAAGCTTTTGCTTGATACAAGTAAATTTGATGGGATAGTATGATCATACGCCAAAGAGTTATTTGCGTAGCCTATATTTATGTGGCTGAAATTTGCCGATAGATCAACTGCTTTTAAGTTATAGTTTAGTTTTAGCTCGTCATTTGAATCAAGCATCAAATTTGAAATTCTATCGATATAAGCGATATTTTCTAGGAAACTTTTATTAAATCTTAGCTCTTTTGCATATTTTGGTCTTACTTTGTAGCCACTGCCTGTTTTGCTTAAAATTTGTTTTAGATACTTATCATAAAAGCTATTCCAAGTTCCGTCTTTGCCAAAAAATCTCTTAAATTCTTCGATACTAACGGCCTTTGCTGAGTTTTCATTAAATGGATAATAAGGTTTTATAAGACTTTCAAAGTCGTCAAGAACATCATCTTTATAAGCTGTTGCTAAAAGCGATGAAGCTCCGTTTTCTACCTGTTTCCAAGCAAGCTTTGATAGCTTTTGATAGTACTCATTTAGCTCATCTGGAAGCTTTTTAGCGTCATTGTTTAACACAATAAATGGGTCATTCTCATTTTTTATGCCATTTATCTCATAAACTATCTTGTCGTCACTGCTTTGAAGCATCTCAAAGTTATAGTCGCTAACTTTTTTATATACATTTGTGACGTCATTGCTGATAAGATCTAGCGATCCGTCAGAATTTAGCGCATGATAGTTTGTAAATTTAGTACTAAAGTCTGCAAATACACGTTTTATCTCGCTTGAAGCAAAACCTAGAGAGTAGATGTATTTTAGTAAATTTTCATCATTTAAATTTGTATTTTGATTAGTTAATTTTATAAGAGAATTTAGTGGGTTTTCTCTTTTTGACAAAATTTCAAGCTCATCGATAACCTCTTTTTTAGTAGCAAATTCATTTGGCTCGATCGCTCTTAAAATTTGGTTCCATTTATCAGCGTAGTTTTGCAAGTAAAGCTCCACAACTGCGATGCTTAGCTCTTTTTTCTCATTTGAGCTGATATCTTTTAAAGATGAGTTGGTATCCATCAGCCATGACTCGATGCCTGCGGTTTCATCGATGTTTGAGCTAAGTTTTGCCAAGAAATCTCTTAAATTTTCTTTTGTATAAATTTTATTAAATGGATTAAATGCCTCTTTTTCTTGAACTACCTGGTTTAAATTTTCAACCTCTTTTTTGATGTCGTAGAATGATTTTTCATCTTTAAATGAGATAAACTCAAGTATCGAGTAGAGCCTTTTTGCTCTTTGAACAGGTGTTAGCTTGGTATTTGCTGCACTTTGGGCGCTCTGATCTGCTGAAATGCTTAAATTTTTAGCATTTAAAATAGCTTCAATGTGTGCTAAAAACTCATCCTTGGCAACGCCATATTTTTCAAATTTATCCCAGTTTGCAGCTATCCAAATTTTAAATAGATCAACATTTGTATAGTTTTTATCAAAAAGTGAATCATACATATAAAAGGCTTTTATAAGCTTATCTGGGTCGCTCTCTGTTTTTAGGATATTTTCCATCTCAGTTAAAACTGTATTTTTGAAAAAGTCAGCGCTAAGATCGTAATAAAGCGCTTTAACAGGCGTAAAACCTTTATAAGAGGTATCAAGAGTGATGTACTCAAATTTAGTATCACCACTAAAGATCCTTGGATAGTCATTTAGACTTTGTTTTAGAAGATTTAAAAGCTCGATCTTTTGTGTAGCGGTAAGGTCTTTATACTTTTTGTTATCAAGATAGTTAGAAATTTTATCTACGTTGTTAGCCGCAGTTTGCTCTTTTGTATTTTTGATATTTAAAATATAACTAGAACCAAAATAAACTCCCACACAAAGTGCAGCCACTAGAGCGAAATTTATAAATTTAATAAATCTATTTTGAGCGCCAAATTTAGTTACATTTGCTTTAAAAGCGATCTCTTTTAAAAATGATTTTACAAAATAGCTTTGTTTGCTGTAATTATTTACCGCTCTAAGAAGTGGTTTTTTGATGCTATATTTATCACAAATTGTATTTGTAAGGTAGTTTATAGGGATATTTTCTTGATATGCACTTACAAAATAAACTCCATTTATAACAGATGTGTTTTTAAGAGCATTTTGAGAGCTTAGCTTTGTAACAAAGTCTTTTACCAACACGAAGAAATTTTCAAGCTGTTTTAAGAACAGATATGAGCGTTTTTTATCTTCTAGCATGTGCGAGATCGAGTTTTTGCTCATTAGATGTTTAAATAGTGAGTCGCTTAAGCCTTTAAGCTCTGTCTCAAGTGTTTGGGCGGTGAAATTTGAGTCTAAATTTATACCAAGAGCTTTATTTGCCACGTCTTCATTAAATAATTTGAAATAATCACCCATACCATCTATGAGGTCAAGCTTGCTAAAGACTACATAAATAGGAAATTTAATGCCAAGATGCTTCTCGCAGTCGTTTATCCTCTTTACCATATATCTGATAAGCTCGTCAAAATACTCTTGAGTGCCTTCTAGGAATTTTTTAGTATCGATGATAAGCACGGCGCCGCTTAGTCTTGAGTTAAAGTCATTTCTCTTTAAAAAGTGTAAAAACTCGTTCCAAACGCCTTTTTTAAGTAGATAGTCTCTGTTTTTCTCTACATCATCTTCAGGAAGCTCCTCTGTTGCGGTTGGCTGATAGAGACTCTCTTGCGCAAAGTGAATGCCCTCAGTATCTAATAGTGCTCCAAATTTTGATACATAAAGGTTAAAATTTGTCGTACTTTGATGTATCTTTTTATAAGTATCTAGGCTATCAGATAGAGGAAATTCGATATTTGAATAGTTTATAAAAGCACTTTTGCCAGCGCCCTCGTTGCCTATTATCATTATTAATGGCAATTTTTTGAAATTTATATCTTTTTTCCAAGTCGTTTTGGCATCTTTTAGCGAAAGTAAGAAATTTCTCTTTGCTTTGCCAAAACTATCCATTGACTCTTTTTTTATCTCTTTTAGTTTGTCGTTTTTCTCATCTTTGCGTGATGCAAAATAGTTCATCAGCGGTCTGAGCAAGACAAAAAACAATATAACTGCCCAAAAAGCAACTAGCACGCTAACTCGTGAACTAACGCTAGCAAAGCTATATATATCGTTAAATGCTACAAGCGGGGCATATAGCCAAAACAAAACACTAAGAGCGATAGAGGTTACTAAAACAACACTGTGTTTAAACCTAAAAAATGTGAAAAATCTGCGTAAGTAGTCGATAAATGCCATAGCTGCAAATCCTTTTACAAATAAATATATTTCTTTTATGTAATTATATCAGATTTTTTTGATTTTGGAGTTAAATTTTATGAACAAAGTCTAAATTTTATAAAATTTGACATTTTTTTATCATTTTTAAGCCTTGAACCAAAGCCAATTTGACTACTTGTATATTTTAACCCGAGCTTAAACTGCATCTTATGAGAGTAATTTATCTTCAAATATAAATCAGAAACAAATTCATCATTAGTAAAATAAGAAAGAGTCTCTTGTAGCTCCTTAAATTTATCTTTTTTTGGGAAGAAATTTACAGCCTCTTCGTACTCTATGCCATTTATAAAGACTGCGATCTTAGTTTGTTTTTCAAAAAGCTTTTTACCAAGGATGAAATTTTTACCAAGCGTCCTATTTTTATGGCCTAAAGAGTTTAAATTTGATGGAGCTATGAAAATTTGATTTGGTAAATTTTCAAGTATAAAAAGCTTGTCTTTTAGCCCAAAATGGCTCTGAAGCGCAAATTCAACCTCTTTTTTTGGCCTTCTTTGGCTAACTGCAAGTGGCGAAAATGGCAGAAATTTCTTTGCCAGCAGCTTATCTTTTATATTAAGCATATCAAGTAAGATCTTTGAAATTTTATCATCAAGCTCATCTTCAAAAGATCTTGCGTAGTTTTTCAGGCTAATGCTATCAAAAAATAGCCAAAGCAAGTAGTTGTCAAAAAAATCAAAAAATAACTCATAGCTATTGTCATTAGTCTTTGAAATTTTCTCTAAAATGTAGCTTGTTAGATGCGAGCCACTTCCTAAAAGACCCATAAAATTTACAATTATCTTTGTAAGCTCTTGCTCATCTAAGCTCTCAAGCTCTTTGATCGGGTAAGCAAAACTTGAGCTATTTTTTAAAAATATCTCGCTCCTATCCCTATCTTTTAGGATATTTTTTATCAATTTAAAAAAAGAAGCTTGACTTATCTCTTTGCTCATACTAGCTCTTTCATACCGCTTAAAAACCCATAATCAAATAAAATTTTGCTCTTTACACACTTTAACTTAAGCTCGCAAAATGAGTTAATGGAAGCAAATTTTGATAAAAACTTAGCCAAATTTATACCTAGGACATAGACATTTCCAAGGCTTTCAAACTCGCTCTCATCTATATAAAATATACAAAGCACTCCTCTTTTTGCAAAACCGCCATCGACCCTGTGGATCTGTTTTGTTTTTATCTCATAAAGTGAGCTAGAAAATTTCTTCAAAAACTCATCATCAGGCAGCATAAAAGCATTAAGCAGTGCTAGAAAAGAGCCCTTATTTAGTATGCTTTGATAGCTAAATGACAAGATACTAACTAGCCTCCAGAGTAAATTTCCATCTACATTTACACGTTTTACGCTAGTTGGGATGGTTAAATTTTTGGTTACTACGCCTTGGTGATTTTGGATTTTGTTTATCTCGCCTAGTTTTAGATTGGTTGGTAGATCGCCGTTACAGCAAAGCGTCTCGATGCTCACGGTCTGCTCTTTAGCGTCATTTTTAAAAAATGAAATTTCTTTGTAAGAGTTTAACTTCATATCTATTTTGTTGCTTACAAAGTAATAGTCCTTTGATCTTTGACTATTTAAAAACTCAAATCTCTCAAAGCTTTTGTAGTTTTTAAGTATCCTTTTTTCATTATTGCTGCTGTGAGCGACGACCTTTGTGATAGAGACTATCTCGTAAGCATTTATGCTTGAGCGGTCTATGAAAATTCTATATTCGCTTCGTTTGTTGTTATTTTGTATAGGCTCAGCGCCTTTTGCAAACAAATTTATCGCTGGCGTGGCAAAAAGAGAGAAATATTCTAGCCTTGGCACATAGCCATTTGGCATATCTTTTGAAAAGACAAATTTGATGTTAAAACTTTTTGCGTCAAATCTCTTTAAAAAACCAAGTCCGTTTATGCGGATGAAATTTAGTTTAGATGAAAAATATGAAAGCTCTTTTATAAGCTCAAATGCCTCAAAACCAAACTCATCGCTCTTTATCAAAGCTTCATCAAATTCATCCAAGCTAAGCTTATCAGCTCCAAGTTTTATCTCCTCATCGCTATCTTCAAAGCTTATAACTATAAATTTTAAGTAATTTTTTAGCCACATCAAAAGAGTTGAAGAGAAGTATATGTTATCGCCAAGATATAAATTTAAAAAATCAATATCAAGCTCTTTAGTGCTAAGCTCATCTTTGGTGATAGATATGTTTAAATTTAAAAGATAGTCGCTTTTGTTGTTTGACATGAAAGCTTTTGATATCTTTAATGGAAGCAAATTTACATCATATATCGTCTGAAATTTACAAGCTACGCCGTTTATAGGCTTTGACTCTATGATGCTGCCTTTTGGTATAAATTCTTTTTTTTCTGAAAAGTCATCTCTTAGAGCAAATTCTTGCATGCAAACTGAAGGGAAAGGATTGGTATAGCTTGGCATTAAGATATTTATCAAAGACTCAGCTATTAAGGGGATATTTTCATCTAGCTCTTGTCTGATCCTTGATGTTAAAATAGCCATATTTTCTATGATACTCTCAACATCAGGATCTTTGCTTTTAGTATCTAAAAATGGTGCAACTTTTGGGAAATTCTTTATAAAAAGAGCTCTTGTTTCGTCAAGATACGCCATCTCTTTTTGAAAATAAGCTAAATTATTTTCATTATAATCCATTATAAAATCTCACAATATCTATTGTTCTTAAAAATAACCTTTAGCAAATACTCTTTGAAATTGTCGTTTTTATGCTTATAGTTTATGTTAAAGATGATACGCCAAGGCTTTAGCGAGTCATCATAGCCGATAGAGGTTATCTCTATTCTATTTTCGTTTGAGGTGATTAGTTCATATATCGCCATGCCAAGTCTATGGCCAAGCTCGTTTATCTCGACCCCAACCGACCAAAGATCGATGATACTATCATTTAAACGACCGTAGTTTCCCAGCCTTGAGTTTAAGATAGTATCGATATGATCTTTGATGTCGCTGTCTAGATCTTTAAAATATGGACGAAATTTTGACTCATCACTAAATTCATATAAAATTTTATCTATCAGCGACATACTTAAATTTACTCTTTATCCAGCTTACCAACCAAAGAAAGCTCGAAATTTGCCCCCATAAATTTAAAGTGAGGTCTAGCTAGAAGCTCTATCTTATACCAGCCTGGCTCGCCAGCTATATCGCTAACGATGACTTTTGCGCTTCTAAATGGTCTTCTGCTTCTTACATCAGCTGGTGGATTTTCCTGATCTGAGATGTACTGTCTTAGCCACTCATTTAAGCCACGCTCAACATCACTGCGCTCTTTCCAAGTACCAATCTCTTCTCTTTGAAGTACTTTTAGATAGTGAGCCAAACGAGAGATCAAAAATACATATGGAAGCTGTGTGCCAAGTCTGAAATTTGTCTCAGCAGCTTTGCCTTCTGGAGTATTTGGGAAAACTTTAGGTTTTAGCACTGAGTTTGCAGAGAAAAACGCTGCGTTATTGCTATCACGTCTTAGTGTAAGCGTAATAAAGCCATTTTCTGCAAGCTCAAATTCTCTTCTATCTGTGATCAAAACTTCGGTTGGAATTTTTGTCTGAACGCTTCCGTAGTTTTCATAAGTATAAGTTGGTAGGTCTTTTACAGCGCCGCCACCTTTTGGTCCGATGATGTTTCCGCACCATCTATAGTCCGCAAAACTCTCTGTAAGTCTTGTAGCAAACGCATAAGCGCCATTACCCCAAAGCATATCATCGTGCTTATCGACGCTTTCGCGGTAGTTAAAGCTTTTTATAGGATTGTCTTCTGGGATATATGGAGATCTAGTAAGAAATCTATTTACCATACAACCTGTGTATTTTGCGTCTTCATTCTCTCTAAAAGTTCTCCACCTTGTGTATTGTGGGCCTTCAAGTAGGCTCTTTAGATCTTTTATGTTTTCAAGCTCACCAAAGTTATCAAGTCCGAAGAATTTAGAAGATAGCGAAGTTAGAAGTGGAGAGTGGCTCATCGCTGCAATTGACGACATTTTGTTTAAGAAAGTCATATCTTGATTTGACTTATCTAGCTCATAATCAGCAACTATCGCACCAACTGGCTCACCACCAAATTGACCATACTCAGCTGAGTAAATTTGCTTATAAAGTGTGCTTTGAGTTATATCTAGATTGTTTTCAAAGTCATCTAAAATTTCTTCTTTTGTAGCGTCTAAAAGATCGATCTTTACATTTTCGTTGAAATTTGTTCTCTCGACTAAAAATCTAATGCCACGCCACGTAGATTCTAGCTCTTGGAAAGATTTATTGTGTAAAATTTCATCCATCTGAGCTGATAAAAGCGTATCTATGTGGGCTATCATCTCATCAAGCGCAAGCTTATTTATCTTCTCTTCAGCATTATTTGTTGTGATGACATTTGAGATAAACTCGGCAACTCCTTGCTTTACTACGCTATAACTTTCATCATCTTTTGTATATTTGCTCCTTTGCATTATGCTTTCAATGATAGGAGTTTTTACTTTAGTTTCAGACATTTTTATTCCTTATCTTTTTCGTCTTTAAGCTCTAAAAGAAGCTGTTTTCTACTATCTTCATCCTTAATAGCCTCTAAAACTGCTTTTCTAAAATCAGGCATATTGCCCATAGGTCCTTTTAACGCAACTAAAGCTTTTCTAAGCTGCAATAGCTTCTTTAGCTCAGGTACTTGGTTGATGATATTGTCTGGATTGAAATCCTGAATGCTTTCAAAGTTAAGATCGATATTTAGATCTTCGCTACCAGAATTTAGTCTATTTTTCACTGAAAATTCAGTATGAATGTCCAAACTTTTCATAACCTGATCGAAATTTATCTTATTTATAGAGACAACTTCGCGATCTTCAAGTGGAGTTTGGTTTTCACCAGTTAAATTTGAAACTACCATCAGCTTTAACGGAAGCTCAACATCTGCTTCTTGGTTGTTTGTTTTGGTT
>NZ_POYX01000121.1:0-27770 GCF_002913865.1 Campylobacter concisus
TTATGTTGAAGTTAAATTTCTTATTTTGTTTTAAATTTTATTTCTTTTTACGTAAATCTTATAATATAGGCATTAGAAAAGTTTAGTTATATAGGCTAAATATATATAAATAAATTTTTTTAACTTATATACTTGACATTAATAAACTAAAGTTGTATAATCCGCTTAGCAATTAAAAAGAAAGAGTGCTAAAAGTGAGTAAAACAAATAAACGCGATTTGATACTAAATTCTATCATTGAAGCCTATTTGCAGGACAATGCGCCTATTGGCTCAAACGAGCTTGGCTCTCGCATGAGCATGGCGATACCGGCATCTACGATACGTGTTTATTTTAAAAAGCTTTCAGATGAGGGCGAGATCACAAAACTTCACATCAGTGGCGGCAGGATCCCAACTATTGCTGCGATGAGAAGATATTGGAGTGAAATTTTTGCTGAAAGCGACATAAATTTAGAGATAAATGACCCAAGAAGCTTAAAGATGCTCTGTGATGAGTTTGAGCTTTATTGTATGATTTTTGGCACGATCGATAAGGAGTTGCTAGAAATTTTAAATTTAAATGATAGGTATCTGGTTTTAAATTTTAGTGGCGATGAGATCGTCATCAAATTTGATGCTAGGATGTATAAATTTTTAAACAACCTTATCGGAGTTAGTTTAGACAAGCTTGAGCTTATCTGCTCTCAAGTTGGCTTAAGCGAACTAAAAAACAAGATAAGAGAGCTTAAAAGGACTAAAATTTACTTCCAAGAAAATGAAATTTTAGCCTTTGATATGTTCAAGGATAGACGCTTTAAGATGGTTTTTGACCCAAGTTTTAGCTTGCAGATGGATGAAGAACTTACATTTTCTCCTATGTTTGACGAAAATTACATGGGGCTTAAATTTAAAGCAAACTACCTTGGTAGCGAGGCGCAGATGATCTGTGCTGGCAGTGTTTATACTGATTATGTGAAATTTATAAATCTAATAAAGGAGGCCGCGTGAGCGAAGAGGTAAAAGAGCAAAATCTACCTGAGGTCGAGCCAGTGCAAGAGGTAGCTAGCGATAGCGTAAATTTAGATGCACTTGGCGATATCTCAAAAGTTGAGAAGCTCGAAAAAGAGCTTGGCGAGATCACTGATAAATATTACAGAGCAAATGCTGAGTTTGAAAATATCAAAAAGCGTTATGAAAAAGAGAAAGCAGACGTTGCAAGCTATGCAAATGAGAAATTTGCAAGGGACTTGCTACCAGTCATCGATGCACTCGAGATCGCTGCAAATTTTGACCCAGAGGATGATGAATTTGCTAAAAAGATCAAAGAGGGCATTTTGATAACAATAAATCAGTTTAAGAAATGTTTTGAAAAGCATGGCGTGAGCGAGATCGCAACTGATACCGAGTTTGATCCAAATGTGCATAATGCCGTTTTAAGGGTTGATAGCGAGGAGAAGCAGAGCGGTCAGATCGTGCAGGCTTTACAAAAGGGCTATATGATAAATGGTAGGGTTTTGCGCCCAGCTATGGTCAGTGTGGCAAACTAAATTTAAAAAATAAATCTAATAAAGGAAGAATATGTCAAAAGTTATAGGTATAGACTTAGGTACAACAAACTCTTGTGTGAGCGTTTTTGAGCGCGGCGAGAGCAAGGTTATCCCAAACAAAGAGGGCAAAAACACAACTCCATCTGTTGTTGCTTTTACAGACAAAGGTGAAATTTTAGTAGGTGATGTTGCAAAACGTCAAGCAGTTACAAACCCTGAAAAAACGATATATTCTATCAAACGTATCATGGGTTTGATGAGCAATGAAAAAAATGCTGAAGAGGCAAAGGCTCGCTTGCCATATCACGTCGTAGATAGAAACGGCGCTTGCGCGGTTGAGATCGCTGGCAAGGTCTATACTCCGCAAGAAATTTCAGCAAAAATTCTTATCAAATTAAAAGAAGATGCTGAAGCATATCTTGGCGAGAGCGTGACAGACGCGGTTATCACTGTGCCTGCATACTTTAACGATAGCCAAAGAAAGGCTACAAAAGAAGCTGGAACAATCGCTGGTCTAAACGTGCTTCGTATCATCAACGAGCCAACAGCTGCGGCACTTGCTTATGGTCTTGATAAAAAAGAGGCTGAGAAAATTTTAGTTTATGACCTAGGTGGTGGTACATTTGACGTTACAGTGCTTGAAACTGGCGATAATATAGTTGAAGTTTTGGCAACTGGCGGTAATGCATTTTTAGGTGGTGATGACTTTGATAACAAGATCATCGACTGGCTAGTAAGTGAGTTTAAAAACGAAACTGGTATCGATCTAAAAGGCGATATCATGGCGCTTCAACGCTTAAAAGAAGCCGCTGAAAATGCTAAAAAAGAGCTAAGCTCAGCTCAAGAGACTGAGATAAATTTACCATTTATCACAGCTGATGCGACTGGTCCAAAACACCTTGTCAAAAAGCTAACTCGTGCCAAATTTGAAGGCATGATCGACTCACTTGTGGGCGAGACTATCACTAAGATAAATGAAGTCATCAAAGATGCAGGTCTAAGCAAGGGCGACATCAAAGAGGTCGTAATGGTCGGTGGTTCAACTCGTGTGCCACTTGTTCAAGAAGAGGTTAAAAAGGCATTTGGCAAAGAGCTAAATAAGAGCGTAAATCCAGATGAAGTCGTAGCTATCGGTGCTGCGATCCAAGGTGCGGTTATAAAAGGCGACGTTAAAGACGTGCTACTTCTTGACGTTACTCCACTTAGCCTTGGTATCGAGACACTTGGCGGCGTGATGACTAAGATCATCGAAAAAGGCACAACTATACCAACTAAGAAAAGTCAAGTTTTCTCAACTGCAGAAGATAACCAAAGTGCCGTTACTATCATGGTTTTACAAGGTGAGCGTGAGTTTGCAAGGGATAATAAATCACTTGGTAACTTCAACTTAGAGGGCATCCCAGCAGCTCCAAGAGGCGTGCCTCAAATCGAAGTCGAATTTGACATCGATGCAAACGGAATTTTGACCGTTTCAGCAAAAGATAAAGCAACTGGCAAAGCCCAAAACATCACTATCTCAGGATCAAGCGGTCTTAGCGAAGATGAGATAAATAGCATGGTAAAAGACGCTGAGCTTCACAAAGAAGAGGATAAAAAACGCAAAGATGCAGTTGAAGCTAGAAACCAAGCCGATGCACTAGTTCATCAAACTGAAAAGAGCATGAGCGAGCTTGGCGAGAAAGTCCCAGCTGATGATAGAAGCAACATCGAAGCTGCGCTAAATGATCTAAAAGAGGTTCTAAAAGATGAAAACTCTTCAAAAGAGCAAATCGATGCAAAAGTAGAAGCTCTAAGCAAAGCTAGCCACAAACTTGCAGAAGCTATGTATAAAAAAGATGAAAACGCTGGCGCAAACGGCGGCAACAACAAAAAAGACGACGACGTAATAGACGCTGAAGTCGAGTAAAACTCCTAGAGCAGGGCACTTGCCTTGCTCTTTAAAACTAACTACAAAATTTTAAATTTTACACATTTATTTATAGATCAAGGTTTTGGGCAAATTTAAAAGTCAAAATATTTTTCAACTTACTTGGCAAAGTATCCAAACATAAAAAAACTATGAGTTTTTAACTATTTGTATCCATCTATCAAGACTTACTCGTTCATCTCTTAGCGTGCTGATCGCGCCGTGCCCTGGATAAAGAGTGAAGTCGCCCTCTAGTTTTTTGCACTTTTCTAAGCTATTTATCATCTCGTTTTTGTCTGAATATGGAAAGTCCCAGCGCCCGATGCTACCTTTAAATAAAAAATCCCCACTAAAGATCGCGTCTTCTATCTCTATCATCGAGCAACCTGGTGTATGTCCTGGAAAATGGTGAAATTTAAAAGAAAAGTCACCCACCGCAAAGCTCTCATCGCCTTGAGCTAAAATGTCTGGCACAAAGGTATTTTTCATATAGCCAAAAATGTCACTCTCACACATAAAAGCATCAAATTTATTGATATAAACTGGGATTCTTAGCTCATTTTTTAGCTCGCTCACGTCGTAAATATGATCAAAATGTCCATGAGTGCAAAGTATCGCCTTTAAATTTTGTGCATTTTGTAAAACCCACTCTTTTGCGCCGTCGCCTGGATCTATCACCAAACTTGAGTCATTTTTGGTGACGATGTAGCAATTTGTCCCAAAATCGCCAAAACTTTTATGCATTACTCTCATTTTCTACCTTAAATTTATCATTTCTTAAATATTTGCATCTTTTTACTTAAACTTAAAGAAAAATTTTAAATTTAATTAGTATAATTTTTGCAAAAGGAAGCAAATTTAGGCAAAGGGACAATGAAGGGGTATCAAAAAATAGAAGAAACCTTAGTTTTTAGCTTAAAAGATAAAACTAAAGGTAAAAAACTACTATTAGGCGTAAGCGGCGGTATTGATTCTGCTGTGGTTGCGACACTTTGTGCGATAGCAAAGCCAGATGAAACTCATGCACTCATCATGCCAACAGCATCATCAAACAGACAAAATATGGATGACGCCTTAAATTTATGCGAAAAATTAAACATAAAATACAAGGTTTTATCCATAGAGGGCATTTTAAATGCCTTTTACGAAACGATAGATGTAAATTTAAGCAATTTAAGAAAAGGGAATTTAGCAGCTAGAGTTAGAATGAGCTTGCTTTATGATTATTCATCTAGTATAAACGCTCTAGTCATCGGCACAAGCAACAAAAGTGAGCTTATGCTTGGTTATGGCACGATATTTGGGGATTTGGCATGCGCGATAAATCCTATCGGAGAGCTTTATAAGAGTGAAATTTTTGAATTTGCAAAACATCTTGGTGTTGATGAAAATTTTATCAAAAAAGCGCCTTCTGCTGATCTTTGGGATGGGCAAAGTGACGAGGGCGACATAGGTTACAGCTATGCTGTTATCGATGAGATTTTACAAAATTTAGAAAATAACAAGGAGCAAGCCATCAAAAAGTTTGGATCAAAAGCGGTCTTGGATATAGAAAATAGAGTTGTTTCAAACAGGTTTAAACGACAAATGCCGTTGATAGTGAAAATTTAAAGGATTAAAGATGAGAGAAATTCCGTTTTACAAACCAACTATCACTGAGCGCGAAAGTGAGCTTATCGAAGAGGCTTTGCATTCTGAAAATGCTACTGATACAGTTGCTAAATTTGAAGAAAAGCTAAAAGAGTACTTTGGTGCTAAATTTGTTATCACTACAAACAACATCGCAGCAGCGCATCATCTAGCGCTAAGTGCGATGGACACAAAGCGCGGCGATAAGGTCATCTGTTCGGTAAATGCCTTCCCTAGCGTGGCTCAAGCAGTTAGACATTTTGATGCTGAGCCTATCTTTGTCGATATCGATGAAGAGGACTTTAACATCAGCCCAGAAGCCCTTGAAAAGGTGCTAAAAGAGCAAAATCACAAAAAACTAAAGTGTGCTTTCATCTCACACATCGCTGGACAAAGTGCTAAGCTTGATGAGATAAAGGCTATCTGCGAAAAATATGGCATCGTCGTTTTAGATGATGCAAATCGAGGCATAGGACTAACTTATAACGGCAAAAAAGTCGGTTCAGACTCGTTTTTGTCATGCTTTCAGACAAACTCACGCGTGCAAAATCCTATCTCAACAGTTGGATTTTTCACGACAAATAACGAAGAGGTCTATAAAAAAGCAAAACTACTTCGTAACTATGCCCTTGTAAATGGTATAGATAAATTTGGTAGTTTAAGCTACATCTACGACGTTGTTGATATCGGTTTAAAATATGACATAAACTCGATAAATGCGGCATTTTCTATCGCTCAGCTTGAAAAGACAGACGATCTCATAAAACGTAGAAAAAAGATCGCTGAAATTTACGATAAAGAGCTTAAAGAGTGTCACAACATCACAACCCCAGTCAAAAAACGCGAGCACATCTACACCCAGTACATCATCAAGATAAATAAAAACCGCGACAGCTTTGCTAGAGAGCTTTTGGAGCGTGGAATTCACACTTCGCTGCACTATATACCGATACATTTGCTAAGCTATTATAAAAATAAATATTCGCTTAAAGTAAATGACTTCCCAAATGCTCTAAAGACATATCAACAAGTCCTGTCGCTACCTATATATCATAGTTTGAGCGACGAAGAGGTGCAATACATCTGCAGCACAGTAAAAGAAATTTCTAAATCTCGTGTTTAAGAAATTTAACATCCTCTTGCACACCTGGGCGAATGACTACTTCTTTCGCCCAAATTTCTTTCAAATTTTACTAGCATTTTTCCTTTTGCCACTAAGTCTTATCTACGCTCTAGTCGTTATTTGTAAGAAATTTAGCGCTCAAAAAAAAGACTATGGTATAAAAATAATTAGCGTTGGAAACTTAACCCTTGGAGGAAGCGGCAAGACCCCACTTTGTGTCGCTATCGCTAAGAATTTCGAAGGCGCTTTTATCATCCTTAGAGGCTATAAAAGAAAGAGCAAAGGCATGCAAGTTGTCGCTCATGATGGCGAAATTTTACTTGACGTTGCAGCGAGCGGCGATGAGGCGATGATATATGCCACAAGCATCAAAAACGCAAACGTCATCGTTAGTGAAGATAGAAAAGTAGCCATAGACTACGCCAAAAAGCATGGCGCAAAGTATATTTTGTTGGATGATGGATTTTCTAAATTTGACATAGCCAAATTTGACATTTTGGTGCGCCCAAACCCCGAGCCAAAGCTAAAGCTTTGCCTGCCAAGCGGGGCTTATAGATATCCATTTAGCTTTTATAAATTTGGTGATTTCATCGCACGTGAGGGGCAAACTCACTTTAGAAAGAGCGAAATTTTAAACAAAAGCGAAAAAATGGTGCTAGTAACCGCCATAGCAAACCCGGCCCGCCTTGAGCCATTTTTTGGCGAGTGCGTGGGGCAGGTCTTTTTCCCTGACCACTACGACTTTTCAAAAGAAGAGCTAAGCGAAATTTTACAAACCTACGGCGCCACCTCGCTTTTGATGACGCAAAAGGACTATGTAAAGGTAAAGGATTTTGGGCTGAGAGTATCGCTTATCACGCTTGAAGTTACGCTAAGCGAGGAGTTTAAAAAGGTTTTGGCGCAGCAAATTTAAGCCCATTTTGTTATAATGAGCCACTTTTTAAAAGGAAAATTTAGGTCAAAATGAGAATTTTAATCACCTCAGTCGCAAAGAAAAAAGAGGCAAAAAAACTAAGCAAAAAGCTCGTGAAAAAGGGACTTGCAGCTTGCGTGAGTAGCTTTAGCGCAAAGAGCATTTATCTTTGGCAAGAGAAGCTTTGTGATGAAAAAGAGCAAATTTTACTCATAAAAACGGACGCAAAATTTAAAAAAGTAGCTAAATTTATAAGAAAGCACCGCAGCTACGAAACCCCAGAAATTTTGGCACTTAAGCCAAAAGAGGTTTTTAAAAAATATGAAAATTGGATAAAAAAATCAACCAAAAAAGGCAAAAAATGAGACTAACACCAACTAGAAGCGTAAAAGATGAAAAGGTAAAAAACGTAAATTTAAGCACAGCCATGCTTAGTCCAAGCTCCGCTCACGGCGGACTTTACGCGCCAAAGAAGTTACCAAAGATAACAAGGTCAAAGTGGCAAGAGCTCTCAAGCCTAAGCTACGAAAAGCTCGCACTTCACATCATTTCGCTGTTTAAATTTGACGTGCCAGAGGCGTTTTTTAAAAAAGCGCTCAAGAGATATGCAAGCTTTGATGACCCAAAACACCCAGTCATTTTTAAAAAAATAGATAAAAATTTATACGTAAATGAGCTCTATCACGGCCCCACAAGGGCATTTAAGGATATGGCGCTTCAGCCTTTTGGCTCGCTACTTAGCCAGCTAGCAAAAGAGAGAGGTGAAAGATATCTTATCATGTGTGCAACTAGCGGCGACACGGGCCCTGCTACACTTCAAACCTTTGCAAACGACGAAAACATAAGGGTTGTCTGCCTCTATCCAGACGGTGGTACGAGCGAGGTGCAAAAGCTTCAGATGCAGACCATGCAGGGTGAAAATTTAAAGGTTTTTGGTATAAAAGGCGACTTTGACGACGCTCAAAGGGCGCTAAAAACGCTACTTGCAAATGATAAATTTAAAGCTGAGCTTAAGAAAAAGCGTCTTAAGCTAAGCGCAGCAAACTCTGTAAATTTTGGAAGAATTCTCTTTCAGATCATCTACCACGCCTACGCCTACGCAAATTTGCTAAAACAAAAGGCGCTTAAGGCAAACGAGAGCTTTGATATCATCGTACCAAGCGGAAATTTCGGCAACGCACTTGGGGCATATTACGCTAAAAAAATGGGCGCAAAGATCGGCAAGATCAAGATCGCCTCAAACGCAAACAACATCTTGACGCAGCTTTTCACCACCGGCGTTTATGACCTCAGGGATAAAAAGCTGGTTAAGACGATAAGCCCAGCCATGGACATTTTAATAAGCTCAAATGTCGAGCGCTTGCTATTTGATAAATTTGGCAGCGTTAGAACCAATGAACTCATGCAAAGCTTAGCCAAAAATAAATTTTATAAGCTTAGCAAGCAAGAGCTTGAAGCGCTAAAAGAGGACTTCGAGGCTAGCTGGTGCGATGATAAGGAGTGCGAGGCATATATCGCAAAGCTTGCAAAGGACGGCTACGCTATCGATCCGCATACGGCTACTTGCTTTAAAATGGTGAATGCTAGCCGAGTAAGCGTCATCACATCGACCGCGCACTGGGTGAAATTTACGCCAAGCATGATCAAGGCGTGCCAGATCAAAGATACAAAAGATGAAAAAGATGCGCTGGCAAAGACTGCTAAAATCTTAAATGACAGCGTGCCAAGCTCGATAAACTCGCTATTTAGCGCGAAAATTTTACACAAAAACATCATAAAAGAGGACGAGATTGAAAAGTGCGTCCTAGAATGGGTCGAGCGATGATAATCATCCCAGCCCGCCTTGCCTCAACAAGGTTTAGTAATAAAATTTTAAAAGAGATAAACGGCGTGCCTATGTTTGTGGCGACGGCTCTTAGAGTAAGCGGCGTGGACGATGTGGCGGTTGCTGTGGATGAGCCAAGTGTGCTTGGTATCGCTAAGGCTCATGGCATAAAAGCGGTGCTGACTGGCAAAGATCATCAAAGTGGCACTGACAGGATAAACGAAGCGGCGCAAATTTTGGGGCTAAATGGGAGCGAGATCATCATAAATGTGCAAGCCGACGAGCCATTTATCGAGCCTGAAAATATCGCTAAATTTAGGGCATTTTGCGAGCAGAATAGGCAAAAAGCTTTTATGTTTTCTTGCTACAAAAAGATGGACGATGAGTTTGCTGATGATAAAAATTTAGTCAAAGTGGTGACTGATTTTGAGGGCTATGCGCTTTACTTTTCAAGATCGAGGATACCATTTAACAGAAGCGAGTGCAAAAGCTACAAGGCTCACCTTGGCATCTACGGATACAGCGTAAAAAGTCTAAAAGAGTTTTGCGCGCTCATGCCTTCAAGCCTTGAAAATACCGAGAAGCTCGAGCAGCTGCGTGCCCTAGAAAATGGCAAGAAGATAGCGATGCTAGAGGTTGAAAGTCAAAGCATCGGCATCGACAGCGAAGAGGACTACCAAAGAGCGCTAGCTAAATTTGGTAAATGAACCTAAATTTGCCCTGCTTTGGCGTTTTTGCTGCGGCAGAGTAAAAACCGAGTTTTTATAAATTTGGCTAATGGTTTTGCTGATATTTTGTATTTGATTTTGTGGTCTAGCTCGCTTGCACGTGGTTTTGATTAAGTTCTAGCTGTGTTATTGGTTAAATTTACTACGAATTTCATATTTTTAAATTCATTTGAATAATTTTGTCTATTTGCTGAGATGTTTTAAATTTAAGACAATCGCAAATTTTGCTGATATTTTACATTGCGGTCTTTTCTGTGCGCGATTTGGCGCAAAATTTGATTAAATATTAGTTGTGTTGGTTACCTTGGCGCTAAACTAAATTTAGTTTCTATTTCTACTTGTTGGCATGTTTTAAAATTTGATAAATTTAATATGATTGCTTGAGCGAAGTTTTTATCTTTGGCTTTCGGTCTTGTTTAGACGTGATATTGAGCGAAATTTGATTAAAATTTGGTTGTTTTACTATCCTAAAACCAAACCAAATTCGCTGATATTTTTAAAATTTGATAAATTTAAGATGACTGCAAGTCTTGGCTTTGTAATTTTGCTCACGTTATCACACAATATAAATTTGATAGCTGATTTTACTTCTTTGTCGTATTTCTAGTTAGTTGTAAAGTCTGCAAAGCCTAGAGAAATTTGGCTGATAAATTTAAAAATCCAGCCAAATTTGCTATTAATATCTAAATTTTCTCAAGCTTTGCTATGAAATTTTTAGCATTTATAAAGCCGATCGTTCTAAGTGATTTTTGCTCTTCGCCGTTTTTAAAAAGTAGAAGTGCAGGCGGATCGATGAGCCCAAAATTTCTTAACATCTCATCATTTTGCGCCCCGCCACTTGTCACGTCGATGCGAATAAGCGTAAAATTTGCCAAAGCATTTTTCACGCCAGCGTCCTTAAAAGTGATATGCTCTATCTCTTTGCAGCTCGCGCACCACTCGGCGTAAAAATCCACTAGCACTGGCTTGCTTGAGCTTTTTATCATCTCATTTAGCTCGTTTAAATTTCTAGCTTGTTTGAAATTTAACTCGCTCTCGTTTTTGGATAAATTTAGCCCAGAAAGCGGCGAAAACGCGTCTTTTGAGCCTAAAAATGCGCCGATTATTAGCATGAAAGAGTAGATAAAAGCTAGCATGCAAAGTGCTTTTTTAAATTTAGCCCAGCCACCGTTTGTCGCTTCAAATGCGCCCAGATAGACTGCCGCAAAGACACCTATGACGCCATATCCAAGTAGCTCAAAAAACGCTCCAAGCACGCGCGCGAGGATCCAAACAGCCATGATGAGCATCAAAAAGCCAAAGAGTTTTTTGACCTCATCCATCCAGCCACCAGGTCTTGGCAGGAGCTTGCCAGAGCTTAGCCCTATCACAAGAAGCGGTGCGCCCATGCCTAGCCCCATAACAAAGAGCATGATGCCTCCATAAAGTGCGTCTCCGCTTTGCGCTATGTAAAGAAGTGCGCCTGCTAGTGGTGCTGCCACGCAAGGCGAGACGATGAGCGCTGAGGCAAAGCCCATGATGAAAACGCCGATTAGACCCGAGCTGTTTTGCGACTTTTTGTTGATCATATTTTCAAATTTAGAGGGCAGTTTGATGTCGTAAAAGCCAAACATACTAAAGCTTAAGATGACAAAAATGGCCGCAAATGCGCCAAGCACGTAGATGTTTTGCAAAGCCCCTGCGATGCCAAAGCCAAGTAGGCTTGCTCCAACGCCAGCAAGCGCGTAAGCAAGGCTCATCGCAATTACATAAACTAGCGAGAGCAAAAAGCCTTTTTTAGCATTTAGGCTGCCGCCCTTTGAGACGATGATGCTTGATAAGATCGGTATCATCGGAAATACGCAAGGTGTGAGCGAGAGTAGGAGGCCGTAGCCAAAAAATGTCGCAAGCGAGATAAAAAAGTTTTTGCTACTTAGCTCGTTTGCAATGCTTTGATCTTCTGAAAGCTCGGTAAATTCAGGATTGGTTTCATCTTTTTGCTCTTTTTCAAAGGCTATGATGCTAAATTTGCCAAATTTTTCAAAGATATCATAAATTTTAGTTTGCGGACGGTAGCAAATGCCATTTTTAGCGCAGCCTTGATAGCTTAAATTTAGCCTAGCATTGCCGTTTTTAAGATGCTCTTTTACTAAATTTAGTGGGATAAACAGTGAAAAATCTTTTGGGTAAATTTCGTATTCGCCAGTGTTTTCACTTTTTGGCATGTTTAGCAAAGAATTTATCTTCTCTTCGCCAAGCTTAACCTCAAAGCTATCTTTATAAAGGTAGATATTTTCGCCAAATTTAAACTTGATCTCAACGCCTTGTTCGTCGATACTTGGGCTTAAAACAAATGCCTTACTGACGTCTAAAACCTCGGCAAAAAGTGAGCTTGCAAACAAAATAAGAGAAATAATAAATTTAAAAAACATGCTAATCCTTGCTAAATCAAAAGAGATGATTTTAGTCTAAATTCTTAAATTTATTCTATTTTATAGTAAAATCGTGAAAAAGCGTGAAATTTTTAAAAGGAGCGATGATGTCAAAAGATAAAAAACACCAAAAAAGCGATAAACTTGGCTACGAAGAAGAGCTAAGACTGCTTCAGATAGAACTTTTAAAATTCCAAAATCATGTCAAAGACAAGGGACTTAGAGTGCTTATGCTAATGGAGGGGCGAGACGCAGCCGGCAAGGGCGGCACGATAAAGCGCCTAACTGAGCATCTAAATCCGCGCGGTTGCCGTATCGTAGCGCTTACAAAACCAAGCGACGTCGAGAAGACGCAGTGGTACTTTCAAAGGTATGTGACGCATCTGCCAAGCGCTGGCGAGATCGTGATCTTTGATAGGAGCTGGTACAACAGGGCTGGGGTTGAGCCAGTGATGGGCTTTTGCACGCAGGCTGAGCATAAAGAATTCCTGCGTGAAGTGCCAAAATTTGAAGA
Source organism: Campylobacter concisus (assembly GCF_002913865.1). Classification (GTDB taxonomy): domain Bacteria; phylum Campylobacterota; class Campylobacteria; order Campylobacterales; family Campylobacteraceae; genus Campylobacter_A; species Campylobacter_A concisus_AM. The sequence goes on from NZ_POYX01000121.1 coordinate 12,578, forward strand.
GATGATCATAAACTCAGGCATCATTTTCTTTAAAATTTACCTCTCTATCACAAAAGAGGAGCAAAAAAAGCGCTTCAAAGAGCGTCTGAACGACCCGCTAAAGCAGTTTAAAATCTCTCCAGTAGATCAAAAAGCGCAAGAACTTTGGGACCAATACTCCATCGCCAAATACTCGATGCTGCTAGCCTCTCACAATAGCATCTCGCCGTGGGTCATCGTCTCAAGTGACAATAAAAAAGAGGCGAGACTAAATGTCTTTAAATTTATCCTAACTCACGTCGAATATCCAAAAAAGATAGATGAGTATCTAAAATACGACAAAAGCGTCGTAAGAGATGGAAGCGAGGAGATCAAGCGCATAGAAGAGGGGCTTAATAAAGATAAGCTAAAAAGTATCGACTGAAAATTAGACTTGGCTGCAAATTTGGGCTTAAATTTACAGCCAAATTTTACTACTAAACCCACCACATAAATTTAGCCAAAACGACCATCATCAAACAAAGCACAAGGGCTATGAGGTGTGAAAATTTACCAAATGGATCTGGCTTTTTTAAGATAGTGACATTAAAAACAGAGATGAATGTGATAAGACACATCAGAAGTAAAATAGCGATCTTTGCTAGCAAGAGCTTTTGAAAGTTGCTTTGCCACCAGCCATGCTCGCCCCCAAGATAGTCCTTTGCCATATATGCCCCACTTATCAAAAGTAGCAAAAATGCCGTGCCAAAAACCTTTGCACTGCCTTTTGTGTAGGCTTTTTTGACAGCTTCAAGGGTTTGTGGATTTATCGTTTTTTTGGCAAATGGATATATGCAAACATCAAAAAATACATATCCTATAAAGATAATGGCACAAACTAAATGCGTAATGAGAGAAAAAAGATACATTTTTTGCCTTTTTTGTTTGGCATTATATTGGGTTTATTTGAAAGGATTGCTGATTTGGATTAAGTATTGAGAAGTTGAGAAGATCCGAGCGAAAGCTCGCTCGGATAAATGTTTTTAGAAGCTATATTTTGCTTCAAATCTGATACGATTTTGTTTGTAGCTTTCGCCGTCTTTTTTGTCTTTAGCAGCTGCATACCAAGAGAGGAATGTAAGTTTTTTGCTGTATTTGTAGCTAGCGTCAAGAGACCATTCGCTTCTTTTTGCTCTCTCTTTACTAAGAGCCCAGCTATAGCCTTTACCTTGAGTATATCCAGCACCAAAGCCAAATTTATCTATATCATATCCAGCATTAACAAACCAGTAGTCGTTGTTACCTTTAATATTGTTATAGTATTGTTTTCCGCCACCACTCATAACACTATTTAGAATTTTAGTTGGGTTGATTAACTGACCATTTGCATCAATTGAAGTAAATGACCACTTATTATTATCTTTATTTTTAGCATCAAAGTCTAAATAACCAGCGTTAAGCTTAGCACCAAATAGTTTTGTGCCAGCTTGAACTGCCCAGAAGTTAGCATCAGCTACATCTTTGTGATCTGAGTCGTTATGGACAAACTGACCTTTTAGGTTTAGATTTACATCATCAGTTACATTAAAGCTAACACCAGCTTCAGCACCATAAAGTGTTGCTATCTCTTGAAGATTTGCAATAGCTGCTTTAAAAGATACTGGATCATAACTGCCAGCTGCACCTAAATAGTAAAGATTGCCAGCAGAACCATTAAATTTATCATTTTCAGTACCATTTACTATTCTATTAAGCAATGGACCATCTATTTCAGTACCGTCGCTTTGTAGTGCATCATAAGCTGCAGCTGTTAAAGTAAGACCAGGTACATCAGTACTTACTACTTTTAGACCAGTACCTGCTATATCACCATCATCATAGAAAGTTTTGATAAGTTGCTTGCCAGCTGTAATAGTAGTATTAGCTACTTTATAGCCTAAGTACATCTCATAAACGCCAAAAGTGTCGGTTGTACTTGTTTTATCTGTACCTTTTAGGTTTTTGTTGCCAGAATCATCTGTTTGATCATATCTTAAAGTTAAAACACCAAAGAAGTTATCGTCGATAGCTGCTTTAAATGATGTTTGTGCTCTGAAAGCATAACCAGCAACATCGTTTGTTTTTGCTTTTGTATCAGGGTTTGATTTGTAATGATCATTTGTATAACGATATCTTGCAAATCCTGAAAGATCTACATTTTTTATAGCTTCTTCAAGTGGAGTTGCACTTGCAACGCTTGAAAATGCACCTAAAGCAACCAAAGCAGCTAAGCTAACTTTTGTAAGTTTCATCTAAATCTCCTTTTGATAAAAATGTTTTGAAAGGATATTATCATAGAAAATTAATTTTATAGCTTAAATTTTGTTAAAAATTTCAAAAATTATTACCGATCATTTACCAAATTAGGGTAATAAGATAAGATTTGTCTTTAAAAATTTGAGTTTATTTGAAGTTAAAAGATGAGAAATTTATATCTCATCAGTTAAATTTAGCCGTTGTTTTTAGCCTGCGCTTCTTCACGCTCTTTCTTTTGTCTTATGGCGGCTTCTTTTTGGATATTTTTTTGCTGAGTGACAAAGATATGCTCTTCAAGCGTGACTAGCTGAAAGATGCCCTCAAAGATCTTAATCTCTTTTACGTAGCCTATCACTTTTACCTCTCTTTTTCTACTCTCTTCAAACCTTGCTTGTGCGTCAAATTCGACCACATCGCCAAGTTTGAGCGGTCCAAAGAAATTTATCCTAGCACCGATGCTGACGCAAAACTCTTCATTTATAGCTAAAAGTGCTGCGTAGTTAGCCCCCATAAAGACAAAACCGCTATGTATGAGCCCCTCAGCGTCACTTACCATGTCAGCCGTGGTAAAAAACCTAGTTTTTGCGTGATTTTTCTCAAGTAAAAATGCCGTTCCACTAAAATTTAGCTTTGTTAAAGGAGCTGTTTTTATCTCGTTTCTTAGCGGGTTTTCATCCTCTGGGAGGATTATTTGCGACTCGTCTTTTGCTTCAAAAATATTTTCATCTGCCATATTTATCCTTAAATTTTAACTCTTATATAGGCTCTTTTTGGTGCTGGATAGCCCTCGATAGTCTTTGTGTTGTCGTCTGGGTCTAAGAAATTTGAAAGACTCTCTCCATCTATCCACTGTGTTTTTCGCTGTTCGTTTAGATCAGTAGCCTTTGTCTCAAGCAGGGTAAAATCCTTAAATTTAGCCCTCTCACACCAGTTACAAAGCGCGCTAAGCGTTGGCACAAAGTAGATATTTGGAATTTTTGAGTACCTATCCTTTGGTGTAAGTGCAAAGTCGCCATCCATATCTATATACATCGTATCTAAAAATAGCTCGCCGCCTGGATTTAGCGCGGTTTTTAGCTCTTTTAGCATCTTTATAGGATCGCTTCTATGATAGATGACACCAAGGCAAAAAATGGTGTCAAATTTCGCTGCGTATTCTGGCAAGCTCTCTACCCCAAGAAGCTCATAGTTGATATTTGAGCGGATAAATTTATTTAAAAACTTAAACTGTAAAAATGTATGCACGCTAGGATCAAAGCCAGTTATGCTTTTTGGGCCGTACCCAAGCATCTTAAACATATAATATCCATTGTTACAACCCACATCAGCCACGCACTTGCCAGCTAAATTTAGGTGGGGGGCAAGGATATTAAATTTAATAAAACTTTGCCACTCACTATCTATATAGATATCATCAAGTAAAAATGGCCCTTTTCGCCAAGGCTTTAGGCTAAGGGCGAGGTTGTAAATTTCATCTTTTTTAGCTTGGTCTAAATTTTTAAATTTGACATTTACGCTATCAGAGAGGCTAAATTCGCAATCAAAATTTGCTAAATTTTTTATTTTATTTAAAATTTGCTTTTGCTGCTCGTTAAATTTGCTAAGATCCACGCTATTTCCAGTCTACGATGTTGTGCGGACACTCTTTTTGGTAGGTGCCAGTCGCGTCATAATACTCTTTACAATCATTATAATATTGTGTCGAAACTCCGCGCTCGTTCATATAAAGACAACCGTTGCAAAATAGCGCTATAAAGCCTAAAAATATAATCTTTTTCATGTGGCGGATTTTATCATAAATAAAAATTTTATGCTAGAATAGCAGGCAGTTTTAGAGCCAAGTTTGGCTAAGATTAAGCAAAAGGCATTTTATGCAAAGAAGAGATTTTTTTAAATTCAGTAGTTTTTTAGGTGCAGCAAGTCTGCTTCCAAGTGTCACCCTATCTAGCGATGAGCCAGCAAACCCAGTAGTTAGAAATTTTGATGTAAATTTCAAACATCTGCTTCTTGAAAAGGGCAAAAGCTCGAGAATTTGGCTACCGCTCCCACTAAGCACCACTTATCAGCAACTAACCCAAGACTACGTCATAAACACAACCGCTAAAAACGTCTATATCTCAGACACGCTAATACCAACAATGTATGGCGAATTTGAAGAAAATGAGCAAAGACCTATTTTAAATATCCAGTTTAAGATCCAAACAACAGAGCGCAATACCGACTTTAGCAAGGTAAATTTCGATCCAAATGAGAAGGTCGATCCTGCTGTTTTGGAGTTTTTAAAACCAACTTCACACATCCCAACAGATGGCGTCGTAAGGGCAAAAGCGCTAGATATCGTTGGAAATTTAAAGGGCGATTTGGAGCGTGCAAAAGCGATATATACGTGGGTTGCAAACACTATGCAGCGTGATAACAGCGTCCTTGGATGTGGCACGGGCGATGTTAAAGCGATCCTAGAAAGTGGCAAACTAGTTGGCAAATGCACCGACATAAACTCAGTTTTTGTGGGACTTTGCAGATCAGTTGGCATCCCTGCAAGAGAAATTTTTGGTATCAGGGTTGGTCAGTCTAGATTTTCAGATCAGATGGGTAGTGCAAAAGATGGCGTGGCTAAAATTTCAGGCGGACAGCACTGCAGGGCTGAGTTTTACTTAAAAGGCTATGGTTGGATACCGGTTGATCCAGCTGACGTTACGAAGGTAAGACTGGGCGAGAAATTAACAAACGATGACGCTAAGATCAAAGCTGTTAGGGACTATTGCTTTGGTAACTGGGAGATGTGCTGGATAGGCTTTAACTACGGACGTGACTTTATCTTAAAGCCAACCCCAGAGCAAACTCCGCTAAACAACTTTGGCTATCCATACGCTGAGGTTGATGGCAACACACAAAACTACTATTCGCCAAAAGAATTTAGCTACGACTACGTCTCAACAGAGCTAAAATGAGAGCCTTTTGGCTGATACTAACATCCATAGGTAGTGCTATCGGCGCTACCTTGTGCTGCTTGCCGGCACTTCTTTTCTTGCTTTTTGGCACATCTTTTTCATTTCTATCTTGGACACAAAATTTATACGAGTACCGCGTCCCTTTAAGCGTCGTGGCGGTCATTTGCTTTGTGATCTCTGGCATTGCTCTGTTTTACAAGCCAAAAAGCTGCAACCTAAGCTATAAAAAGAAAAAATGGATACTTATATATATACTTTTTGGAGTGATACTACTTTTACTCCTTACATATCCAGAGCTTTTAGGAGAAATTTATGCGTAAAATTTTAGTTTTAGCCCTTTTGGTGGCTGCAAGCTACGCTGATAAAAAGATAGAAATTTTAGTGCCTAGCATGCACTGTCCGCTTTGCACAGCGATAGTTCGAAAGGCCGCACTTAGCGTTGAGGGCGTAAAAAAGGCAGATGTATCGCTAAAAGAGCGAAAAGCTGTCGTTATAGCAGATGACAAGGTCGATGAAAAAGAGCTTTTAAAGGCGGTCGATGCGACTGGCTATAAGGGCGAGATAAAATAAATTTAAAGGAGGCAAATATGTCAAAGAGTGAAGTTCTAACGAAATTTGAGACACTTGCAGCGATACCGCACTGCAGTTATGAGACTGATAAGATGCGTGATTTTTTAGCTGATTTTGCAAGAGATAAGGGCTGTGAAGTCGTGGTCGATAGCTTTGGCAACGTTCATGCATTCAAAGGCAAGCCAAAAATTTGCTTGCAAAGCCACTACGATATGGTATGCATGGGCGATGCGCCAAAGATCGAGATAGTTTATGGCGATGATGGCTACATGAGGGCTAAAAACTCATCTTTAGGCGCAGATAACGGCATAGGCGTGGCTATCATGATGCAGATGATAAGCGAATTTGACGACATTGAGTGCCTCTTTACAAACAACGAAGAAGTTGGCATGGTCGGTGCTGCTGGTTTTAGCGGCGATCTAAAAGCCAATAAGCTTTTAAATTTAGATAGTGAAGAGGACGACCGCGTAACTATCGGCTGCGCTGGTGGTGTAAATTTATTTGCCACTATAGCGCTTAATAGCCAAAAAACAAAAGAGAGCACGCTTTACGAAGTAAAAGTAAGTGGCTTACCTGGCGGACACTCTGGCAACGAGATACATAAAAATATCCCAAATGCGATCAAGGTTTTGGCTACATTTGTCACTAAAAATGGCTGCAGGCTTGTTAAATTTGAAGGTGGCGAGCGAAGCAACTCTATCCCAAGTGGCGCAACTGCACTTGTGCTAAGTGATAAAGAGCTAAAGAGTGAGTGTGAAAATTTAAGCGTGAAAAAACTTGGCACGGGAGATGAAATTTTAGAAAATGGCGAGAAAATTTTAGCATTAATTAACTCATTTTCACAAGGTGTAAGAGCCTACAACTGCGAACTAGGCATACCGCAAGATAGCGTCAATCTCTCACTTGCAAAGATCAAAGATGATGGCACGCTTGAAGTGGAGTTTTTCGCAAGATCTATGAGCAAAGACGGTCTAAATAGGATGGAATTTGAAATTTCAGAGCTTGCAAAAGCAGTTGGCTTTAGTGTTATTAGCAAGGATAGAAACCCAGCTTGGAAACCTATAAATGATAAATTTGCAAACGATATTTTAGAAGAGCTTAAAATTTATAAGCCAGAAGCAAGGATAACAGCTGTGCATGCTGGACTTGAGTGTGGAGTGCTTTTAGAGAAAAAAGCAGGTCTTAGTGCATGTTCTATTGGACCAAACATCTACTCACCTCACTCTACTAGAGAGCACTGTGAAGTAGCCTCTGCGCTTTTTATCGAAAAAGTCGTTCGCGGTATCGTTAAAAAATATAACTCTTAAAAACAAAATTTGCTAGAAATTTCTAGCAAATTTTTCTATATCACCTTGTCCTTGCTTTTGCAAAGATCACTTAATATACACTCAAAACAAAGCGGTTTTTTAGCCTTGCAGGTGTAGCGTCCAAAAAGAACCATGCCTTGATGAAGCTTGCCAAGGTCGGTTTTAAAGGCAAGAGTTAGATCATCTTCAGTCGCTTCTGGCGTCTTTGCGCTGCTTAAACCAAGTCTATGTGATACTCTAAAAACATGGGTATCAACAGCCATGACGTTTGCGTTTGTAGCCTCTAAAAGCACGACGTGAGCGGTCTTTTGCCCAACTCCAGCAAGCGCTTTTAGCTTCTCTTCATCAAGTGGAATTTCTCCGTCATAAAGCTCAACCACGCTGTTTGCCATTTTGATCAAATTTACGGCTTTGTTGTTAAAAAAGCTGCATGAGTTTATCATGAGTTTTAGGCTGGCTAAATTTGCACTTGCTAGCTCAAAAACATCTTTATATGCCTCAAATAGAGCAGGGGTGATCAAATTTACCCTTTTGTCGGTGCACTGAGCTGAGAGCATGACACAAACAAGTAGCTCATATAAATTTCTAAATTTAAGCTCGCTTTTTGCGTCCTTAAACTCGTCCAAAAGTCTTCTTTTTATCTCTAAAATATCTTTTTTTGTTCTCATCTGGCTATTTTACCTAAAATTACAAGTTAAACGAAAAGTTACCGCATTATTTGATATAATTTTGCCCATAAAATCAATTTTTTAAAGGATTTATATGAAAAAATTTTTGTTTCCAGCAGTTTTAAGTTTAGCTGCAGCTGTCACTCTAAACGCAGCAGTAGTTGCAACAGTAGATGGCGATGCTATAAACGATAGCGATATCTCAGCACTTTTATCAGCGGCTATGCCAGGATTTGACGCTAGCAAGCTTCAACCAAATGAGAAAAAACGTATAATCGACGATCTAATCAACAGAAAACTTCTTTTAAAAGACGCAAAAGCGACAGGCATTGAAAAAGATGTTGATTACATCAAGGCTGTAAAAGCTGCACAAGAGGGCATCGCAGTTGAGCTTTATATGAGAAAACTATTTGACGGTATAAAAGTAAGTGATAGCGATTTAAGAGATTTTTATAACAAAAACAAAGCTAGCATGAACCAACCAGCTCAAGCAAGAGCAAGACATATCTTAGTTGAAGATGAAAAAACAGCAAATGACATCATCGCTCAACTTAAAAATTTAAAAGGCGAGGCACTAACTAAGAAATTTGCAGAGCTAGCAAGCCAAAAATCAATCGACAAAGGCTCAGCAGCACACGGTGGCGAGCTTGGCTGGTTTGGTCAAAGCCAAATGGTAAAACCTTTTGCAGACGCAGCATTTTCAATGGCTAATGGCACAGTTTCAACCAAGCCAGTTAAAACTCAGTTTGGCTACCATGTTATCTTAAAAGAAGATGGTAAAGCAGCTGGCACTGTAAGCTTTGAGCAAGCAAAACCAGAGATCGAGCAAGCTGTAAAAATGGAGAAATTCCAAGCTGCTGTTAGACAAAAAAGTGAAGCTCTACGCCAAAAAGCAAAGATAGAATACAAATAAAATTTGGAGGATAAAATGGGCGTTTTAGATATCGTAAAACCTGGTGTTTTAAGCGGAGATGATGTAACAAAACTTTATGCTTATGCCAAAGAGCAAGGTTTTGCAATACCTGCTGTAAATGTCGTAGGCAGCGACTCAGTAAATGCTGTTTTAGAAGCGGCAAAGGTTGCTAACTCGCCTGTTATCGTTCAGTTTAGTAATGGCGGTGCAGGTTTTTACGCTGGTAAAGCCTGCGAAAATGCAGCCGTTCTTGGTGCGATCGCTGGAGCAAAGCACGTTCATCTGCTTGCCAAGGCTTACGGCGTGCCAGTCATCTTACACACTGACCATGCTGCTAGAAAGCTTTTGCCTTGGATAGATGAGCTAGTAAAAGTAAGCCATGAGTATAAAAAAACTCACGGCGTGCCACTTTTCAGCTCTCATATGCTTGATCTTAGCGAAGAGAATATCAACGAAAATTTAAGCACATGCGAGAAGTACCTAAAAGAGCTTAGCGAGCTTGGTATCAGCCTAGAAATCGAGCTTGGCGTCACTGGTGGCGAAGAAGATGGCGTTGATAACACAAGCGTTGATAACGCGCTTCTTTACACCCAGCCAGAGGACGTCGCGCTTGCTTATGAAAGACTAAGTAAGATAAGCGATAAATTTAGTATTGCAGCTAGTTTTGGCAACGTCCATGGCGTCTATAAACCTGGCAATGTCGTGCTAAGACCAGAAATTCTTAAAAACTCACAAGCCTATGTGGCTAAGAAATTTAATACAAAAAGCGACAAGCCTGTAAATTTTGTATTTCATGGCGGTAGCGGCAGTGAGCTAAAAGATATCAAAAATGCTGTGAGCTACGGCGTTATCAAGATGAACATTGACACCGATACCCAGTGGGCTTTCTGGGACGGCGTGCGCGAGTATGAGGCTAAAAATAGAGCATACTTACAAGGTCAGATCGGCAACCCAGAGGGCGATGACAAGCCAAATAAAAAATACTACGATCCAAGGAAATGGCTAAGAAGTGGTGAGGAGAGCATGGTTAAGCGTCTTCAGACTGCTTTTAGCGACTTAAACTGCCTAAATAGGAACTGATCCTATGCAAAATCAAAATGATTTTAGTGAGCTAAGCGTGCCAAAAGAGCGCCAAGCTCACTCTTTCTTTGTCTTTTTTAAAGTTATCTTTATCCCTTTAGCCATCTACATCTTGGCGATACTAGCCTATCTTGGCGTTATAAATTTTCAGATGAAGCTTCACACCATCGCGATGATGGGCATTATACTCTTTGTTGCTTTTGTATTTTCACGCCACAGTGCCTTGGTAGCCTACTCAAATTTCTTAGCAAATGCCAAAGACTACAAGATAAGGCTAAAAGAATTTATCATCGCTCATCTCTTTGAAATCTCAAGCGTCAAAAAGGCAAACGCAAAATTTGAAGACTTTTTCGAGAGCTATACAAGAAATTTTAGAAATGACAACCTAGCAAACATCGGCCAAGCAGTCTTTCCTATGCTTGGAATTTTGGGCACATTTATCAGTATCGCGATCTCGATGCCAAGCTTTAGCTCAAGCACTGCAAACGGACTTGAAAAAGAGATCGCTATACTGCTAAACGGCGTGGCTACGGCGTTTTACGTATCGATATATGGCATATTTTTAGCGCTTTGGTGGATGTTTTTTGAAAAGATCGGCATTAGTAAATTTGAGAGATTTTATAGCGAGCAAAAAGAGCTAAGCCGAGAGTTTTTCTGGCAAGAAAATGAGCTAAATGCAAATTTTATGAAAGCAAGTGTAGGCTACTTTAAAGATAGTCACGATGCTTTTAAAATGGTGCTTGATGATAAATTTATAAAAGAGCTAAGCGAGCAGACAAATGAGAAATTTAATAGTTTAAAAGAGCTTTGTGAGGTTGAGAAAAATATCATCAGTCAAAGCAAGGCAGAGCTTAGCGCAAGTTTAAAAATACTAAATGAATCTGGGCTAAAACAAGATGAATTTGTAAAGATCCACTCCGATATACTAAAGGCAGTTGGCGCATTTTCTAACGCCTTTAAAGATATGGAGGTTAAAATTTTAACTGAGCATGCAAAGCTTGGCGAGATTTTTAGCAGAAATTTAAACGCCACAAAAGAGAGCCAGCTTAAATTTGAGCAGACTATAAAGAGCTTTGACAATGTTTTAAGGGAATTTTCTTACTCGCTCATGAAAGAGCAAAACGAGGCGTTAAAGGCATTTAGAGCCTCACTCGTGGAGAGTGCGACGATATTTAAGGCAGCCTACGAGCAAGAGGGCAGGAGCTTGGAGCGTGAAAAAGAGCGCGAGAGCCTCATTGCTGAGCTTAAGAAGAATATAGACGAGATCGACAAAGAAGCAAATTCTGTAATAGAAAAAATCGAAAATCTAGTACAATGAAAATAAACAAAAATAACGAGGATCAATCGAGCTTTTGGGTTTCGTACGCAGACTTGATGGCGGGTCTGCTCTTTGTTTTTATGCTGCTAATAGGCGCTGTCGTCGTAAAATACGTCCTAACTCAAAACACTCTTGAAAATAAAGAGCAAGCCATCATCGCAGCACTAGCAAATTTAAAAGACGCTCAGGGTAAGAATTTCACCCTTGAAGAGCTAAATGACGCCCTAAAAAGCGAGCTTTCAAAGATAAGCGACGAAAACATAAATTTAAAAAAATCAAATGAAATTTTTGTCATCCAAATAGACGCCCTAAAAGAAAAACTAGCCCAGCTCATAGAGGAAAACAAGGACGCAAATGCGAGCATAAAAGAGCTAAATGCCAGCATTTTTGATCTAAATCAAAAGATGATCGTGCTAAATGATGAAATTTCATCAAAAGATAGGGCACTTAGCGACGCAAACGAGAGCAGCGAGAAAAATTTAGCCAAGATCGCCTTTTTGCTCGAGCAAGTGAGCAAAAAAGAGGCTAGATATGACGAGCTTTTAAAGGATCTAAATGTCACTCGCGACAGGGTCAAAAACCTAACTGGCATAAGAGTAAAGGTGATCTCAGCCCTAAAAGATAGGCTAGGATCAAGCATCGAGATCGACCCAAACTCAGGCGCACTAAAGCTTAGCTCCTCAGTACTTTTTGATAAGGGCAGTGCAGTCTTAAAAGAAGAAGTCAAAGAGGAGCTAAAGGCCACGCTTAGTAAGTATTTTGACGTACTTTTAAATGATAAAGAGATCGCCTCAAACATCGATCAGATCGTGATCGAGGGCTTTACGGATAGCGACGGAAGCTACATTTACAACTTAGAGCTCTCACAAAAAAGAGCCTACGCGGTGATGGAGTTCATAAACTCATTTAGTGACGATGCGCGCCTTAGAAAGTTGCTTGTCGCAAGTGGCCGAAGCTACAATGAGCTAGTTTTTAAAGACGGAGTCGAGGACAAGGACGCTTCAAGGCGCATAGAGATCAAATTTTCACTCTCAAACAAAGAGGCTATCAACGAGATAGAGAAATTTTTGGAGTTTAAGGGTGATTGATAAAATTCGCTTAAGAGGGCGAGAATTTTGGCTTTTAAGAGATGATCTGCTAGGTGAGTTTAACGGCAATAAAGCAAGAAAGCTAGAGTACTTTTTAAAGGCCGATCTTGGCGGCATCAAAGCCATCGTATCTCATGGCTCAAGCCAGTCAAATGCCATGTATAGCCTAAGTCTTTTTGCTAAACTAAAAGGGCTTAAATTTTACTACGTCGTCTCTCATCTAAGCTCAAATTTAGAGCAAAATCCAGTTGGAAATTTGAAATTTGCACTTGAAAATGGTATGGAAATTTTTGTGAAAGAGGAGCGCGAGAAATTTGCTAAAGAGCTAGCAAAGAGCGAAAATGCGCTCTTTATAAACGAGGGCGTGGCGCAGAGTGAGGCCGAGCTTGGCTTTATCACGCAGGCGCGTGAGATAAATGAGTGGAGTAAAAAAAGTGGCATAAGACCTGATATCTTCTTGCCCTCAGGCACAGGTACAAGCGCATGCTACTTAGCAAAGCACACCGATCTTAGAGTATTTACAGCCCCTTGTGTAGGAGACAGCGACTATCTAAAAAAGCAAATTTATGAGCTAGATAAAGATAGCAAAGTGCAAATTTTAAATCCGCCAAAGAAGTATCATTTTGGAAATTTATACCCTGAGCTTTATGAAATTTGGCTTGAGGTTTGCAAAAGTGGTGTAGAATTTGAGCTTATTTACGACCCAGTGGGCTTTATGACGCTTTTTGCAAATTTAGATAAGCTTGAGAGCGAAATTTTATATATCCACCAGGGCGGAATTTTGGGTAACATTACACAAAAGCAAAGATATGAGAGAAAACTAAAAATAAAGGATCATAAATGAAATTTTTACACAGCAGCGACGCTGACTTTGAGAGTAGATTTTCGCAGCTTGTTAGACGAAGTGACAACGACATGAGTGCCGTGATGCCAGTAGTTGCGGGCATCATAGACGAAATAAAAAAAGATGGCGATAGCGCGCTTTTTTCGCAGATAAGCAAATTTGATAAATTTAATGTCACAAGCAAAAACGACATAATAATCGACGTAAAAGAGATGGAAGCAGCCTATAACTCGCTAGATAACGCTCTAAGAGTGGCTCTAAATTTAGCCCACGACAGGATAAAAAGCTATCACGAGCGCACAAAGCCAAGCGACTGGACCTACAAGGACGAGCACGACATCTTACTTGGAGCAAAATACACCCCAGTTGATCGCGCTGGCCTTTATATCCCAGGCGGCAAGGCGGCATACCCTAGCTCACTTCTTATGAATGCTATCCCAGCAATCGTAGCAGGCGTAAAAGAGATCGTAGTTTGCACCCCAGCGCCAAATGGCAAGGTAAATCCTCTGCTCCTTGCTGCGATGCATCTATGTGGCATCAAAACAGCCTTTAAAATAGGCGGTGCAAGCGCGATCGCAGCGATGGCGTACGGCACAGCAACCGTGCCAAAGGTCGATGTCATCACAGGACCTGGCAACATCTACGTAGCGACTGCTAAAAAGCTAGTTTATGGGGACGTAAATATCGATATGATCGCAGGCCCAAGCGAGATAGGCGTGATAGCTGATGATAGTGCGGACCCTCGCCATATAGCGATCGATCTACTCTCGCAAGCCGAGCACGACGAGATCGCAAGTGCCTTTTTGATAACGCCAGTGGAGGCCTTTGCAAGGGCAGTGCAAAGACACATAGAGGACGAGCTAAAAACTCTAAAACGCGAACCAATCGCGAGTGCTAGCATGAGAAACAAAGCTGCTATCATCGTTGCAAAAGACTTGCAGGAGTGCTTTAAACTGATGAACGAGCTTGCTGTGGAGCACCTAGAGATCGCTACAAACGACGCTTTGAGCTATATGGACGAGGTGAAACACGCTGGAGCGATATTTTTTGGACACTTCACGCCTGAAGCGATGGGCGACTATTTAGCTGGACCAAACCACACCTTACCAACTGGCGGAAGTGCGAGATTTTACTCGCCGCTTGGAGTTGAAAATTTCATGAAGCGAAGCTCTATCATTTCAGTTAGCAGAAAAGGCATCATGCACCTTGGCAAACCATGCATGCAGCTAGCCGAAGCCGAAGGACTAACAGCCCATAAAAGATCAATTGCTGTGAGACTAGAAGACTAAAAAAGGCGAAGAATTTAGGAAAAATGGCTTTTTTCTAAATTCTTTTTATAATATTTTTTGCTTTAAGAAATATTTTTGCAACTTTTTATGAAATTTATAGTAAAATCCATCACGAAACTACTAAAAAAGGAGTTGATATGAAGTTAGGAACTTATACTGCAAACCAGGCTTCAGGAAACTATTATTTAGATCAAGCTAAAAATAGCGAGAAAAAGGCGCTAAACGCCATCTCTGCAAATAGCGAGATCAAAGCATCAGGTGCAAATTTGCAAATCGCAGAGAGCTTACTTTCGCAAACAAATGTCCTAAATGAGGGCATGGCAAATGCAAACGATATGATCGGCATGCTTCAGATCGCCGACTCAACGCTTTTAAATTTAAGCGAGAGCGCTGATAAGATCGGTGAGCTATCAAGCAAGCTTTCAAACCCAGCTCTTTCAGCTAACGAGCAAAAGGGCATAAAAGGCGAGATAAATGCGCTTAAAAATGCGATGAGCGACAGCGTAAAAGAAGCCAAATTTAACGGTAAAAACGTTTTTGACGCCGAGCTTGGCTTTTTCACAGGCGAGGGCACAAAAAATATAAATTTAAGCACAAATGCTCTTTTAAATGTTAAAGAGGATGGCTCAAATTCAGGCGATATTTTGAAAAATATAAATTCACTTCGCTCAGAGATCGGCTCGACACAAAATGCTGTATTTAAAGGTATGAACGCTCTAGCTGCCAGAAGTGTAGCAAATGCTAATAGCGTAGAAAACCTTGATAGTAGCGACATCGCAAAGAACTTGGAAGAAAATTTACAAGCAAATTTAAAGCTACATGCTGCCTCTTTAGCTAAAGCTCACGATACTACGAGCTTGGCTGCAAAACTAGATAAACTTCTAGGCGAATAAATTTTTACCGGTCTTTGGC
>NZ_POYX01000122.1:0-3425 GCF_002913865.1 Campylobacter concisus
CAACAGGGTTCGAACCTGTGACCTCAGAATTAGGAATTCTGCGCTCTATCCAGCTGAGCTATGAGGACAAATTTGTAAGATAGTTTAAATTTTATCCAAGTAGTTAAATTTTAAAGGGCAGATCGCTCTGCCCTATTTTTGGCTAATTAGCCATTTCTCTTTTTAATAATCTCTTCACTTACATTTTTAGGAACTTCTTCGTAGTGATCAAATTCCATAGAGTAAGTCGCACGACCTTGAGTCATTGAGCGAAGATCTGTTGAGTAGCCAAACATTTGAGCTAGCGGACAATAAGCTGCAATGATTTTTACACCATTTCTATCATCCATTGAATTTACTTGGCCACGGCGCTTATTGAGGTCACCAATAACATCACCCATATACTCTTCTGGAGTCTCGACTTCAACTTTCATCATAGGCTCAAGGATAACCGCACCTGCTTTTCTAGCGCCCTCTTTAAAGCCCATTGAAGCAGCAAGTTTAAATGCCATCTCAGATGAATCCACTTCGTGGTAGCTACCATCGAAAAGTGTAACTTTAACATCTTCAACTGGGTATCCAGCAAGAACACCGCTTTGAAGCGCTTCTTTACAACCTTTTTCAACAGCTGGGATGTACTCTTTTGGAACAACACCACCTTTGATGTCGTTAACAAATTCAAATCCGCTAGCAGCTGGAAGTGGCTCGATGCGTAAAAATACGTGACCATATTGACCACGACCACCTGATTGTTTAGCATACTTATACTCTTGTTCAACTGCCTTACGGATAGTTTCGCGGTAAGCAACTTGTGGCTGACCAACTTCAGCATCAACTTTAAATTCGCGAAGCATACGATCAACAATGATCTCTAGGTGAAGCTCACCCATGCCGCTAATAATAGTTTGTCCGCTCTCTTCATCAGTGCTAACTCTAAAGCTTGGATCTTCTTGAGCTAGTTTTTGAAGAGCTATCGCCATCTTCTCTTGATCTGCTTTTGTTTTTGGCTCAACTGCAACGCTAATAACTGGCTCTGGGAAGTCCATTCTCTCAAGGATAACTTTATCTTTTTCGCTTGCAAGAGTATCACCAGTTAGAGTATTTTTTAGACCAACAACAGCACCGATTTCACCAGCAAAAAGCTCAGTAATCTCTTCACGTTTATTTGAGTGCATTTTTAGTAAGCGGCCGATTCTCTCTTTGCAGTCTTGAACTGTGTTGTAAGCGTAGCTACCACTTTCAAGGCTTCCTCTATAAACACGGATAAATGTTAGCTGTCCAACAAATGGGTCAGTCATAATTTTAAACGCAAGAGCGGCAAATTCGCCATCATCTGTACTTTCGACAGTCACTTCGGTACCATCTTCATAAACACCATTTATCGCTGCGATCTCATCTGGAGCTGGTAAATAATCAACAACAGCATCAAGTAGAGGCTGGATGCCTTTATTCTTAAATGCAGTTCCGCAAAGCATAGGCGTGATAGTCATTCTTAAGCAGCCTGCTTTTATACCTTTTTTGATCTCTTCTTCAGTTAGCTCTTCACCTGCAAAGAATTTCTCCATCAAGCTGTCGTCTGTCTCAGAAACAGCTTCGATTAGTTTTGCGCGGTATTCTTCGGCCTTATCTTTAACTTCAGCTGGAATTTCTTCTTCAACATAGTCAGTTGGCTTTTTCTCGTCATTCCAAACGTATGCTTTCATTCTTACAAGATCAACCACGCCTTTAAAGTTATCTTCTGCACCGATTGGAATTTGAATAGGTACTGGATTTGCTTTTAATCTTTCTCTGATCTGCTCTTCAACTCTAAAGAAATTTGCACCAATTCTGTCCATTTTATTTACAAAAACTATTCTTGGTACGTGATATTTATTTGCTTGTCTCCAAACAGTTTCAGACTGTGGCTGAACACCACCAACAGAACAAAATACCGCGACAGCACCGTCAAGAACACGCATAGAACGCTCAACTTCAATAGTAAAGTCAACGTGTCCCGGAGTGTCGATTAGGTTTACTTGGTAGCCCTTCCAAAACGCTGTAGTTGCAGCCGATGTAATAGTAATACCACGCTCTTTTTCTTGCTCCATCCAGTCCATAGTAGCAGCACCATCATGAACCTCACCTATCTTATGGCTCATACCAGTGAAGAACAAAATTCTCTCACTGGTAGTTGTTTTTCCAGCATCAATGTGAGCCGCAATACCGATATTTCTTACCTTATGTAAAGGCGTTTTTCTCTCTGCCATACTAATTCTTTCTTACCAGCGGTAGTGAGCAAATGCTTTATTAGCCTCTGCCATCTTGTAAGTATCTTCCTTCTTCTTGAAAGATGCACCTTTTGAATTTGCCGCATCTAAAAGCTCATTTGCTAGTTTATCAACCATTGTTCTTTCGCTTCTTTTTCTAGCAAAAGTTATAAGCCAGCGGATAGCAAGAGCTTGTTGGCGAGCTGGGCGAACCTCAACTGGCACTTGATAAGTAGCACCACCAACACGGCGTGATTTAACTTCTAAAATAGGTTTTACATTTTCGATAGCGTCGTTAAAAACGTCGATGCCTTTAACCTCAGCATTTTTCTTTTCGATAGCTTTAATAGCACCATACATTATCTCTGTAGCGACGCTTTTTTTGCCATCATACATAAGAGAATTAATAAATTTAGTGATTATTTTATTTCCGTAAATCGGATCAGGTAAAACTTCCCTTACAGGAGCTTTTCTTCTTCTCATTTTGATTTTTCCTTCAAATTTTTATGAAATTTTACTCAAACGTTTGCAAATTTAAGCAACGTCTGCGAACCTAATTTTTTACTTTTTTGGAGCAGCAGCGCCAGCTTTAGGGCGTTTTGCACCATATTTAGAACGAGAAACTGTTCTTTTTGCAACACCAGCAGTATCAAGTGCACCACGAACGATGTGATATTTAACACCTGGTAAGTCTTTGACCCTACCGCCGCGAACTAAAACGATACTGTGTTCTTGTAGGTTGTGACCTTCACCGCCGATATAGCTGATGACTTCAAAACCGCTTGTTAGCCTAACTTTGGCAACTTTCCTCAAAGCTGAGTTTGGTTTTTTAGGAGTTGTAGTATAAACCCTAGTGCAAACTCCTCTTCTTTGAGGGCACTCTTTTAACGCTGGAGATTTTGACTTAACAGTCACTTTCTTGCGTTCATTTCTGACCAATTGATTTATGGTTGGCACAATAATTCCTTTCAACTAAATTTATTAAAAAGACCTAATTTTATTTAAAAAAAGCTTAAATAACGGTTAATAAGTTAGACTTATTCATAAGTTCCTTTTTTTATAAAACCACTGTCATCTTTTAAAATTTCACCCCTTGCAACGACAAATTTAATCTCAAATTTCTCATCGATTAGCAAAATATCTGCATCAAAATTTTCTTTTATCTCGCCTTTTTTATTTTGTAAGGCCACACTTCTTGCC
>NZ_POYX01000123.1:0-32941 GCF_002913865.1 Campylobacter concisus
TGAGACTAGCTATCAAAACCTTGACTTTTTTGCTCTTGCTTTAATTCGCCATTTAAAATTTCAGCACCTTTGCTTACTGATTTTGTGACTGCTTTCATGGTTTCTGGCAATACGACTATGCCTTGTTGCTTAACAAAGTCATAATTCATTGTTACGGCTGATCTGTCTGGAATTTTATTAACGATTTCCATAAGTTTTGGATTTTTAGCCAATGTCTCATTTTTTTCAGCGACCAGACCCAAGTTAAAGCCTTTGGAAATATTGCTTAAAAATTCTTTCTCGAGGGCACTATCATTTGTAACATCAAAAGAGTAACCTTTTACGCCATTTCTATTTTTTGTAGCAAAAATTCTCTCTTGCTGTTGAACTATTTCGCCAGCTTCGTTTTTAATCTCTGGACGAATTGTGATTGCCATTTTATGAAGACTATAAGCTTGACCAGTCTTATCGTTTATGCCATTGTGTATCCAAGTAGATGCTGTATAGAAAGTGTGCTTTTCGTTTTGTAAGCCGCACTCTATTTTTACTGGGTGATTGCGACAATCAACACCATTGAGAAAATTTCTAGCATTTTCTATAGCATAAAATGCTTTTACTGCACCAAGTTCTATTTCTTTTCCATCTTTTTCGTATGGACGCTCCATGCCAAAGCCAATTAATGTTTTGTTTTGTTCTGGTAATTCAGTTTTGCTTATGAAAATTGTTGCAAGGTTCTTTTCGTTGCCGTTTTCTGTTCTGTCAAAATCTGCCATTGTTTTATCCTTTTAAGTTAAAATTTTTATAACGCTATTTGATTAAAAAAATAGCGTAACCGATAACTCCACCAAGTGCCAAGCACATCATGAAAAGTAATCCTATTAGTGCGTATCCTCCTTTTTTTAAGTTTTTTA
Organism: Campylobacter concisus; assembly: GCF_002913865.1. GTDB lineage: Bacteria > Campylobacterota > Campylobacteria > Campylobacterales > Campylobacteraceae > Campylobacter_A > Campylobacter_A concisus_AM. The sequence continues at coordinate 891 of NZ_POYX01000123.1, forward strand.
GTATTTTTGTTTCATTTTCTCTAATTTCTTTATACTCAGCCAGATTTACCTCAAAAACTTTTAACTGATCGTTTAAATGAGCGATCATATTCTCACTAAATCTTTTGTATTCATCTCCAGTATCATTTAGCCTTATGTTTATCTTATCCTTAAAAATTTCAATCTTATTTAGCTCTTCTTCAAAGAATTTGTTTTGATTTTCAGCAAAATTATTAAACTGCATAGTCATCTCGTTAAAGGCATCTTCTTGATCTTGCATGGTTGCCTTAATTTTAGTTATGTCTGCGATGTTTTCAAATTCTTTATAGTCTTGAGCTATTTTCCTAATAGCAAGTGTATTATTCATGAGAGCCATAAATTCTTTACTAGGAGGATTGAGCATAAATTCATTTAGGTATTCAAAGAGTTGTTTAAGCTTCGCACTCTCATCCATAAGCGATTGAACCATTTTGACGTATCTACTGTAATCTGCATTATTTTCTGTTGCAAATCTTTCAAAGGCTTGTTGAACCAAATTTAGCTCACTATTAAACATATTGAAACTCATGTCAACTCTTTTTTGGTAGTTGGAATAATCTAAGACAGAGACAACGCCTTTTTCGCTTATTTTCAATCCAGCTTTTTCAAATTTAGAATTTAGCTCCGCCACTTCATTCTTTAAAATATCAGCTGTTGTATTACGCTCATAAACTAGTCTTTCAAGTCTTTCTTGCAATTCTTTTTTGCCTTGCTCTACATTATCTAGCTCGTTTTTGGCATTTTCTGCCTCTTTTTGAAGCCTAGCTATGATTTCATCTTTGCTTTCGAGTTTTCTTATTGGTGCAACTTCAGATGAGCCAGTGCTATCAAATAGATTTTCATTTTCCATCAGTCTACCCAGCATGTTTTACTAAAATACTTCTTCTCAAAGAATAGGTATTGAGATATATGTTGACGACAACTCTGTCGCCAATGGTAACTTTTGTTTATGTCGCCACATTTCGAAAATTCTGGATTTGGTTGAATTTCTTTTTTATCGCTACTTAAAGCGTTGTATTGAGCTTGACTTATAGTTTGTAGCTCATATCCTCTTTTCCATATACTCTCGTCATAAAACTTGGTGTCGCAAGTATATTTCAAGTCCTTAATATTTGTATAATTATGACGAGCAAGTCTTTTACAATATTCAGGCATGTTTGGGCTTATTCTAATTTGAGTTTGATATAGTCCTTTCTCACTATCCCAGACACGACGTTTGTCTAAATTCTTGTTAAGATCGCTAGCATCACATCCCCCACCTATCTCTGATATAGTATCAATCAAACTTGCGTAATCTTGATCTGTTTTTATAGCAGTATCGGTTGGACAAAGCTTTAAAAAATTTTTCCTCTTTTTTGCCGTTTCATGTGCCTTTTTTGCTCTTATTGAAAAGTATTTACTTAAACTTGCCGAACACTCACTTGGTCTTTCGCTACTTGATAGGCACAAAATAGCTTCGCATGCTAGTTTTGTATCCCCAGTAAGCTCGTCAGCTCCATATACGGCACTATTAAAAATCAAACAAGTTAGTAAAGCTTTTGATATAATCTTCATCGTTTTTTCCTTTCATTCCAAAAAATAAGATATTTACGCGTTTTTTAGATTGTCCAATACTATCTACTGGATGAATAGCAATATTCTTACAACCATTGCTTGCCAAGTAATCTTTGTAGTCTTGGGCTATCTTTTTATTTCCAATAACTATGATCTTATCGGCATTGTGCGCTACATAAAATGTTTTAACAATCATATTATTTGGTATATACTCATCGTCACTTTTTTCAAACATTAAGTTATATGTCCAGTTATTTTGTTTTAAGAATGGATCTAGCGGAATATTGTGTCTTTCTTGCCTAATTAGCTCTTGGTTGATAGTGATTTGACTACTACTATCAAGTTCTATTGGCTTTGGTATGCTTGAACATCCAAAAAATAAAAAGGATATAGCTGCCATACTTGCCAAACTCGTAAATTTAATCATTTTGTCTCCTTAGAAATTACTTTTGTTCTATGTCTTCTAGCCATTGTTTGATGCTATCAATGTTGTATAAAATACGGTTGCCAATTTTTAAAAATGGCAAAGGTAAATGTTTTTGTCTATTCTCATCCGTATAGTTCTTTTGCATTCGTAACTTATTTTGAAGTCCTCTACTAATGCCAAACATCTCTTCCAGTTGTGCTGGTGTTATATATTTTTCATAAAAGCTTGTATCTTTCATTATCTACTCACTATAGTCTTGTCTCTCATCGTCTAATTCATCAAAATTTGGGCAACTAGCATTTTGAGCCATTAATTCTTCTATGCTATCGCTATCATTGATTGTTTCTTCTGCTACCGGATCAGTATCGATATTTTCTACACTTTTATTTGCATTACTCGATTGTTCGACTATTTGTTGCTCGTAAAGCTTTTGAGTCTCTTCTTTTATTGCTTCATCTTTATCCCTTTGAAGTCTAAGTTTTTTTTCATATTCTTCTTGAGTTTCATCTATTTCATGAACTATTTCAGGTAAATTTTTATATCTAGAACTTTCATCATTATAAAGCTCTTTAAAGTATGCTTTTATATTTGCTATGTTTTGAATAGGGACTTCTATGTTTGTCTCACCATTTTGAATAGCTTTCTCTAATTGATTGCGATTTGGTATCTTTCCATTTTCTTTCACTTTTATCTTATATTTATCTCCATCGATCGCTCTAAGGCTTGGACTTACTTCTTTGAACTTGTTCATAAAGTAGCGATCTGAGTAGTAAAATGCCTTTTTTGCCATAATAGGCTTGCCATTATCAATCGTAATTAGCTCGTTTTCAAAAGGCATTTCTCGTAATTCTTGCGCAAGCATTAAGGCTCTACTTGTGTCACTTTCACTTCCTCCACCGCCTTGTCCCAGATTTCTACTCCTATTTTTAATGGTTTTTGTTCCTAAAATTTCGCTAATCTTTTTAGCATCCTCTTGTTCTCTTGGTGTATAAAAAATTTGGCAAGCATGGTTTGTAAGCAGTGTTTTAGCGCCTTCTCTACCATATCCATCAGGTTGATTTGCTTCAAGTTGTGAGTTTGATTGATAGATCATTAGGCTTCTTAGCCAATATCCAGCTATAAAGCTAATTGACTTTAAATATATTCCTAAAAAGCCTGGTGCAGTAAATTCATCCATTACTAAAAGCACTTTATATTTTAAATCGGGATTAGCTTGCGGTAACTCTTTTGTATTTACCAAGATTAATTGCTGCCAAAATATGTTTAAAATTAGCTTCGCATTTGCCAATTGATCAGGAGTAATACCTACATAAATAGTCATTTTTTCTTTACGAAGATCTCTAAAATCAAAATCATTTGCTGAAGTAGCAAGCCTCATATTGTCATTTCTAAACATCATCAAAGGAGCGTTGAAGCTTGACATAACGCCACTTTTTGTGTTATCGCTATCAATCTTGAAATAGCTTTGGCAACGCATTTGAGCTTTTTTACCAATTAGTCCAAGCTCAGATAAAACATTATATGTATCATCAAATGCCTTGAATATAATTTTTCTATTGCCGTCTATATCAACTTCACCTTTAAAACCTTCACTCATTTGCAAAATACCATATAGTGTAAAATCTATCTCCATATTTAGAGCTTTTAGGAGCGAAATGCCACCTTTTGAATTTAAAAGATCATGAACGATATAACAAATTCCTATAAATAAGTTTTGAGCTAGTTGGTTAAAAAACTGCGTAGTGCTATCGCCTGTCATGGGATATAAAATATTTGCAAAATCAGTTAGCTGTCCATCTGCATTATCGCTTGCCATATCAATATAAGCTAGTGGATTATATCTATGAGTGCGTTTATTGAACGGATCAAATAAATATACTTTTTGCCCTAGTATTTTTTCTCTATATCCGCTAGTAAAGTCAAAGCACTCTTGTTTAATATCTTGAACAACTGCACTCTCTTTCCAGTCAAGTAAATTTGGAATAACAATACCAACGCCTTTTCCGCTACGTGTTGGAGCGCCAAGCGATACGAACTGCTGACCGCCAAATCTTAAGAGGCGGTTTTGAAATTTACCAATGATTATTCCATCTCCATAAAGATCCATTTTCTTTACATCATTGGCATTTGCAAATCTTGCATCTCCGTGTAGGCTTTGTTTCTTTGGTAAAAATGGTAGTAAAAAAGCTAGAGTGAAACTTATTAAATTTGCAATAAAGTAAGCCAAATATGCTTTTGACCAGCCGTTTATCAGCATATCAAAAGTAAGCCCTAAATACCATATTTTTGGAAGCTTTTTAAAACTGTGATTTAGTCCAAAAAATAATACACTAGCCAAGAAATAGCCTATAATTAAGGCAATTGCAATTAAAAAACCAATCTGCATTTTTTTCATTGCTTAGCGTTCCTTAAGCTAGACTCAACAAAAGCATTACCTTCATTATTTCTTATGAAATATTCGCCATTAGCCAAGTATTCTGTAACTTGACGTTTCTTGCCAAGACGCTTAAAAACTACGATGTAGTCAATTGTATTTGAAACAATATCAAGCAACATATCTTTACCTAGAACTTGGGCTTGAGTATTTTGCATGCTCATCATTACAAGACGATCTATGGCTGACTTAACACTACCAGCATGACAACTTGTCATACTGCCATTATGACCACTTGAAATCACATTTAAAAAATCATATGTTTCACCACCCCTAACTTCTGCTAGTAGAATTCTGCTGGGTTTCATTCTCAAGCAGCTCTTTAAGAGAGTTGTGGCATTTACTAGACTATCGCTTTTTGCCTCACTTGGATAAAAGAGTTGAACAAAATTTTTATGATCCCAAAATTTAATTTCCTCAACATCTTCTATAGTAATAATTCTTTCATCTAATGGTATAAAATCGATAAGCGTTTTCATAAAAGTAGTTTTTCCGCTACCAGTTTCACCACAAATAATAATATTCTTACCATTTTCGATAGCTATTTTTAGTTCATTTGCCATATTTGCATCTATTGAACCATTATTAATGTAGTCATCTATCGTATAACGAACCTTGCTAGGTTTTCTAATGGTGATTGATATATGATTTTCTTTTGTAGCATTTGGTATAACTATTTGCACTCTCTCTCCAGTTGAAAGAATGCATGATAAAATAGGTTTTTGTCTTTCTATCTTATCGTTTTTATAAGCGGCACATGCATTAGCAAAAGATAGGGCAGCATTAAAGTTTAATTCACTTTCGTGACTAGACCAATTACCGATTATATCTTCAGTCCAAATTAGATTTCCGCCGTTGTAAGCTATTTCATTTATGCTTTCATCATCTAGATACTTGCCAAAATACTTTTTGACGTAGCCATCCAGCATAGCAGATTTGTCTAATCCCACAGTGCTCATTTTCTTCTACCTATTGTAAGCTTATACACCTTACTAAAGTCTATATCACGATTGACGTAAACACCAACTATATCTCCTTGATTTCTATAAAGGACCGGTTTTATTTTTATAAATTCCTCAAGTGCAGTATTTGCCATTTGTTGTGTAGAGTCTCTAGTGTTTTCGCTATAGTCATAGCTATTGTCACGTTTACCATTCGCAGCATAATTAAAAACATCATCTACCATTGAAAGCAATATACTAGCACCAAATCTTTTTAGCCATTGATGATCAACGTATCCTTGTAGACCGCTACCGCCTAATTCATCACTAGCACCACTTTGAACTGGAATGTTAATATTGTTTGGTGTTCTGATCTCGCTCCAAATAACAAAAATTCTATTCATTCCATCATTCATCTCTCCGCTTCTGAAGCTGCCAAAGATTTTGCTTCCCTTTTCAATTAAGAGGGTTACGCCATCTTTGCTATATACGTCTTCGCTAGTTGTGCAAGATATTCCGCCTTTAATTTGAGACACAAGTCTAGTGTCGAGCGAACAACCAATATATGTGCCTTTTTGAAGCAAGAGACTAGGGTTAAATTTGTCTTTTACGGCAATTTTTGGAGTGTATGTATTGCCTTCATAATCCTGGTCTTCTTCAAAACGTTTGGCTTGTTCTGCCCAAGATATGTTTTGGTCGGCAACATATATATCTTTTTTGCTTGAACTACTTGTTGCAATCGCCAAACTACTACCAGTTTTAAAAACTTTAGGCTTAAAAATAGTTTTTTGAACTACCGTAGTATTTGATAAAGGGTCTGGCTTGCTCGCTACTTGCACAGGCGTTTGTTGTGGTGCTGGAGCAGTTTGAAACTCTTGAAAATTCTTTTGAGACACTTCTTGCTGAGGCAACTCAAAATTTTTATTCTTTACTTCAGTTCCTATTTGTTGAACTTGTGATTTTACAGCATCATTTGCCTCTCTATTTTTCCCTAAAAAACTAAGACCAACCATAACAAAAACAACCAGACATAAAACCATGACCGCAATAACCATTAATTTTTTGCTTGGCTCATTTTCGACTTCTGGATGCTCATATTCAATTCTTTCAACTTGAGACTCTTGATTATTCATATTTTCATTACTTCTATTTTTGCTCATTGTCTATAATCTCTCTTTGAATATTGTCTTTATTAGTGCTGTAGGTTTTATCAAGTGGATTTTGACCATAGCCATTATTTATGATTCCGACTAACTTATTGCCACTTCTTAGTAAAATTTTTTTAGCTGTCTTGTGGATCACAACTACGTCATATTTGCCGTCTTTTTTGATATGAGTATTGAGGATGCTTTCTTTATTGGCATCATCAAAGAGAAAGACACTTGGTATAGTTTTAGTTGAGCTAAAACCAAGATATGTAAAGACACCATCGTCATATGCATAATCAGGTGTTATAGTTTCACTATCTTTATTTACATGCATTACAAAGTTCCAATTTCTAGGTATTGTATTTCTATCGATCTCTTTTTTATATAGTGCCTTTTCTTTTGTTGCTTTTTCGGCGAGTTCTTTTTCGGCTTTCTCTTTTTCTATCTTTTCTTTAGGGGTTGCATAATTAAAAGTTAGTTTGTAATTAATCTTGTTAATCTCTCCTAGCTCCAAATCAAATGTATAAACTTTATCTTTATTTGTTGTGATGATTAGATTTGTCTTCCAATCAGCTGCATTTGGTTGAATAACCGAACTACCATAAAATTCTATTTGCTCACCACTTTCATTGGTCATATTTTGTTCTTCGGATTTTATGGTGTAACTCTTTGGTTTAATAAATAGATAGTTATCTTTATCCATTACTTCCCAACCATCGCTAAAACCAGTTGCTATATTTACGATGCGTTCATCTTTTTCAAATTCTATAATACTCACAAAACCCTCTTTACACTTAACTAAGACAACGTCATCGGCATTGTATGTTGCATACGTGATGCGTTTGTCAAATTTAGATAGCCTTGGAGTATTTACTGCGTGTAAATTTGCTATTGCTAAGAGTAAAATTATTGCAATATTAAATAATTTTTTATTATTTTTTATCATTTAAAATCTCCCAGTATTGTTTAAATATAAGCCACGATCTAGCTGTAATGTGTTGCTTTTTCTCGCCTTAGAACTTGTTTGTGGTGTTTGTGTAATGACTTGATTACTCTTCATGGGATAGCTTTTTCTTAAACCATCTATTAGACTATCACAACGTGCTCTCATCGTTTCAAATTGTTTAATAGCTGTATTTATTCGCTCTAATGGCGCCATTTCCTTTAGATATGCTATAAATTCATCATTTTTGCTATCTATAAAAAAGTCATAAATTTCACTATTGCCAAAGACTTGTCTTTGTTTTTTGTCTAACTCATATTCTTCTTGTTGTGCAGTGCGTTGCATATCAAGGATCATGTTGTAAGAATTTTTTGCCATATCTTCTAAATGAAAAATTCTAGCCCTAAGGGCTTTTAGTTTTCTCTCTGCTTCTTGTCTATTTTTAGAACTATTGAAAATAAATTTTAAAAAGCTATGCGTGAGCTCCTTATCTGAGAAGCATTGTTCGGCTTGAGTAAGCAAATCGTGCGTATATGCTGTTTTAAAATCCATTTTTTACTCCGAAATGTCAAATTTTGGTGCAATGGAGTTTGCTGCTGCAATTTCTTCATCTGTTACAAAATCTGGAACAAATTTCTCATATACTTTCAAAACTTGATCACCGATATTTGAAGTCCCTACTACTTCAAATAGATCCTTCTGCTCATATAATGCGAGTTTTCTTTCTAAGGTTTCGACCTCTTGCACCAGTTCTGCAATGTCAGTATTTTTTTGAGCTAAAAGCTCAGTCATAACATCAATTAACTTTGTGAAATCATCATAAGTAATCATTTCTATCTCCTTATTTCGTCATCAACTCTATACGTGCTAACTTTAAATCCAAGTGGGTTTTTAATACGCTCTTCCTCTGTTGTGAGTGTATTTGGTTGGTAGTCATATGAAAGTGTCACAATCTTTGCTTTGTTTGATACAGCTATTTTTTCGCCTTTTTTTCTGGTAATTTGATTAAATCTGATAGTTGCAGTAGGTGCTCCAGCGCTATTTCCCAGTGTAACCGAAACAATATCAACCTCTACTTCGTAGTCATCTTTTAAAACTTTGTCTCTAGAATTTTCACCTTCATAAATTCTCAAATAATCACTGGCAACGCTTGGATAGCTTAAAATTTGAACTAATTCATAGTCGCTTTGCAAAATATCATAATAGTATCCCTCTCTCGCTTTTACATATGTTGTTGCAAAATACTTATCGAGTGCTTCATTACCTGTGAATTCGGCTTTATTTACGCTTGTTATTATGTCAACCATTCCGGTTGTATTATCAACCCTAATAACATAAGGCTCAACCGATTTTAATGGTGTCAATAAGCAAACAGCGATAACGCTGATGATAGCAATAAGTAGAGCCACACCTGATATAAAATAAGCCCTCTTGTTAGCTTGTTCTGCTATGTATCTAATGCTTGCTTCATAGCTAATTGCTACATCATCTGGATTATTAGAAGCCAAAAAATCATTTTTATCATTAGCTCTTTTCATTTTACATTGCCTTTTTTATGCTTTGTTTGAGATCTAAATTTTCTCTATTTTCATTTACTGGCTTGTATTCATTACTATCAAAATAATCTTCCCATTTTTGATTACTGCTATTTTCAAATTTAGGAGAATTATGAGCGGCACAACCGCTCATAAAGCTTGTGCCTACAAGTAAAGATAAAAATATTAAAATATAATTTAATATTTTTTTAAAATATTTTTTATAGTTTAAAATATTATTTAATTTCATTTTATTTCCAACCTTGACCTTTTGTAAAATTGTTAATTTTTGAACCTATGTTTTTCGCTTGGTTAAGTCGTGATCCAACGGCTTGGGCTGCTGAAGAATTTTTAATCGTGTTTATTCCAGAGTTGATGCTTTGACCGAGTTTTGAATTGCCAACTTCTTTTGCTGCAGATGTGGCTGCGCCTAAAAGACGAGAGCCTATAAAACCAGTTGCCTTGCCAGCACCCATTGCCTGAGCACCTCTTACCGCCAACATTGCACCACCTATTGCACCACCCCCAACAGCACCTGCAAGACCCATTGCACGTCCAACGCCTGTTCCTGCTAATCCATCAAGGCTAACATTAGTGAGTTTTTCGGCTATTCCAGTAGCCATACCGCACATTATATTTGCAAGAATTCCATAAAATACCATTGCTAGAGCCAATACAAATACTTCATCCTTAAAATCGTGACTGCTGTTGATTTTTGGAAACATGTAATCAAATAAAATATTTAAGAATAATGATAGGCAGAGCAACGCAATAATATTTGCTAAAACCATTTGGAACCACTGTGCAAATGAATTTTTAGTTGTTTTAAAGATTAAAAAATAAAATGCCAATGGAGCTAAAATCATAAGCAATAGAAATGATAGTGTATTTACAAACAGCGCTCTCAAAATAGGGACTGCACCAATAAAAAAGCCAATAAAAGCTATAATAATTATAAAGATAATGTATGCTAGCTCTAAAGTGCTTGACTGATCCCATACCACATCGTAGTAGTCACCCATAAATCCAGCCCATGTTGCGATTTTTGAGTATAAGCCTTTGCCGTCATATGACAAAAAGGTGTTTGCATATTCTTTTGCACCATTGAATGCTTCAAAAACAAGATTTATCCAGTTTCCAGCATTCATTGCTAAGACTATAAAGACAAACTTAATGGTTGCATCAAAAGCAAAATTTTGAAAAGTTTGTTTGCCATTACCCCAAAGAATTTTATATCCCTCGATCATTATCCAAGCGGTAAGATATACGGCTAGAATATTTCCAGTTGTATTAATTAACGATTGAAGTGCTCCCACTCCGTTTGAATAATTATTTTGAAAGAAACTATCAACATTCTCTGATATATCTATGACTAGATCGTGTAATCCTCGACCTGAATCAGTTGTTACTTTATACATACTATGAGCCTATTTTTGTAAAATTTTAAATGCCGCTCGCTGCCTATCTTTAGTCATCTTAAACTCTGCGTCTTGTAATCTTTTTCTTTCGTTTTCTAACTGATCCATGTCTCTTTGATAGGCACGCCAGTTATTCTCTTGTCTAGCACGCAATAGGGCTATTTGATTTGAAGTATCTATAGAACCTTTTAGATCCTCTTGTTTACCTTTATTTCTAGCTACTTCTTTGCTTATTTTGTCGAGATCGTTAATTTCGTGCTTAAGACGATCAAATTGTCTATTTACGACTTCAAATTCTTTAAAAGCACTTGTGGTATTCTTTTTGCAGATATTTCTATGTGTAATATCACTTATTGATGAACATTGGTCTGTTCCACCAAATTTTAAAAACAAATCCCATGCCCTTTCATCAAAGCTATCGAGACTAAAACCTGTTGCTTGTGTATATATTGAATAACCAGTATCGTAGACTTCATTATAAAGTTCGTTCATCTCTTTTGTAAAATTGACAATATCCCTAATGCCTGTTTTGGTATATAGGTCATTTGCCCATTGCACTCTTTCATCAGCCCATTTTTTAACTTCTTGGACTCTATGCGAAGCTTCTTCGCCCCATACTTTGACTTTTTCAGCGTAGTCCTTCAGTGTTTGCATCCATTCCATCGAAAATGTTGCTTGATTTTGTGCTATAGCAGCACCATCAACTACTGGAATACCAGAGGCTAATAGATTAGATGATAGAATTACTACAGAAGTAGCTATAACCGAAGCTTTCTTTGCTCTATAAACGAGACTATTTTTCATATGTCTTCTCCTTAAAATTTATATAATTTTTTGATGAGTTGGTATTTTTCTTCACGACTGATATCCAAGGCATTAATATTTGTAATTTCATCAACATAGACTTTGGCTGTTGATAAAACTTTTATCATGTTTCCCAGATGTGATAGATTGATCTTGGCAATCGCCCTATAATCAACGCCTTTTCGTATTAAAAATTCATATTTCTCTGGATCTGTTGTTTTAACGAATTGATATTCTGCTTCACTCATACCCAAGGAACCGCAAAAATCAGTTTCTTTTGCTTTTGGGTTGCTTAGTAGCAACACTGTTTCGCTTTGTTCCATGATTGCCGTGCCAATACTAGATTTTGCGATATCTTCGACACTTTGAGTGCCAAGAAACAAAAAGCCGTTTTCTTTTCTAATGGTCTTTTCTTTGTTGAAGACCTCTTTTGACACTACTGGATTTTTGAGCCAATCCCATGCTTCATCGACAAATAAGCCAAACCTGCGTCCATCAACCATATCGATAATTCGCCAAAGAATATAATATGCAACATATGGAGAAATTTCATCGTCTTTTAAGATCGTTGTGCCGTCTATACCATATACAAGAATACTCTCGTCGCTAAAATCTAAAGTATCCATTTCATTGTCGAATACCCATCCAAATTCATTACCGATAGTCCAAGCCATCAATCTAGATTTTAATGAATTTGACTCATTTTCGCCTTCTTGAAGCAATTGCCAAACCCTACTGATGCCATGAGTTCTTTCGCTTTTTTCCAGTCTCATGACGCTATCTACTGCTAGATTGAGTTGCTCTTCTTCTCTAGTTGTTAACATTAAATTATTTTGATTGCCTTTGGTGACTAACATTTTTAAAAGAACCTTCAAGCGACGTATATTTTCAGGTGTTGCGTCACAACTAAAAGGATTAAATCCGGTCGGTTCTCCACTTGTTATGGTTAAATACTTTCCGCCAATGGCAATAATATTGCCGATAGCTCCTTTATCCTTGTCTAAATAGAAATAGGTAGCCTTACGTTTTTCTTTTGGAGTGTTTTCTGCAAAAGTATCTGGCTCATTAAATTTGCAGAGCATATTTAGCGTGAAATTCATTAAAACAGTTTTGCCTCCACCGCTTTGACCTAAAACGAAGGTATTTGCTAAAACATCGTTTTTACCAAATTCGTCTTTATCGAAAATTGTTTGGTGTATGTTAAAAAAATATGGCTGCGCATTTGGCGTTTGCAATATTGCAATGGCATCTCCCCATGGATTGCCATATTGTTTTCCTCGTGGAAAGTTGTGAAGTGCTACAAAACTAGCAAAATTTTTACTCGAAATGGTGTGAAGTCTAGGGCGTAACGTGAAATTTGCTGGAAGCTGTGCAAAATATGTAGCTTCTAGAGCTATATTGGCTTGTGTTGCTAAAAATCCTAAATCTTGCAATACGACCGCAATTTGGTTTGCAATGTGCTCGCACTCGTTTTGTGTATCAGCGTATATGACAATAGAAAAGTGATACTCTCCAAAGATTATGTCATTTTGTAATTCATCTAGAGCGGTGCCAAGTTCTGCAATTTGACTCAATGCATCATCTTCTGCTGCTACTAATCTTTTTTGTTGCTTTGTAAGCTCATCTCTCGCCTCTTTTTTTGAAAGTGGCGTAAAGCTTTGAGTTATGGTATATTCGACATTAGCATACATTAGACTATCAAATATTCCACTAAAACTTACATTTGGATAGTCTTTTAATTCAATTGCTTTTACGAATTTCTTAGTTCCATCATTATAATTTAGCTGTAAAGTATGCTGTGAAGGAAAAATTTCATTTAAGTTACCATTAAGGTAAAAGTCTAGGGGTGCATTTGGAACACGAACTTTTGTAAATTTACCACCTATCAAATAGTTGTAAAATTCTAGTTGAGAGCTAAAAATTACACCATCTTGCTCATATATGCCAAGTCTATGTGGCTTAAAATGGTTTAAATTTTGTTCAATAGTTATGCATTTTTGGTGAAAACTTTTCAAATGAGCTTTGATCTGTTTCTTTTTCGTATCTATGTTTTGATTTCTAAAGTGTAGTTTCTCAGCCTTACTAAATGGTGAATATATCGCAGTTAGATAAAGTCTGTTTTCTTTTAAATTTTCAGAGCTAAAAATCTCATAATACTTTTTTGAGAAACTTTTTAAAAATTCATTTGAAAAATAATCGTTCAAGCCAACTTGTGTATTAACCCTAGCATTGTGAAAATAAAAACTAATATTTTCACCAGCAAATTGCCTAACAAGCATATTAAGCTTGTTTTTCGCAAGATCTATTAATTCGTCATCTTCTACTTCAAAAGCTATACCATCAACTCGCCATGTGGCTAAATAATCTCTATCTTTTGTGATGACAACATTATTTATATATGTTTGATACGGAATTAAATTCTCTAAATTTGCGAATTCACTTAGTCCAACAACGCTAAGTCTTGGATAAAAATTGCGCATAGATTGCTTGGTATATGTCGAATTCGCCATATAACTTTTCCGACCATTATAAAATTTATTAATGGCAGGGGATCTAAAAAATCTAAGTTTCAACCCCCAAAGCCTAAACGCCATATCGTCTTTTTTGACTATAAATTGGAAAACAAAGGTGGTAGGAATAATCATAACTGCTAAGAGCAAATATTCGTTTCCAAATAGCACTTTAGCAAAAATTGCAAATAAAGCCCAACTAAGTGCCATAATCATAAATGGCACCATAGGAACACCAAATACCATAGGAGGACGGGTCAAGGCTTTAAAGATAGGCTCAGGAGTTAACATTGAGTATCTTTTAAAGGAGCATGCCAGCGATCATCGCTGCACCGCCAATAAGAATACCACCAAGAACTATAGGTGTAACTTCCCTAATTGCTTGACCGCCGAACATTACTTTATAGCCTGCAACCATGATCGCACCAGTCATGATCAAGACACCAGCAGCACTCAGCCAACCATTCACAGTTGAAAAAAAGTTATCCACTTTGGTTAAGCCAGTTCCACCAGCAGCAAACAGAAAATTTGGGAAAAAGAATAAAAACAGAAAAGCAGAAAACTGCTTGAAATATGAGATTGAAGTAGAGCTAGATTTTAGAAAGCGATTTTTATTCTCTCTCTCTCTCTCTCTCGACGATTAGAGCGGAAATGTTGTTTGTCATTTTATGTCTCCTTTTAAATATTGACACGCAAGTGTAACATATTTTTGCAGAAAATGATATAAAAATATGAAAACTCTAATCAATTTTTTATAAGTAGCCTACAATTCATCCTAGAGCATAGCTAATTTTTTTGAAATTTTGATTTTATGATTTGCAAAGCATTAAAAAACCGATAAAAAACCCATCAAGACGATATTTCAAAGTATTTTTTATCTTTTAGTAATATATTTTTTGCTTAAATGCTCTCTAAGCACCTAAAAATAGACTTTTTTAAGTTAAAAAACCAGTAAAAAACCGAAGAAATAGCATTAAAAAAACGATATAAATTTTTAAAAAACCGAACCTTTTACTGATGCTTTATATCGTATGACTTTAAGATATTAACTTTTAAACAAATTGAACTAGATTGTTTAGGTAATCTGCATACCATTGCATTAAAATTCTATTTTGATCAATAGTTGCTGTCTGTCTTTCGTAGGCATATTTAACTGCATTGCTTTCTGTGTGCGCTAGAGCATTTTCTATTGTTTTTTCGCTTATGCCCAATTGTGTCAGATCCGTAAGATGTAAAGAGCAAATTGTTTTAAACGTGGCTCTAAAACCATGAGCAGAAGCTTTAGAATTATATTTTTCTCTGCCACCTATATTTCTTATGGCATTACTAATGCTATCTCTGTTAATATGACCTGTTTTTGTAAGAGACGGAAATACAAAATTACTTTCTAATGGTGTATATTGTTTTTGCTCTAGTAAAACTGATAAAGCTTGCTTTGAGAGTGTTATTTGGTGTGCATGCCTCATTTTCATTTGGATAGGCGGAATAGTCCAAATTCCTTTTTTAAGATCTATATCTTTCCATTCAGCACTTACGGTGTTAATGGGACGATTAACGCATAAAATTTGGAGCATTACGGCTCTTTTGACTTGTAGATCTAATTTGCTGTCATTTCGTAAATCAGTCAAAAACTCCTTTAACTCATTTTCATCTGTAATAGCTGGGTATCTTGTGTCGATGCCATTTCTAAGGCTAAAGCTGTTGGAAGTTGGAAATTCATCGTGTAAAGCCTTGCAAGGGTTATAATCTATATATCTATCTTTAATGGCATTTTCATATAGCGAATTTAGCGTATTTATAATTCTGTGTATAGTCTCAAGTCTTGATTTCTTTGGATTATATGGATTAAATAATGGTGTTAATATGGTTTTTAGATCATTAAAATTTATATCTTTAATATCAACATTACCAAATTTAGGCAAGATGTATTTTTTTATCCTAGATTTAATTTTATCTATATAAACCTTGTCTAGCAGGTCTATTTTCTCTTTTTTGTCAATATATCTATCAAATAGCTCTGAAATTCGATATTTATCTTTGGATCTTACAAAACCACTTTCAAATTTTCTTATAATTTCTATCGCATCTCTTCTTGCCTCAGCAACTGAGTAAATTCCCTCCCTAAACTCTTTCAATTTAAAATGTGTAGTGTTTTTATATTGTATAAAAAATGTTTTCATACCACTTGGATACACTTTTATATAAAGTTCTTTTGGGTTGCCCACAGCCTTTTTATATACTTTATTGGCTGGCAACATTGCCCTTATATCTTTATCAAACAAATTTGCGGTAGAAACTCTTGGCATCTTTTACTCCTTTTTTAAAAGTTACCTTTATGCAGTAAGAATTACCTTATATGTAACTAGAATTATCTGGAAGTAATTGTATATAAAAAAGAAGTAAAAAGAATTAGATAGCTACTTTTAGCCCATGAAATCGGAATTATAAAGAAATAAAAAGAATTAAAAAGAAGTAAAAAGAATTATAAAAAACATAAAATGGTGGGTTCACCAGGACTAGAACCTGGGACCATCCGGTTATGAGCCGGATGCTCTAACCAACTGAGCTATGAACCCACAGTTGAAAGAAAATCGTATTATACAAGAAAAAGCTTATCTAAATATAAAAAATAGCCTTTTTAATATGGTGTATAAAAACGAACAAATTTAAAAAGAAAAGCCCTAAAATAGGGCTTATAAATTATTTATAATTTTTTATTGCAGCGTCTAAAATCTCTTTTGCAGTGTTTGCATCTTTAAATTCTTTCACTTTAACCCATTTGTTTGGCTCAAGAATTTTATAAGTTTCAAAGAAATTTTTGATCTTATTTAGTGTCGCAGTTGGCAAGTCTTCGTAGCTTTTTATCGCTTCATATCTTGGATCGATCTTTGTAACTGGCACAGCCAAAAGCTTCTCATCCATGCCTGCTTCATCCTCCATCACCAAAACGCCTATCAAGCGGCAAGGGATGACGCTACCAGCTTGAAGAGGATACTCGTTTAGCACTAAAATATCAGCTGGATCGCCGTCAGCTGCAAGTGTGTTTGGCACAAAGCCGTAGTTTGCTGGGTAGAACATCGCTGAGTAAAGCACGCGATCAACTACGACTGCACCGCTATCTTTGTCGATCTCGTATTTGATATTTGAGCCATAAGGTATTTCGATTACGGCATTGATTTTGTCTGGGTTTGAGCCAAATTTGATCTTTGAAACGTCCATATATTCGTCCTTTTTATTAGAAATTTTGGTGATTTTAGTATTTTTTGCATTAAATATGCGTAAAATTTAACTACTTTATAACCTCTACGCTATCTACGTCGATCTTCGTTTTTGTGAAGTCTTTATCAACCTCGCCTCTTATTCTTAAAAGCGTATCTTCGTTGGCTGTTACATTGCCCCATTTTTTGTCGCCTATCTCAACTACGATAATGTCGCCATTTTTATCAACAAATTCATATTTGTCTGATTTGATGTGTGACTTTATCTTGCCCTAAAGTACGACTTTGGCGTCGTCATTTAGTTTTAAAGCCTCTTTTACGCTTATAGAATTTTCGCTTGAGTGTTTTGAGACAAAGCCTCCAGCTATTGCGATGCTAGCAGCTAGTGAAGCGATGATGAATTTTTTCATTTTTATCCTTTTTGGTTGGTTGTTAAATTTAAAGGATATTACATTTTTGGTGTTAATAAATGGTAAGTTTTAAAACCTTGCACCTTTTGATGCAAGGTCTGTGAGTTATATAAGTTTAGCTAGTAAATTTTTGATGTCAGCTACGATCTCGTCGATGCCGCGTTCGCCATTTACTACGTGAAGTAGCTCTTTTTCGCTGTAAAACTTGCGGATAGGCTTGATCGGATCAAGATATACTTTCATGCGGTTGTTAAAGACTTCGTTGTTATCATCAGCGCCTCTTGCACGGCCAAGCACTCTAGCTCTTGCCACATCTTCGCTAACATCCACTTCGATGACGCCTTTTAAAGAAATTTCATCTTGCTCGCTTAAGACTTTGTCAAGCTCAGTCATTTGCTCAATGCTTCTTGGGTAGCCGTCGATTATGATGTTTGATTTGCTTGAGCTTTTGATAGCTGAGACGATCGCATTTACGACAACGTCAAGTGGGACTAAATTTCCTTTTGAGATAAAGCCGTCTATCAGTTTGCCAAGCTCGCTACCACTTGCGACTTCAGCTCTTAAAAGATCGCCAGTTGAAAAGTGTGCAAATTTCTCATCATGCTGTGCGATGATCGATGCGTCTGTTGTTTTGCCGCTGCCTGGAGCGCCGATGATTAAAAATAAATTTTTCATTTTTTCCCTTTTATTGCCTTTGTCTTTTGAGCGCTTTTTGCGGAGCTAGTAAAATTTAGCTTGATGAACTAAGTGTTCTATCTGCGCAAAATTTTACGTCGCAACCACAAAAATCATCTCAAACTACTTAGGCAAGTTTTAATTTAATTAGCCGCCAAGTTGGAGGCATCTTTTTATAAATTTAAATTTAGGATGGAATTTTGTCTAAGAAAAATATTTAAAGACAAAATTCCATCTCTTTTTAAAGGCAAATTTTAAGCCTTTTGCTCTTTTTCTCTTATCCTTAGTCCTAGCTCCCTAAGCTGTTCGTTGCTAGCGTAGCTTGGCGCCTTTGTGAGTGGGCACTGAGCGCGCTGTGTTTTAGGGAAGGCTATGACATCACGGATCGAGCTTGCTTTATTTACAAGCATATTTAGCCTATCAAAGCCAATCGCAATACCGCCATGTGGAGGCGCACCAAATGTCAAGGCATCAAGCAAGAAGCCAAATTTCTCACGCTGCTCGGCTTCATCTATGCCAAGAAGCTTAAAGACCTTTTGTTGAATGTCATTTTTATGAATTCTTATACTTCCGCCGCCAAGCTCAAAGCCGTTTAGTACGACGTCGTGAGCGATAGAGAGGATATCTTCAAGATCAGGCTCATCTATATTTTTTGGCATAGTAAATGGATGGTGCATCGCAGAGTAGCTGCCATCGTCATTTTGCTCAAACATTGGGAAGTCAAGTACCCATAAGAACTCAAGTCTGTCTTGATCGATGATGCCCATTTGTTCTGCTAGGAAAATTCTAAATCGTCCCATATAATCAAGTACGATCTTTTTCTTGCCAGCGCCAAAGAATACTACGTCACCAACTTTTAGCTCGCATCTTGAGACGATCTCGTCAAGATCGCTTTGCTCGAAAAATTTACAAAGTGGGCCTTTTAAGCCATCTTCTTTCATCTGGAAGTAGCCAAGACCTTGTGCGCCAAATTTACGGACGAATTCCTCAAATCTATTCATCTCGCGCTTGCTAAAGATATTGTCACCATTTGGTACTTTTAGCGCTTTTATGCGGTTTTTCTTCTTATCTTTTGCGATAGAGCTAAAAATTTCATTGCTTGAGCGCTCGAAAATATCGATCACATCGATCATTTTTAGATCATATCTAAGATCAGGCTTGTCTGAGCCGTAAGTTTCAGTCGCCTCTTTGTAGCTCATGCGTCTAAATGGCGTTTTGATGTCGTATCCGCAGGCTTTAAAGATATCTTTTAGCATCGTCTCAGCCATATTTATGATATCTTCTTGCTCGACAAAGCTCATTTCGATATCTATTTGAGTAAATTCTGGTTGGCGATCAGCCCTTAGATCCTCATCGCGGAAGCATTTTGCTATCTGAAAATACTTATCAAAGCCAGAACACATCAAAAGTTGCTTAAATAGCTGTGGGCTTTGTGGGAGTGCGTAAAATTGGCCTGGATATACGCGGCTTGGTACTAAGTAGTCTCTCGCACCTTCTGGAGTTGCGCGTGTTAAAACTGGAGTTTCAAACTCGATAAAGCCCATTTTATCTAGGCTGTTTCTAGCTGCGATCGCCGCGCGAGAACGCATTTTAAAGATATTTTGCAAACGCTCGCTTCTAAGGTCTAAAAAGCGGTATTTTAGCCTGATGTCCTCATTTACGCTCTCATCACCTATCATAAATGGTAGTGGCTCGCTTGGATTTTCGATGATAAGCTCGCTTACTATCACCTCTATCTCGCCAGTTTTTAGCTTTGGATTGGTTAGTCCTTCTCCCCTAGCTCTTACTTTTCCTTTTGCTTTTAAGACATATTCATCTCTTACTTTTGCAGCCACGTCGTGTGCTTCTTTGCTGTCAGCAGGGTCACAAACTAGTTGTATAAGCCCGCTAACGTCTCTTAAGTCGATGAAAACAACGCCGCCGTGGTCTCTATATGTGTTTGCCCAGCCACAAAGTATTACTTCTTTGCCGATATCAGCTTTGCTAAGATCGGTGCAATAATGACTTCGCATAAAATGCTCCTTTGCAATGTTTTTTAGGCAATTATAATCGCTTTTTTCTTTTGAAAAGCTTTGTTAAAATAAAATATGTTACAATCATTTCTATGAAAAATGAACAAAAATTTAATACCACAAACGCCAAAAAAGTGGGACTTATCGCGAAAGATTACCCATTATTTAAGCAGGATTTAGCAAAGCTAGAAAAAATTTTAAAAAAGTATAACGCTGAAATTTTGCTTGAAAAAAACTGTGCAAAACAGGTGGAAAAAAGTGGCTTTGAGCTGATAAAACTAGCCAAAGAGTGCGAATTTCTTATCACGCTTGGCGGCGATGGCACGATCATCTCAACTTGCAGAAAGCTAGCTCACATCTCGCCACTCATCCTTGGCATACACGCTGGTAGGCTCGGCTTTTTGACAGATATCACGATAAATGAGAGTGAGAAGTTTTTTAAAGACTTTTTTGATGATAAATTTGAGGTGGAAACGCCTTTTATGCTTGATGTTACGCTTCATAAAAATGATGGCAAATGTGATCAAAAGATAGCATTTAACGACGCAGTCATCGTTAGTAAAAATGGCGGCTCGATGACGCATATCGAGGCACTTTTAAATGAAAAGTATTTTAACTCATATTTTGGAGACGGCGTCATAGTGGCGACACCTGCTGGCACAACGGCATATAATATGAGCGCAAATGGCCCTATCATCTATCCGCTAAGCGAGGTCTTTGCGATAACTCCCATCTGCTCGCACTCGCTCACGCAGCGTCCAGTCGTGCTTACGAAAAATCACACGGTCAAATTTAGAACAAAAAGCGACGCCATTTTAGTAATAGACGGTCAAGACCGCTTTGATATGAGTAAAATTTCAGCCGTTAGCATGAGCCTGAGCGACAAAAAAGCCAGGCTGATACGCCATATCGGCAGGGATTATTTTCAAATTTTAAAAGAGAAACTTCACTGGGGTTATAATGATTGATCGAATTTTGATTAAGGATTATCTAAATTTTAAAAATGTCGAGCTAAATTTCAAAGAGGGTCTTAGCGTATTTACGGGCGTTAGTGGCGCTGGTAAGTCGGTGCTAATGAGCGCTATAATGGCTGTTTTTGGGCTAAAAGATAGCGAAGCAAGGCTAATAGAAGCTGACGTGGAGCATAAATTTGAGCTTGATGAGTTTGGCATAGAAAACGAAGAGGTCAATATTTTCAAGCTTTTAAAAGATAAGAGCACGAGGTATTTTATAAACCAACAAGCCATCTCAAAGAAAAATTTAGCCCAAGTGGCGCGCGAGCACATCAAATATCTCTCGGCAAAAGAGGCAAATGAATTTGAAAATGAGAAATTTCTAAATTTGCTTGATAGGCTTGAAATTTCAAAAAATGAGAAATTTAAAGAGATAAAGCAGGAATTTGAAGAGGTGTTTTTGGAATTTTCTAAAATTTCAAAAGAGCTAGCGACTATAAAAGAGGAAGAGAAAAAGGTCGAGGAGTTAAAGGAGCTTGCTAGCTTTGAGATCGAGAAGATAAGAAGTGTTGGGCCTAAAAAAGGCGAGTTTGAAGAGCTTATGGAGACTAAAAAAAGGCTTAGCAAAAAAGATAAGATAAATGAGGCGTGGGCTAGAGCTGAGCGGATATTTGAGCTAGAGCACAGCGTAAATGAGGCGCTAAGCATCAGTGACCTTGATAGTGGCTTTTTTGAAGATGCGATGAACGAGCTAAGGGTCGCGCGCGATAGCCTAAATATGGAGGAGCTTGACGATATCGATGTGGAGAGCGTGCTTGATAGGATAGAAGCTCTTAATGCCATCATTAGGCGCTATGGCAGCGAGGAGGAGGCGTTAGAAGCGCTTGCTAAAAAGGAAAAAGAGCTTGCCAGATATGAAAATTTAAGCTTTGAAAAGAGCGAGCTTGAGAAGAAATTTGAAATTTTAAGCAAAAAGGCAAATGAGCTAGCCAGCACTTTAAGTAGGGCAAGGGGCGCAAATTTAAAAGAGCTTGAGGCGATGATAAATTTATACCTAAAAGAGCTTTATATGCCAGATATCACGCTAAAGATCGAGGGCAAAAAGCTTGATATTTTAGGCGCTGATGAAATTTGTTTAAATTTAAACGAGACCTCGCTTAAAAATTTAAGCTCAGGCGAGCTAAACCGCTTAAGGCTGGCCTTCATAGCTGCCTCTAGTGAGATCACAAAAACAGGTGGCGACGTCATCATTTTAGACGAAATAGATGCAAATTTAAGTGGAAAAGAGGCGATGAGTATCGCAAATGTCTTGCTTAAACTTGCAAATTTCTATCAAATTTTTGCCATTTCGCACCAGCCACAGCTTAGCTCAAAGGCAAATTCGCACTTTTTAGTAGAGCGCGACGGCGAGAGCTCAGTCGTAAGAGAGCTTGATAAAGATGAGCGAGTAAATGAGCTTGCACGTATGATAAGTGGCGAGCATATCAGCGAAGAGGCGATAAATTTTGCAAAAGGACTTTTAAAATAGCTTGAAATTTAAGTTTTAAATTTAAGCTTTGTGATTAGGTTTATTTGTTAAAATCCGAGCTAATTTAATAAAAAATCGCAGGAATAATATGGAAAGAATTCTAGTAGTTGATGATAATAAGGCACTTGCGAAGCTAATCGTCATGCAGATGGAAAAGAGCATTGAGGATATGGCGATCGACGTTGCTTATGATTTTGCCGAAGCCCAGATGCTAATTAGCGAGCACGGCAAAGATTATTTTATGACTATCTTGGATCTAAATTTACCTGACGCACCAAATGGCGAGATCGTTGATTATGTCCTTGCTCAAGGGCTCTGTGCTATCGTTTTAACTGGTAGTATCGATGATAAGACGAAAGAATTTTTTATAAACAAAGATATAGTTGATTACGTCTATAAGGGCAACATGGATGATATCAACTACATCTTTCAAATGATAAACAGACTAAGCAAAAATAGACAATACAAAGTTCTAGTCGTTGAGGATTCACTGCCTTTTAGAAATATGATAAAAAAAATCTTAACTAGCCTTCAGTTTAAGGTTTTAGCAGCAGCTCACGGGGAAGAGGCGATGAGCTATTTTGCTGATAACCCTGATATAAATTTAATCATAACTGACTATAGAATGCCTGTTAAAGATGGTTTAGAAGTCTTAAAAGAGGTGAGAAAAGAGAAAGACAAAAACCACCTTGGCGTGATCGTGATGACCTCGCCTAGCGAAAAGACTGATGCTTCGATATTTTTAAAAAATGGGGCTAGCGACTTTATAGCAAAGCCATTTTCAAAAGAAGAGCTCATTTGCCGTGTAAATAACACCATTGAGGCGATGGAGAATATAAATAAGATAGCAAATTTTGCCAACCGCGACTTTTTAACTGGCGCTTACAATAGAAGATTTTTCTATCAAGATATAGAAGAGTATGTCCAAGCAGCTGAAGAGCTTGATGAGCCTTATGCATTTGCTATGCTTGATATAGATCACTTTAAAAAGATAAATGACACATACGGACATGATGGTGGCGACAAGATACTAAAATCACTCGCAAAGATACTAACTGACAACACAAAAGGAAGAGATGTGGTCGCTAGGTTTGGTGGCGAGGAGTTTTGTGTCGTTCTTAAAAAGATAGCAAAAGAAGAGGCGATTAAATTTTTTGTAAATTTAAGAGCAAAAGTGGCTGAAAATGAGGTAATTATAAAAGATAAGATCGTAAGAGTGACTGTCTCTATCGGTATATCTTTTGGAAAAGGTCACTGCGAGATAGATGATATGCTCGAAGCTTGCGACTCAGCGCTTTATGTCGCAAAAGAAAATGGTAGAAATAGGGTAGAAATAGCTTTATGATTATAGATACGCATTGTCATTTGGATAGTAAAGTTTATGATTTTGACCTAGAGCAAATTTTATCTGAAGCCAGAAATTTAGGGCTAAAAGGCTTTATTATCCCTGGAGCTGATATTAATGATTTACCAAAAGCGGCTAAAATAGCGCACGAAAAAAATGACATTTTCTTTGCCGTTGGAGTTCATCCATATGATAAAGAGAATTTTGATATTGAAACTTTAAGAGAATTTGCCAAAGATAAAAAGTGCGTAGCTATCGGTGAATGTGGGCTTGACTACTACCGCTTGCCAAAAGATGAAGACGAAAAGCTAAGAGAGAAAGTTGATCAAAAACGTGTTTTTCTAGCTCAACTTGATTTGGCTGTTGAGTTAAAAAAACCCGTTATCCTCCACATCAGAGAGGCTAATGAGGACTCTTTTAACATTTTAAAAGAGTATGCGCCAAAGCTTGAAGCTGGAGCGGTTTTGCATTGTTATAATGCTTCGCCACTTCTTTTAGAGCTTTGTAAATTTGGGAATTTTTACTTTGGCATAGGTGGCGTTTTGACATTTAAAAACGCTAAGAATTTAGTTGAAATTCTGCCAAAAATTCCTTTTGATAGGGTATTGATAGAGACTGACGCTCCATATCTTACGCCAGAACCAAATCGTGGCAAGAGAAATGAGCCGGCGTTTACGACATTTGTTGCTAAAAAGATAGCTGAAATTTTAAACCTTGAATTTGAAGTAGTTTGCAAAACGACTTCAAATAATGCCAAAAGGTTATTTAAGTGCTTTGCCTAAATTTTGGGCATTGTGCTTGCTTAAGATGCTAGCATCATTAAGCTTTGACACGAAAAAGGATAGAAATGAAAGCAATGCTTAAGATATTTTTATTATTTGCATGTAGCACCTTGCTACTAGCAAACGCCCCTGAGAAGAGCTCTTATGACACTCAGGTTAAAATTTTAAAAGAGCTAGACATCGATGCTAGCTTTATGAAAACTTCTCACTATGCAAAGATGAGACAAGGCATACAAAACTCACAGGTAAGAACATTTACAGATGCCTTGAAAAACGGCTATATGTATATACCAATGATTAAAGAGCAGATCAAAAAATCAGGCGTGCCTGAGTCATTTTTCTACCTAGCGATGATAGAGTCAGGCTTTTCAAATCACACTGTCTCAAATGCTAAAGCTACTGGTATGTGGCAATTTATGGAGCAAACAGCAAAAATTCACGGCCTAAAAGTAGGACAATACACCGATGAGAGAAAAGATCCAGTCGAATCAACTGTCGCAGCTACAAATTATCTAAGATCACTTAAAAATCAATTTGGCAAATGGTACTTGGCGGCAATGGCATATAACTGCGGCGATGGTGCATTAAAAAAAGCTATACAAAAAGCTGGCACAGACGATCTTGTAACACTTCTTGATGCTGAGAAAAAATACCTCCCAGCTGAGACTAGAAATTTTATCATTAAAATTTTAAGAGCGGCATATATTGCAAAAGATGCGGACTTTTTGATATCTAAAGAGTCGTCTTTACTAAACATAAATGGCGGATTAAGACTTACGAAAGTAAAAGTGCCAGGCGGTACAAATTTAGCTCAGATAGGCGACAGTATCGGTCTTAGCACAAAAAAGATGAAAAGCAATAATCCACATTTAAAATTTGTATTTACTCCTCCAACTTTAAAAGATTATTACGTTTATATCCCTGAAAATAAAAAGCAACTTTTCTCAGATAATTTCAAACCATTTAATGGCAAAAATAACTTCTATGCATATACAGTAAAAAAAGGCGAGACCTTGCTCTCTATCTCTAAAAAAACAGGCGTTAGCCACAGAGCGATCAAGGACTACAACGAGCTTAGCACAAATGCAGTAAGCTATAATCAAAAACTAATCATCCCTTTTTCTACTCAAAACAAATCTCACAACTATGTAGTTCAAACAGGCGATACGATCGCATCTTTATCAAAGAAATTTAATGTAAGCGAAAAAGATCTAAAAGATGCAAATTCTTTGGCTAGTTCAAATTTAAATGTCGGAGCAAATATTGTCATACCGTAAGAGCCTAAATTTCTACTTAGGACTAAGTTTTACACTTCTAATCACTGGCTGTTCTTGGAGTGGGGCTCCATTTACTCCAAGTGGCCCAACTAATGTAAGAGGTAACAACTCCGCCTCAGTTCAAAAAGCAACAATGAGACCATACACCATAAATGGCAAAACCTACTACCCAACCGTCGTAAGTGTCGGCGATAAGGCTAGCGGAACGGCAAGCTGGTATGGTCCAAATTTTCACGGCAAAACGACCTCAAATGGCGAAGTTTATAATATGTATAATATGACTGCGGCGCATAAGACTTTGCCGATGAATACAATACTTAAAGTAACAAATTTAAGAAATCAAAAAAGTGTTATCGTGCGTGTAAATGATAGAGGACCTTTTGTAGCTGACAGGGTGCTTGATCTTTCAAAAGCAGCTGCGATGAAGCTTGATGTCATCGGTACTGGCACAGCTCCAGTTAGTATGGAGGTTATCGGCTTTAATGAAGACATTAACGCTGTTACAACCGCTAGCGCGCAACCAACAAAACCAACAAGCACTGGCATAAAAGTGCCAAATCCAGTCTCTCCAACGGCCCCAGTTGGCGGCATCGTGATCTCATCAGAGCAACGCGTTGTGGGTGGAGATTTTATGGTACAAATTGGCTCGTTTAAAAACCTTGAAGGCGCAAACAGATACCAAAGAGAGCACAAAAGCATAGATGGTTATAGATCAGTCGTTAAGACATTTACGATAGATGGCTCAACCATTTATAGGGTATTTTTAAATGGCTTTAGAAGCGAGGACGAGGCTAGGGATTACGCAAGAAGCGGTAAATTCCAAGGCGCATTTATAGTAAGAGGCTAGGGCGTGAGAGAGGAAATTTTAGAACTAACTAGAAACACAAAAGAGACGCAAATTTCGGTGAAGCTTAAAATTTACGGCTCTGGGGTAGCAAAGATAAGCACAGGTATTGGCTTTTTTGACCATATGCTTGAAGCTTTTACCAAGCACTCTTTGCTTGATCTTGAAATTTCATGCAAGGGCGACACGCATGTGGATTTTCACCACAGTGTCGAGGATGTTGGCATAGTTTTGGGACAGCTTTTAAAAGAAGCTTTGTATCCATTAAGCGGTGTTGAGAGATTTGGCGAGGCGAGCGTTGTTATGGATGAGGCGGCTGTTTTTTGCGCGATAGATATTAGTAACAGAGCCTACCTTGTATATGAAAATTTTAATGAAAATGCCAAAGTTGGTGAGTTTGACACTGAGCTTGTGGAAGAGTTTTTTAGAGCAGTTGCTATAAATTCAGCCATCACCCTTCATCTAAATCAAATTCGTGGCAAAAATACTCACCACATCATTGAGGCAACGTTTAAATCATTTGCCGTCGCACTCCGCAGAGCGCTTGCTAAAAATGCAAGGATCGGCACTCCAAGCACTAAGGGCGTTTTATGATAGAGATTATTTTTTTAGACGTTGATGGGTGCCTCACTGATGGCAAGATCATCTACAATGCAAATGGCGAAGAGCTTAAATTTTTTGATGTAAAAGATGGCTACGCGATAGAGAGCTGGCTAAAGCTTGGTAAGAAAGTGGCTATCATCACTGGCAGAAAGTCAGCTATCGTTGAGCGAAGAGCTGAGGATCTAAAGATAAATCACGTCTATCAAGGCGTTGGCGATAAATTTGAGGTAGCAAGCGAGATACTAAAATTTGAAGGGCTTAGCTTTAAAAACGCAGCAGCCATCGGCGATGACTATAATGACTATAAAATTTTAGACGCAGTTGCATGGAGCTTTAAGCCAAAAGATGCCATTAAAGAGCTTGATGTAAAGACAAAGCTAAAGCACAAAGGCGGCAATGGTGCTGTTAGAGAGATGATCGAGATGATCATAAAATCAGAAAATTTATATGACGAGTGGTCTAAGCGTTGGTTGTAAAAATTTTCTACTTCGTCGTGGCTATTTTTAGTGCTGTGATGATATTTTTAGCGGCTCAAGACCCATACCTAGCAAACGTTCTAAAGGTTGATACCAAGATATCAAATATGCAGGTAAATGACGTGGTTGATTACGAGATAAACTCAACTAAGATAAGCGGAGTTTATGAAAGTGACGAGCTAAACAGATATAGTGACAGGGATGAATTTTTAGACTTTAAAGCGAGAATTTTAAGAGGGAATTTAAGACATTTTCTAAGCTCAGACAAGGCTATCTCGCAAAACGATGAGATAATCTTTCAAAAAAATGCAAACTATGAAAACAACGATAGTTTGAAATTTAAAAGCGATGAAGTTATATATAACACAAAGACAAAAATAGTAAGATCAGAGGCAAATTTCACCATCACTAGAAACGGCGACAAAGCACTAGGTGATAGTGGAAGCTATGATCTTGGTAAAAAACAAACGCAGATAAAAGGGTTAAGGGCATGGGTAGAAGAAAAGCAGCGATTTTAGCGATGATTTTGGGCTTTACATTTTTAAATGCAGAGCAAGTTGAGATCACTTCAAATGATTTTTTCGCAGATGAAAATAAGCAGATCAGCGAATTTGTAGGCAATGTAAATATCAAAAAAGGCTCATACGACGAGCTAAAAGCAAACAAAGTCGTTGTGCATTTTGATAAAAAGCGCCAGCCAGTAAAATACGTAGCAACAGGCAACGCTAGAGCTAAAATTTTTATGAAAGATAAGCACTATGACGGCAAGGGCGACACACTCACATACGAGCCTGCAAAGCAAACATACACAGTAACTGGCAACGGCTATTTGCACGAGGTAGAGACTGACAAAAATGTCTATGGCGACAAGATCGTAGTCAATCAAAAAGATGGCACATATAGTGTAAATAGTGACGAGAAAAAGCCGGTTAAATTTATCTTTCAGATCGAGGATAAAAGTAAGTGATAAGAGCTCTTGGCGCTAAATTTATCACTTCAAGCCCAAGCATAAAAGAGGCTCCAAGCTTTGTGACAAGCGAGGTGGTCTTTTTGGGCAGGTCAAATGTGGGTAAAAGTAGCCTCATAAACGCACTTGTAAATCAAAAAAATTTAGCCAAAAGCTCGTCCACTCCTGGTAAAACGCAGCTTATAAATTTCTTTGAGGCTGAGTTTTGTGAGGAAAAAGAAGAGGGCGAAAAAGAGAAATTTAAGCTCATCTTAGTCGATCTACCAGGCTTTGGCTACGCAAAAGTGGCAAAGTCAAAACACGATGAGTGGCGTAAAAATTTAGATGAGTTTTTGAAATTTAGAAGCGACATCAGACTTTTTATACATCTAATCGACGCTAGGCACTTTGACCTAGACATCGACGTAAACGTGGATACTTACTTAAAAAGCTTTTTAAGAGCTGATCAAAAAATCTTAAATTTATACACAAAAAGCGACAAGCTAAATCAAAGCCAAAAGAGTGCGATAATGAAATTTGACCCAAGCGGCATTTTGGTCTCGACACTCAGCAAAAGCGGCATCGACAAGGCACGGGAAGCTATCATAAACCACGCTCTTGGTAGGTAAAATGCAAACCATAAGCAGCTTAGACATTAAAATTTTTAAAGGCTTTTGGTGGGCCATTTTTTTGCTCTCTTACGAGATCGCAACTACGCAGTTTGGCTTCTTGCCGCCACTTATTGGCATTTTTTTTACATATATGATTTTGGAGTATTCAAGAAAACAAAAGCAGTATGATGAGTTTAAGCTTTCGTGGTATTTTTCGCTCATTTTCTTGGTCTTTGCCGAGCAAATTCACGGCTTTTATCTCTTTTCAACGATCATTGCATTTTTGCTATTTTACAACTTCGTGCTAGACTGGCTCTATACGACGATGAAGTGGCGAAACTGCCTGCTCATAATCTTTGTCGCCTCTGGCTATGTGCTAACTTTTCTTGTAAATAATCTTTTTGCCTACGTCTTAAACGAGCCAAATTTGACTTTTAGCGCAGAGTATCTCTTTTTCATAGCGCTTGAAAGTGTGCTTGCTATCGTGCTTTTTAGGGACAAAGTGCTATGAGGATGCGTATAGTTTTTGGCGTGATCGCTCTTTTTTGGATCATGCTTTTGGGGCGGATTTACCACCTAAGTGTAAATTCAAACACCTACTACAACGAGATCGCCGAGCAAAATGCGATAAAAACTATCTATATCCCGCCAGTTAGGGGCATCATCTTTGATGCGCACGACAAGCCTATGGCGGTCAATCGCTTAGGTTTTTCTATCTATGTAAAGCCACACCTTAGCGCAAACAAAAAGGTGAAAATTTTAGACGATGAGTTAGCCTACATCGGATCGCTATTTGGTGATCTAAACGTCACAAAGCTTAAAAATGAATATATAAAAAACGACTCAGCCTATAACCAAGACTTCATAAACGTGGTCGAATTTGTTGATTATGATAAATTTTTGCCATTTTTTGCGCCTCTTTCTCTGCGTGAAAATTTAGAGATAAGACCAGCTTCGAAGCGCCACTATCCATATAATGACCTGGCTTCTCACATCATCGGCTATGTCGGCAGAGCAAACCAAAAAGATATGGAAAATGACCCTTTAACAAAGCTAACAAACTATATCGGTAGAAGCGGCGTAGAGCGCTTTTATAACCCGATCTTACAAGGAATTCAAGGTTTTAAAAAGATCAAGGTAAATGCACTAAATGAGGAGATCGAGCAGGTGAGCTATCAAGCGCCACAAAGCCAAAACATAAAGCTTGCCGTCGATCTTGAACTGCAGCAGTTTGTCGCTGATGTCTTTGGCAAAGATGCAGGAAGCGTCATAGTTATGAGCCTAAAAGATGGCGCTATCATCGCTGCTGGAAGCTTTCCAGAGTATGATCTAAACCCATTTGTGCTTGGTATCAGCCAGGCTGAGTGGGAGGAGCTTGTAAAAAACGTCGATCACCCATTTACAAATAAGCTGATAAATGGCCTTTACCCGCCAGGATCTGTCGTAAAAATGGGTATGGCGCTTGCCTTTTTGGATAATGGCATGAGCAAATATGATAGCTTTTTTTGTAGTGGCTCGTATGAGCTTGGAGGGCGTAAATTTCGCTGCTGGAACTCGCATGGTCACGGCACGGTCAATATGAACACGGCCATTAGAGAGAGCTGTGATGACTATTTTTACAAGGGTAGCCAAAAGATAGGCATAGATGCCATTGTGCCGATACTTGAGCGCATGGGCTTTGGTAGGAAAACGGAGGTTGATTTGCCAAATGAATTTGTGGGGACCTTGCCAAGTAGGGAGTGGAAGATGAGGAAGTATGGCAAGGCGTGGTTTCAAGGTGAGACGCTCATCACCTCTATAGGACAGGGAAATTTTCTAGTCACGCCTATGCAGGTGGCTAAATACACAGCTGGCCTTGCAACTGGGTTAAATGTGACGCCACATTTTTTAAAGAGCATCGATGGCAAGGATGTTGATTTTACGCCAACAGATGATGCTTTTACGCCGTTTGAGAAGTCGCAGCTACCTGCCATTAGACATGCGATGTATGAGGTTGCAAATCACCCAAGAGGCACGGCAAATAGGCACTTTGTGGGAAGTCTTGTAAAGGTTGCGGCAAAGACTGGAACAGCCCAGGTCGTTGGTATCTCGCAAACTGAAAAGAAGCGTATGAAAGAAGAAGATATGGCGTATCTGCAAAGATCTCACGCGTGGATGACGACCTATGCGCCTTTTGAGGATCCACAATACGTCATCACAATGGTTGTCGAACACGGTGGTCACGGTGGTAGCGCTGCTGGACCAAAAATCTCTCAAATTTATAACAAGCTAGTTGAAATGAGATATATAAAGCTAGATAAAGTCCAGACTGAGAAAGATAAAAAATAGACATTTTAGCAAGTAGAGGTGAGCTCTAAAATTTTTAAGAATATATGTAAAATTTTAGAGCCAAATAAACTCTAAATTTACGAGTAAGTTTTTGAGTATATTCTTTTTTGGATTTTGCTTTGCAAGCTACAAACAGAATGCAATTTAAGCTCTCTCTTGTCTCCCTTTTTAATAAAAATTTTAGAATTCAAAGTTTTTTCTGTGAAAATAATATAAAATTTTTATTATTGCAAATTTTAAAATTCCATTCACCCCTAAGAATTGACTACTAAAATTTGGCTTCGCTTGCAGCTTGGTTCAAATTTTAAAAC
>NZ_POYX01000124.1:0-10258 GCF_002913865.1 Campylobacter concisus
ACACTACACTTTCAAGTTATTTTTCAAATTTAAGGAGACATTGTGCAAATTTGTAGAATTTTGTTTATCTTTGGTGTGGCGTCCAGCTTTGTCTTTTCATCGCAAGATACGCTGCTAGAAGGTGTTATAGTAAGTGCAAGTGGTATCTCAGCAAAAAAGACAGAGCTTAGCAAAAGCGAGCTAAAAAAAGGTCAAATTTTCTCCGAGCGAGATCTCGTGCGAAACGAAACTGGCGTAACTGTCACAGAAGGTGGTAGAAGCGGAAATAATGGGTATGCCATACGAGGTGTAGATAGTGATAGGGTTTCTTTAAAAATAGACGGAATGGAAGCTGTTGAGAGCTTTATGCCTCGTTCTTACAATATTTTAGGGATATTAAATGGCAACCGAAACAGCACCGAGCTTGAAAACATAAGCAGTGTAGAGTTTGTAAAAGGTGCAAATTCATTAAACAAAGGTAGTGGCGCGATCGGTGGTAGCGTTAGTATGCAGACAAAAAATGTTGATGATTTTGTAAGGGATGGGCAAAATGTTGGCTTCTATAGCAAAAGCGCATACGCATCAAAAAATAGTGAATTTAGGCAAGTTGCAGGTGCAGGCGTAAAAGCAGGCGGTATCGAAGCACTATTTCAGCATACGTATAAGAGTGGCAAACAGACAAAGAATTTTTACAGCGGTAAGCTAAATGATGTGCCATTTTGTGGAATGGGGACTAGTATAGAGGATTCGTATTTGGCAGATAAATACCCAGAGCTTTGCTCCTTTGGTAGAATTTTGCCCGATGATGTGAGATTTCGCACGCACTCAAATTTGATGAAATTTGGCTATAGGTTTGACTCGCATTTTATAAATACATCCTATGAAGACTTTAGGCAAAACTATTTTACAGAAGAGAAGAGTAATAGCACCGCAACACTTAATCGAAAGCAAACAAGAGATAGCATCCCTTACAAAAGATATGGAATTTACTATGAGTTTGTGCCAGACCATGATGCTTTACTAAGTAATTTAAAGGTAAGTTTTTATAAGCAAAGAGTGCAGCAGAGGTCAAATTTCACAAGATATCATGCAAACTATCCAAACGACATGCAATACAACTCAAGTTTTGATCAAAAAGATAGCTATGAATTTTTTCAAGACAAAAAACAGTTCGATATAAGCGGCATGAGTGGCGACATTAATGCAGGTAAATTTTCTCACATATTGAGTTTTGGTCTTGGCAGACACATCTCTACCTTTAAAAATAGAAATTTACAACTTAGACAAAGTTTTAATACAAAATGGGGCGGTAGCGGTTTTATCGTAGATCCAGCAAACCCTTTCAAGCTGGTTAAAGCAACGGACGTAACCTTTGCTCAGCCAGTAAAAAGCACTCTTGAATATGTTTTTCTGGGAGATGATATGAGCTTAAATGAGGCCTTAAGTCTAAACTATGGAGTTAGGCTTGATAGATATGTTTATAAACCAGAGCAAGCAAATATTGCCTCTGGTGCAGGATATAAAATGGTCACAACACCAGAGCTACAAAAAAGTAAATTTAAAGCCGTTACCTACAATGCAGGAGCCCAGTATGATATAAATAACAATGTGAGTGTTAGCTACGCATTTAGTACTGGTTTTCGTGCGCCAAGAGTGGAGGAGATGTATTTTGATACACCAAGGGATAGTACAAGATATGTTAGAAATTTAGAGCTAAAACCAGAAAAAGCCTTTAATCATGAGGTAAGTTTATTGTCATCGGGTCAGAGTTATGCGCTGGCTCTTAGTGCTTTTTACTCCAAATATAGAGATTTTATTGATAGTGATTATGAGGTTGGTATTGAAGAGATAGAAGAACTTGACTTTGCGACATTTGATTTTGTAAAAAAATACAGCAAAAAAAGTCTCGATTTTAAACATGTAAATGTTGGTAGAGCCACCGTCAAAGGTTTGGAACTAAACTCGCGTGTAAATGGAGATGCGCTAAATTTAAATGAAAATTTATATGCAAGCTTAAAAGCGACCTATGCACGTGGCAAAAAAAATGATGGAACTTCACTTATGGCTATTCAGCCGTTTACTGCAGTGGCTGGACTTGGGTATAGTGATAATAAATTTGATCTCTTATTAACTAGTAAATTTGTAGCAGCCAAAAAAGAAAAAGATGCGGTTTCAAAAATACCGCCAAATTTTTCTCAAATAACTGTTGATAGAGATACAGGTAAAGTAACTGGCACAACACAGCCAGAAGCACATAAATTTCTAAGTAAAAGCTATTTTGTCTTTGACTTAACTATGGGCTATAAGATCAGTAAAAATTTCAGCATAAATGCAGGGGTGTTTAATATTTTTAATAAAGAGTATTCTACTTGGGAGAATTTAAGGCAGCTTAGATATAACGGCAACCAAAGCTATGTTAAATTTGATGGTACCGGACTTGAGCGATATACTGCTCCTGGTAGAAATTTTAGCGTTTCATTCGAGGTTAGATATTAGCTTTAGTTTAAATAAGATTTTGATAAACTACGCAAAATATAAGGAGAAGAGAATGAAAATAATCGAAGGAAATTTAGCCCTAAAAGGCAACGAAAAGATAGCGATCATAAACGCACGGTTTAACCACATCATCACAGACCGCTTGGTAGAGGGCGCAAAGGACGCATTTTTACGTCACGGCGGCGACGAGAAAAATTTAACTTTAGTGCTAGTCCCTGGCGCATTTGAGATACCTATGGCGCTTGAAAAAGTGCTTGCAAGCGGTAAATTTGACGCGGTTTGCTGCGTGGGAGCGGTGATAAGAGGCGCAACGCCGCACTTTGACTACGTAAGTGCTGAGACCACCAAAGGCATCGCAAATGTAACGCTAAAATACGCAAAGCCAGTCACATTTGGTGTGCTAACTGTTGATAGCATCGAGCAAGCGATCGAGCGAGCTGGCAGCAAAGCTGGAAACAAAGGCTTTGAAGCGATGACGGGCGTTATAGAGATGCTAAATTTATATAAAAAGCTAGGAGAGTAAAATGGCAACGCGTCATCAGGTCAGACAAGCGATCGTTTCACTACTTTACTCAAACGAGATAAATCCCGTAACTGCTGAGTTTGAAGAGGAATTTGTAGAAGAAAAAAAGATAAGAAATGAGCGTAAAAATGAAGCTTTGCAAACATTTAAAGAGGTGCTTGCCAACAAAGAAAAACTAGATGAAATTTTAAAGCCGCACCTAAAAGATGGCGACTTTAGCAAGGTTGGCGCAACAGAGCTAGCCATCCTTAGACTTGGGCTTTATGAGATGAAATTTAGCCAGACAGATAAAGCTGTCATCATAAACGAGGCGATCGAGCTTGCAAAGGAGCTTGGAAGCGATCAGGCGCCAAAATTTATAAACGGCGTGCTAGATAAGATAAAGGGTGATCTATGAGGCTCTGCGTCGCTCTTGATATGGCGAGCAAGGATGAAAATTTAGCCCTTGTGTGTGAGCTAAAAGGGCTTGATCTTTGGCTAAAAGTGGGGCTTAGAAGCTACCTTAGAGACGGAGCTAAATTTATAGAGGAGCTAAAAGGGGCAGGGGAGTTTAAAATCTTTCTTGATCTAAAGCTCTATGACATCCCAAACACGATGGCAGACGCCGCCGAGGTCGTCTCAAAGATAGGCGTGGATATGATAAATTTGCATGCAAGCGCTGGCGAGAGAGCGATGACAACTGTAATGGAGCGTCTTAATGCGCTGCAAAATCGCCCTTTAGTGCTTGCGGTATCGGCACTTACTAGCTTTAATGAGAGCGAATTTGAAGCGGTTTATAACGATACGCTATCTCACTCGGTTAGGAAATTTAGCCAGATGAGCTTTGAAGCGGGGCTTGACGGCATGGTCTGCTCGGTCTTTGAAAGCAAGCTCATAAAAGACGTGACAAATCAAAATTTCATCACGCTTTGCCCTGGAGTTAGGCCTTTTGGCGAGAGTGCGGGCGATCAAAAGAGGGTTGCAAATTTAGTTAGCGCAAAGCAAGAGGGCAGCGACTTTATCGTCGTTGGCAGGCCGATTTATGAAAACGCAAATCCAAGAGAAATTTGCGAACGCATTTTGGAGCAAATTTAGCGCTCGAGATTTGCGTGAAATTTGACGCAAAATCATTTTAAGGGTGGTTTTTTCGCGTAAGAAATTTTAAATTAAACCACCTCGTGCATAGCTTGGATAACGACTTTGCGCAGTAGTAAGGTAAAATTTAGCGAGCCTCAAAGCGCAGGAATGAAATTTGAAATTTCACTCAAAGCGGCGAGTTTGGCGGAATTTAAAAGAAAATTGAGGTAAATTTGAGCGATTTTAAGAAAATCCCTTATGTCGGCGAGGCAACCGAGGCAGATCTGCTGGCACTTGGCTACGAGGATATCGCTTCGCTAAAAGGCGCAGATCCAGATGAGATGTTTGAGCGCACAAAGGCGCTTGGGCGAGGTAGTGATAGGTGTATCCTCTATGTTTACCGCATGGTCTGTTACTACGCAAATACGCCCTGTCCAGACAATGCCAAGCTAAAATGGTGGCTTTGGAAGGATTAAATTTTTAAATTTCTAGCGCTAGTTTTTAAATTTGACCTATTAAATTTAAATAGTGCAGGTCTTTGCAGAACACAAGCACACTTTTTGCCGTGAAAAAATGGAGCTAAAAATTTATTTTTTAAAATTTAAAATATAGGTTTGGATATGCTTTCTTTATTTAAAATTTTTTTAGTCGTTTTTGTGCTTTAGTTTTGAAAAATTTATTTGTTTGTGATAGGCCTTGATCTTATAAACAAATTTATAGTTGTTTAAAATTTAATTCATTTTTTTGTAAAAGTGGATATTCGTCATATTTACTAGTGTTAGAAATACAAAATATATACACATTATAAGCAAATTTTTGATCAAAGAAAAGCTTTTATAGTGAAGCTTAAATGCAGACGATAAGAGAAAATATTCCTATAAAATTGTATGATTCAAGGGCATTGTGCCCTTGAAATTATGATCTAACAGGTGAAAGATAAGGTTTTTCAGAGTGCATAGACATCTCGTTTTGTTGTCTAAATGCTATATACTCGTCTTCGCTTAACCTTTTTATGTTAGCTATAGTGATCTTAAGAGGTGTGATGCCTGAGAGCGGATCGTGGTCTTGTGCGTTTGCGAGCTCGTTGCCATCAGCCTCACTATAGTGGAAAGTCGTAAATATCGTACTCTCCCTAAGGTCAGGATTTACGCGAAGTTTAGCTGCGATCCTGCCGCGTTTGTTCTCTACCATTGCGTAGCAGCCATCCTCTAGCTCTCTCTCTCTTGCGATATCAGGGCTTACTTCGATTAGCGGACCTTCGATGCCAGCACCATACTCTAGCGGTGGGCACTCTCTTGTCATCGTACCAGTGTGGTAGTGATATACTTTTCTACCTGTTGTAAATAGGCAAGGATAGACCTCATCAGGCACTTCGCTCATCGCGCCTGAGCCTATTGGATAGCCATCAGGTATATGCATTTTGGCTTTAAATTCAGCCTCCATGCTTGCACGCTTATCTTTATCGTCAGCGTAAAGTACTGGAGCTAGGCGGAATTTACCATCAGGTAGCATTGATTTGTGATCGGTATAAAGATCAGGTGTGCCTGGGTGATCTTCATCAGGGCATGGCCAGCTGATGCCACCTAGTTTTTCAAGTCTATAGTAGCTGATACCGCCAAAGAATTTAGGCATTAGTTTTCTAAGCTCGTCCCAAACCTCTTCTGCGCTTAAGAAGTCAAATCCCTCAAGACCCATAGCTTTTGCGATGTTGCAAACTACTTTCCAGTCAGGCTCTACGCCACCTACTGGCTCGCTTGCTTTCCTAGTTCTTTGAACGCGGCGAGATGTGTTGATAAATGTTCCATCTTTCTCACCCCAACCAGCTGCAGGTAAGACGACATCGGCTTTTTGAGCACTTTCAGTAAAGAATAGATCTTGTACGATAAAGCAGTCTAGGTGGTGTGTAGCATGCACAAAGTGCTCTGTCCAAGGGTCACTCATGACTGGGTTTTCGCCGTATACGTAAAGCACTTTTAGCTCGCCACTATCCATCTTATCAGGTGCGTATGTTAGTTTAAAGCCAGGCACTGGATTAAGCTCGAAGTGCCAAACTTTGCGAGCTTGCTCTTGTGCATAAGCGCTATTTACTGCACCTGCTGGGATGACGTTAGGAAGTGCTCCCATGTCGCATGAGCCTTGGACGTTGTTTTGACCACGAAGTGGATTTACGCCAGCGCCTTTTTTACCTAAATTTCCTGTTAGGATCGCTAAATTTGAAAGTGAGAATACATTTGATGTACCGTCGCTAAACTGAGTGATACCCATAGTGTAGCAAATAGCAGCACTGCCAGCTTTTGCATACATCCTAGCAGCTTCAGTTATAAGCTCTTTTTTGACACCAGTCTCACGCTCAAATCTCTCAGGAGTGAAGTCTTTTACGGCTTCTTTTAGATATTCAAAACCCTCTGCATATTTTTCGATAAATTCTGTATCTTGTAAATTTTCAGAGATGATGACATTCATCATTGTGTTTAGTGTTTTGATGTTTGAGCCAACTGGAATTTGCAAGAATATATCGGCTTTTTTAGCCATATCGGTGCGTTTTGGATCCACAACGATCATTTTCGCACCACGCTCTAAGCCTCTTTGCATCTGCATAGCGATGATTGGGTGGCATTCGCTTGTATTTGTGCCTATTAGTAAAAATACATCTGTATCAGTCGCAAACTCAACAAGATCGTTTGTCATTGTTCCGTTTCCAAGGGTGCTGGCAAGACCTGCCACTGTTGGAGCGTGTCAAAGACGAGCGCAGTGATCTACGTTGTTGCTTCCTAAAGCACGAAAGAATTTTTGAAATACATAGTTGTCTTCGTTGTTTGAACGAGCTGAACTAAAGCCCATGATAGAACTTGGACCATATTTTTCTACGCTATTTTTAAAAGTCTTTCCTAAGAATTCATAAACTTCATCAAAACTTACCTCTTCAAGTTTGCCGTGTTTATTAAACTCACCGTTTAGTTTTCTCATCATTGGTTTTGTTAAACGTTTTGGAGAATTTACAAATTCCCAACCAAACATACCTTTTAAGCACAACTCACCGTCATTTACATGATGGTTGTCTGTTGGCTTCGCATCGACTATCCTACCGTTTTCTACGATAAGGTCTATGCCGCAACCAGTTCCGCAATACGGACAGGTTGTTTGAACAATCTTTTGCATAGATTTCCTTTCAAGTAATATTTCTAATAGTTCGGTTATTATATACCTTATAAAATAAAAGTAGTTTTAAAATTAATTATTTTATTTAAAAAAATTTTAAGTAATATGCAAAATTTGCATATTTCTTTGACGCTGAATTTACGGAGCTTTTTGCCGTTTTTGTCTTATTTTGAATTTGGTTTTTTAG
Source organism: Campylobacter concisus (assembly GCF_002913865.1). Lineage (GTDB taxonomy): Bacteria > Campylobacterota > Campylobacteria > Campylobacterales > Campylobacteraceae > Campylobacter_A > Campylobacter_A concisus_AM. The sequence continues at coordinate 7,401 of NZ_POYX01000124.1, forward strand.
CTTAAGTGATTAAAAATAAATTTAAAAAATATGAAAATTTATAAAAAAATGGGCGATTGCTCGCCCGTTGTATTAGTTTTTGCGTGTGTTTGCGTCTGGAGTAAAAAGTGGCTTATCAAGAAGTTTGAAGTCGCCTATAAATTTCTGACCCTCTTCGCTTGTTGCCCATTTTATAAATTTCTCTGCATTTTCGATGTCAGTTTTAGGGCAGTGTTTTGGATTTACTGCGATTAGAGAGTAGAAGTTTTTAAGGTCGTTGTCGCCTTCGTTGATGATGACCATCTCAGGATGACCTTTTTGATTTGCTTCATATTTAATGTAAGTACCGCGATCAGTAAATGTAACGCCTTTTTGCTCAGCAGCAGCATTTATCGTAGCTAGCATGCCTTGACCTGTCTGCATATACCAGCTATCTTTTTCAGGGACTTCGCCAGCGATCTTTTTCCAGATGCCTTTTTCTTTATTGTCTGTGCCTGATTTGTCGCCACGTGAGAAGAATTTGATACCATCTTTTTTGATAAGCTCAAAGCTTTGTTTGATATCTTTACCTTTAAATTTATCAGCAATTGATTTATCAGCGATAACGACGAAATCATTGTACATTACGGCATTTCTCTTTAAGCCAAAGCCTTTTTCTACAAATTCTTTCTCAACTTTTGGTGAGTGAACGAAAAGTACGTCAGCGTTGCAGTCTTCGCCAAGCTTTAGAGCTGCACCTGTACCAACAGCTGTCCATTTTATATCAACACCTGTTTTAGCCTTATAAACTGGGTAGATCGCGTCAAGCAATCCAGTGTTATCTGTACTTGTTGTAGTCGCCATGATTAGTTCATTGTCAGCGCCAAACGCCAAAACTGCGGCTGCTAGTGAGCCTAAAATAATCTTTTTCATTTTTCTCCTTTTTAGAAAATGTGGTATTATAGCATATTAAAATAATATGAATAAAAAAATTAGGAATAATATTTGGATTTTTTACTTAATGGCTTTACAGAAGCCTTTAATCTACTTTTAAACGGCAATCTTGAAACATATTCAGCTATCAAGGCTACCCTTTACACATCAAGCGTGTCGATACTTTTTGCCGTTATCATGGGCTTTCCACTTGGTTTCATGCTTGGCTTTTATGACTTTAGGGGCCGAAAAATTTTACGCCTTTTAAGTGACACGGCTCTTGCCATGCCAACAGTTGCGATCGGTCTTATCTTATACGCATTTATCACTAGAAATGGCCCACTTGGTAGCCTAAATTTACTCTTTACGCTAAAAGCGGTCATGCTGGGTCAGTTTGTGCTTGCCCTTCCTATCATCATCTCGCTTACTGCAAGCGTGGTTGAAAATATGGAGAAAAAGCACTATCTAACTATCCTAAATTTACGCCTTGCGCCGGCAAAGCTAGTTTGCTGTGTGCTTTACGAGCTGCGCTACGCCCTCATGGTCGTCATCGCCACCGCATACGGCAGGATCGTGGCTGAAGTGGGCGTTGCGATGATGATAGGTGGCAACATCAAGTACTTTACTAGAACGATCACCACAGCCGTTTCGCTTGAGACAAACAAGGGCGAATTTGCCATGGGTATAGCGCTTGCCATGGTTTTGATATTCATCGCATTTTTAGTAAATTTAGCGATCTTTGCGCTCAAAAAACTAGACAAATAGGAGCAAATTTTGATAAAGATAAGAAATTTACACCTAAGCTACGGCAAAAGCGAGATCCTAAATATCCCAAGCCTTGATATAAATACCAAAAAGATAACCGCTCTAATGGGCAGTAATGGCAGTGGCAAAAGCACACTAATAAGAGTGCTCTCGCGCCTGCAAAGCCCAGATAGCGGCGAAATTTCACTTTGGGGAGAAAATAGACCAAGCCTTGAAATGCTGCGTAAAATTTGCGTTTTGCTGCCTGAGCCTGCCCTTTTAAAAAGAAGCGTTAGAGAAAATTTCAAAGTCATCTTAAAAAGTAGAAATTTACTAAGCGAATTTGATGAGCGAACTAGCGAAGCTCTGGCACTTGTAGGACTTGATGAGAAATTTTTAGATAAGCGCCACTTTGAGCTAAGCTCAGGGCAGACGCAGCGCATCGCATTTGCTTTGGCACTCTCTTTAAGAGTGCCATTTTATCTGCTTGATGAGCCGACAAATAGCGTTGATATCGGCACTTCAAAGCTCTTTAGCAAGGCTATAAATTTGATGCACGAGAAATATGGCTGCGGCTTTGTCATCGCAAGCCACGACGAGAAGTGGCTTAGCATGCTAGCAAACGAGTGCGTGTTTTTGCACAAAGGCAGAGTCTGCGAGTTTGAATACAAAAATATCTTTGAGATAGAAGGTGGTGTGCTAAGCTTTGGCGATGATTCGAAGCTAAAATTACCTTCAAATTTTAAAGGCAAAAGCAAGATCACGATCAATCCAAGCAAGATAAAAATTTCTAAAACAGGTGGTGAGGGTCAAATTTCAGGGATTTTGCACTCAGCCTCGCTTTATATGGGCAATGAAAAGCTATTAAAGGTCAAAGTTGGCGACTTTTTGATCAAAATTTTTAGCCACGATGATAAAATTACAAAGATCGGCGAGCGAGTATTTTTAAAATTTGAAGATGGTTCGATGCTAGCTTTGGAGTAAAATTCACTCCCACTTTCTAAATTTAGCCCAAAAATAAAAATGGATATCAAAAAAGAGCTAAATTTTAATAATTCTGCTAAAAAATCATATCTTATATAACTCCATAAAAATAGCGTTTTTAAATATGCAATTAAGGCATATTTAAGCTTTTTTTAACTTTTCTAATTTATTTTATTTTAAGCCACATTAATAAGGCAATTAATTGTATAGTTTCAGTGTCATTAAAAAACTATTTAAGG
>NZ_POYX01000125.1:0-12297 GCF_002913865.1 Campylobacter concisus
AGTAAAGATAGGTTGCAATGATTGTGGCATAGGTAGTGTTAGCAAAATAGCTAATAAAATTTTTATAAAATCCACTGAAACAAACGATCTAATTTTAGATCAAAATGAAGAACAAAACAAAGAAAGAGGCAAAGGATTAAATTTTAAAAATCCTGCAACAATTGATAATTTTGAAAAATGTTTAAAAGGTGGCATAGAAGCAACTGCAGCATTAGCTGAAAGCATAGGAGATGAAAGTATTACAGCTTTTACTCAAAATTTAAATCGTGTTGCTGGCATATCTGGTATAGGTAAACATATAAATAATATTGTATCGGCACAAAACAACAAAGAGGTAATAAATAGATTAGGTAAGGCATACACAGAAAAGGTCAAAAGTGGTGCAATAAAACTTCCAAAAGAAAAAGTTATGGAACACTCAAATCAAAAGAGCTTAGGCGCTAATAGATGAAATTTTTAAAACAATTTAAAACAATAAAATACTATAAAAAACTATTTATTATTATATTATCATTATCTACAATAGCGACAAATGTTTTAGCTATACCCAATGCTAATGAAAGTAGATACAATAAGCTCTTTTATAAATTTGGCAAAGAGTTTAATATCCCTCCGATACTTCTTTGGGCTATAGCAAAAACAGAGAGTAACTTTACCAATAATGCAAAGAATATTAACAACAATGGCTCAATAGATTATGGGTTGATGCAGATTAATTCAATTCATGAAACAACGTTAAAAGCTAAAAATTTAAGCATTGATGACCTATATAAGCCAGAAACAAACATTCAAATGGGAGCAATGATACTAAGAAATTGCATTAATAAACATGGTTGGGATTATAAAGCACTAAACTGCTATAACGGAAAAGTTGAAAATAATCCATATTCTCGTAAAGTTTTTGCAAATTTAAAAACTTTAAAACAAGCAAGAAGAGTAATTAAATGAACTTACACAAAGATGATACAAGGGCTTTTTTAGAATATCTTGGTTTTGACGTGGATAGCCACTATAAATTCAGGATGCGAGAAGATGAGCATACCGCTTCTGCTTCTATTGATCCAAAGAATGGCTATATTAAAGACTTTGGCAGTGGTTTTAGGGGTGATATAATAGCATTTTATAAGGAAATAAAGAATTGCGATGAAAGAAGTGCATTTTTAGAAGTAGCAGGTATTCTAGACAACCTAAAAATAGATCATGATCTAAATCATGGGCAAAAGACAAATATTGCTATTCATAAAAAAGCTATAAATGTTAGACCAATTAAAGAAGAACCCACAATAGATTATCTTGATGACGACATAGTAAAAAAATACGAAAATGAAAGGCGTGAGAATTTTACACGCTATCAAGAACTTTTACATAAACTGCTTCCGGTTTGTGACAATAATCAACGTAAAGAAATAGCTCAAAGATTTCAAATAGGTTATTCCAAAGAAGAAGATAGGTTGGTAATGCCATTAAGAAATGAGACTGGCAAGATCGTAACGCTTTGGAAATATAATCCAAATTTAAATATCAAATACACTTTTAGCAAAAATAGACCACGCTGCGCCTTTAATATCCAAGCATTAAAAGAATATACAAGAGATGATAGTCCTATATTCATAGCTGAAGGTGAAAAAGACTGCTTAAATATGTTGTCACGTGGATATAAGGCTATAAGCTTTGGGAGTGCTGCCACTCATTTAAAACAAATTCAAATTGATATGTTAAAAGATAGTTACATTGTTGTAGCATATGATTATGACGAGGCAGGGAAAAATGGTGCAAAGGCTTTAAAAGAGCAGTTAAATAACTCTTGTAAAGTTGTAGAAATAATAGAATGGGAAAAGATACTCAAACAAAACGGATTAGAAAAAGAGCTAAAGAAAGGATTTGATTTCACTGATTTTCTAAAACTTAGTGCCAAGGAGAGGGAAAAAAAACAAGGAATTAATAGATGACAGACAACAAAGAAAAAGATAATAGCCAATATAAACCAAAGAAAAGACAGGTTGTAATTTATTTAGAAGAAGATGAATTAAAATATTTAGACTATATCTATAATAAAAAATGCTTTCCAACTCGTGCCGCATATATTAGAATGCTTATTAATGAAGACAAAGAAATGAATGGCTATTAAAAATATTAAATATTTTAATATTGTATAAAAATATTTAATATTTCACATAATAATATATTGTTATAAAAGTATGTAAAAATCGGCATTTGCCATAAATTTAGATAAAATTTTATTTTAAAATTTTATTTTTTTGTAAGGATTTTAAATGGCAAAACAGAAAAATGATAATAATCTATATGATAGTCTTGATCTATTTAGTATGGCAGATGCTCATCCAGAATACTTTGGAGGTAATCTCAATTCAATTATAGAAAAAACGATTGATATAGATGCACAGATAAATGAGATAGAAAATAGCTTATTTGAAACTATAAACACAACAGATGTTACACCAAATGAAGAAACCATAATTAATCCTATAAAAAAATTCAATAATACCTTTGAGGACCTAAAACTAAGCGATGCCCTAGAACTAGGTGGGGAAAAGGATAGATTTAGAAAAAATATTGCAGCAATTAAAACTACTAACGAAATTTACCCAAAATTAGATCTTGCTAAGAAAGGCGAAATAGAACTAAATATTACAAGAGAGCAACAGCTAACAATAGCTAACTTTTCAGGCTGGGGAGGAATAAATGGACTATTTGATGAACGCAATGAAAAATGGAAAGATGAAAGAGAAGAGCTCAAAAAGCTACTTAGCGAAAGTGAATATGATGCTGCTAAACGCTCAAATTTAACTGCATATTATACGCCTAAAAATATCGTTTCGGCAATGTATAAAGGTCTCGAAAGACTTGGTATTAATGCCGATAGAGCAGATTTGAACAAAGAAATTCTAGAGCCTAGTGTAGGAAATGGTTCGTTTATTACGTTTAACAAAAACGATAATTTTCATTTTACTGGTCTTGATATTGAACCTCTTACAATTAAAATGAACAAAATTTTATATCCGAATCAAAAAAATAATAACATTGGCTACGAAAAATTTACTTATGATGAGCAGTTTGACGCAGTTGTTGGCAATCCTCCATTTTTAGATGTCCCACTTTTTGATAATAAGCATCAAGATTTATATGGTTCAGCCCATAATTTCTTTATACAAAAAGCCACACAATACAGTTTAAAAGAAGATGGAATAAGTGCTTTTGTAGTAAGTCGTCACTTTATGGATGCTAAATACAATTCAGCAAGAGATGAGATAGCGCAAAATCATACTTTCTTAGGTGCAGTGCGTTTGCCAAACAATGTTTTTAAGCACACAGAGGCTGAAACAGATATCATTTTTCTACAAAAAGGCAAGCATCCTGAGTATAACAAAGAAATATCCAATATTAAATCAACTCAAGTAGCACAAGATGGCACAGAATTAAATCAAAGCATAAACCATTATTTTATTGAAAATCCCCAAAACATACTTGCTAAGCCGGTCTTTAGAAATGGGCAATTTGGAAAAGCAATTTTTTATGATCCAAAAGACGATATAAATTTTAGTCTTGATACAGCAATAGAAAATTTCATAGAAAATCAACTTCCTGCTAACGTATATAAGTGGAGAGAGCCGGCATCTATTATCGACTTTGCAATAGAAAGTTACGACGATGCCTATGATTATGTTAAGGATTTAAAAGAAAATAGCCTTTTAATCTATAATGATCAAATTTGCAAAATAACCTCGTCGATAAACGGAGAAATAAGAGCATCAAAAATTGAAGATTTAAGCCCCACCATCCAAAATAGAATTAAAAAGTATATACCCTTAAGAGATAAACTCAAAGAGCTCATTGCACTAGAGCAGACAGATATTAAAGACGATGATATAAAACTAAAACAAACAAGAGAACAGCTTAATTTGTTACTAGACAACTATCATATTAGCGAAGGATTTTTATCTGGGAATAAGGCAGCATCATTTAAAAATCTAGATGTAGAGTTTAGCAAAGTCAAAGCTCTAGAAAAAAACTATAAAAAACCTGAACGTGCAAGAGATGGCAAAGAAGCCATAAAGGAAAGCTGCGAAAAGGCTAATATTTTACTTCGCCGAACAATAGGCTTTACTCCTGAAATTTTGTTTGACAATGAAAAGGATGGTGTATTAGTAAGCATGTATCAGTTTGGAAAGATCGATACAAACTATATTTCAAAAAAACTAGGAAAATCAAATATCGAAGTCGAAGATCAAATTATTGCAGAAAAACTGGCTTTTTACGATCCAGAAAAATTATCAAAAGGCGAAAGAGAGCTAATTTTCACTCCAATTTATCTTAGTGGAAATGTCAAGGAAAAATTAAAATTAGCAAAAAATCTACAAGACATTTATGCGGACTTAATGCAAAACAATATAGAAGAACTTAGCAAGGTCATACCACAAGATATTAGCTTTGTTGATATAGACACGAGGTTTGGCAGTTCTTGGATACCAATAAAATACTATGATGATTTTTTAAAGAACGAGCTAAAGACATCAAACTATAATAATGATGCATGGAAACTTCAAAATTTAGGTTCCATGGGCTGGCAAATAGACGGAGATAAATATCATCTTTCACAATATGCAACTTATAACTATTCCGTTGAAGTCAAAGGACTTACCACACAAAGACTAATTAATGGAAATTATGAAATACACCAAAATGTAGGTAACAATAAAAGCGTATATGACATTATAGAAAGTGCTCTAAATAATACACCTATAAAGATTATGGAAAAAACAAATGAGCCTTTGCTAGATAAAGAAGGTAATATTAAGAGAGATAAAGAAGGCAACATAGTCTTTAAACAAGTAATAAATCCAGAAAAAACAGCTGAAGCAAATGCGAAAGTTGAAATGCTAAAAAGCAAATTTAATGAATGGATATATAGCGACCGAGCTAGAGCAAAAGAACTAGAACGTATTTACAACGACAAATTTAACTGCTACGTTAAAGCCAAATTTAATGGAGATGGTTTAGAAATTTTAGGGCTTGATGGCAATATAAAACTTAGAAAGCACCAAAAAGATGCTATTTTTAGAAGCATGGTTCAAAAAAATATTTTACTTGATCACGAAGTTGGGGCTGGCAAAACATATGCAGCAATAGCTGCTGTTATGAAGCAAAAAGAGCTTGGGCTTGTAAAAAAACCTCTAATCATCGTTCCAAACAATCTTGTAACCCAATGGGATCAAAGTATTTTTGATGCATTTCCTAACGCTAATGTGCTAGTGGCAGACGAAAACTCTTTAAGTCCAAAAGAAAGAGACGAGTTTTTGGCTAAAGTAGCAAATAATGACTGGGATGCCGTTGTTATAAAATATACACAAGTAGAAAAACTACCAGTTCCTTTTGAAACACAAAAAAAGATACTTGACAAAGAAATTTATGAGCTAAAAGAAGCTCTTAGATATTACGAGGAACGTGATGAATCAACAAACAGACGTTCTGCACGTCAAGTTGAAAAAATGATAGCTAGAGTTGAAAAAAAAGTGGAAAAACTATTTGATGATAAAGCAAAATCCAAGACAATGGATTTTTCAATGCTTGGTGTTGATAGTATAGTGGTTGATGAGGCACATAACTTTAAAAATTTAGGCGTAATCTCTCCGATGAATGCAAAAGGCAAAGGAGCTAATACTTCAAGCAAGAGAGCATTAAATATGCTTGCACTTACTACCTATATTAACGACAAAAAAGATGGTAAAGTAATGTTTTTAACTGGAACTCCAGTATCAAACTCACTTAGCGAAATTTATAATATGCAGAGATATTTGCAGCCAAAAGAGCTTGAAAATTTAGGCATAGATAGCTTTTCAAATTGGGCTAGTAATTTTGCTGGTATTGACATTGCCCCTGTAAGAGATGCTAGTGGTCGCATAAAAATGGAAGCAAGGTTTTCATCACTTACAAACTTACCTGAGCTATCAAATATACTAAGCCAAACAACAGACACTATCACAAATGATGATATTAAAGCCTTTTCAAAGACATTTGTTCCAAATAAAGAAGTGATTTACGTAAAAAGTGAAAAATCTAAACGTATATCAGATTATATAGGGGAAGCTGATGAAAATGGAATTTACCCTAGATACTCAATTACTGGGCGACTTATTAGTATGGAAGGTGGAGGATATGATCCAAGTATCGATAACCCACTAAAAGTAACAAACGACGCAAAAAAAGCAAGTATTGATTTTAGACTAATAGATCCAACAGCCCCTGATTACCCAAATTCTAAAATAAATATCGCGGTTAATGAGATATTTAAAGAATGGCAAACATGGGGTGATAAAAAGGGGACTCAGCTTGTATTCTTAGATGTTGGAACACCAAAAAGCACTAGTGATAAATCATTTAACTTAAAACTAGACGAGATATTAGCTAGAGAAGAGCAAAAAACAGAATATGTTGATGAATTCGAGAACATAAATGATACTTTAGAAAACAGCGAGGTATCAGTAGATGATCTTGATGAAAATGGAGAGGTTCTAAAAAAGGATGAATTTGATGATAGTAGATTTTTTCTTTATGGAGATATTTATAAAAAGCTAGTTGATAAAGGAATACCAAGAGAACAAATAGCATTTATACATGATGCGGTTAGCAACGAAGAAAAAGCGGATCTTTTTAAAAAAGTTAATGATGGTGAAGTTAGAGTTCTTTTGGGCAGCCGTGCAAAAATGGGAACAGGAGTAAATGTCCAAAGACGCATCACAGCACTTCACCACATAGATTGTCCATGGAGACCAAGTGATATAACACAAAGCAATGGAAGAGCGATTAGACAAGGTAATCTCTTTTATGAGAACGACCCAGAAAACTTTATAATCAAAGAATTTAGACATATTACTCCTGGAACGTTTGATGAAAGGAACTGGGAGTTACAGAGCAAAAAGAACGAGGCTATATTAAATTTCAGAAGAGGTGTCGTCGGAGAACGTAGTTTAAATGGCTTTGAGGAGGATTTATTAAATTCAAATGAGGCACGTGCGGTCGCCAGTGAAAATCCTCTCATCTTTACAGAGTTTGAATTAAATGAAGCTATAAAAAAAGAGAGAAATGAGCTCAAACGATATAAAGAACAAGTTTTTTCTAATGGTGAGGAGCAAGAGAAAAACAACATTAGAATGGCTAATATAGAGATGCAAATACCTAAAATAGATATCATTAAAGATATAGTAAAACAAAATACAAGCGAAAACTTTACTTGTAAAATGAACAAATATAAAGCCTCTATTGCAACTGGTGGTTTTGAGCCAATAGTGTATGACTTTAATATACCAAAAGATAAAAATGGCACAGATACTAACGAAATAGAAATAAAGCAAAATCAAATGGCAGACATCTTGCAAGATAATATAAATTTACTATTTGCAGAAAAAGAGACGCCAAGAGAGGTTGCAGAATATAAGGGCTTTAAAGTTATTGGAGAAGTTACAAATACAGCATTTAATGGAAATATTATATTTTTTAAGCTCGTAAACAAAGAATACGATATAGAGTTAGAACCAAGATCTCTTGAATATAATGACGATATATCAAAAGGTATTAGCGCAAGAGAACAAATTAGCCTTAGAGGCTTTTTTACAAGAATAAACAATGTCCTAAGTGATGAAGCCCTACAAAAGAGGCTAGAGAAAAATAAAAATGATCTAGAAAAATTAAAAGAATCAAATATTACTTTAAAAGAATGGTTAGCAAGCAACCAAGTTTATCCAAAGCAAGAACTTTTAAACAAACTTCAAAAAGACCTTGAAATTTGTAATTCCGAAAATGAGAAGATGATTGTAGACAGGCAGTATAAAAGTGAGTTTAAAAGTTCAGCACTAGAGGAATATAAAAATTGGGACAAAATTCAAAAAGAGAAGTTGCTTGAAAAGCTAAAAGAGCGAAACAATAATGATCAAGTAGAACGACCAGCATTTACGCAACCACAATATAAATTATCCAAACAAACAGAAGAAAAAAGCAGATCAATAGATACTGGCATCAGTCTTTAATATGGCACATTTTATAATTGTATTAAATAATTTAATACAATTATAAATTATTTAATATAGTATTAAACAATAAAAAAAATAAATTTCTCAATAATCTAGAAGTAAATAATTATATACAATATTAAATTATATTATATTATTTAATATTATTTTAAACTTTTTTATATTAGAATTCTTTTATATTTAAAACAAAGGAGAAAAGATGCTGCCGAATAAACCGCAAGATTATCCTAATAGTTTTCCAGCTCGAGTATGGTATACGCACCTTATAGAAGAAATCGGTGACGAAGCTATCGAAAAGCTTGGCTTTTATCCAAACGAAAGACTGCTTGACACAACAAAAGCCTTAGTAGCAAAACAAGATCAAGCACTAGCTAATTTTTTTAGTCAAAGAATATTTTGGGGAATTTTTTATAGCAGTAATGGCGGCATTGAAGAGTCTTTAGGCGTAGGCAATCGTAGGATAATTCCACTAATATGGTTTAGACAAATTGCCGACAGTAAGTTTGCTAACTCGCTTAAAGAGGTCGCAAAAATTGCAAAAAGTGATTTAGAACAACTTCTTTATGAAGGTATCTTGTATCAAGAATTTTTTGAGTTACAAATTTTAGTTAAAAAGGATAGCATTGAATGGCTAAAAAATAATGCTACCAAAAATGAGGTATTAAGTCATCATGGCTTTAACAATATGTTGGGATATAAATATTTCTTAAAAAGAATAAGAGAGGGATTAATGTTTTCAAATCAAGCTTTAGAGAATGGTTTTGATGAAAAAAAACTACCTCGTTTTAGTGAAATGGTAGCACAAGGAGATGGAGCATTTTTACCTTGTCCATTAGTTAAAAACGATCTACACTTTGGTGGTGGAAAATGGCAAATAGAATATGAGTTTGTCACAGATGGTGACTATTAATATATTAAATTTTAAAATAATTTAATATAGTAAAAAATAATTTAATACAAAGGAAAAAAAGATGAGATTACTAGGCAAAATTGCACTTGGTGCAGCAGCAACAATCATGCTTATTGGTTGTGGCGAAGGATCTAAGTATGGCGATAAAGAATATACATTTGAATATTTAAGGGATAATGAACAATTGCTAGTAGAATTGGTTCAGTGGTGCGAGTTAAACAAAAATGCAAATTTAAATACAACACAAATGAAAAACTGCCAAACTGCATATGACAGAAAATCAAGATTGACTCAAAAATGGGGAAATGAGCCAAGTAAATGGGAAAAATTAGTCGAGAAATACGGAACTAAAAAACAATAAGCATAGTCTAAAGGATAAAAAATGGTAATAGCAGTCTGCAATGAAAAAGGTGGTAGCGGAAAAACAAATATTGCTATAAATTTAGCCATAAAATTAGGTCTTATGAAAGATGACACTCTTTTAGTAGACGCTGATCCTCAAAGAAGTATAGATGTTTTTACTGATATTAGAGCTGATGCAAATTTACCACTACTATTTAATGCTGTCTCAAAACTTGGATCATCGATGTTAAAAGAGATACAAAGCTTAAAGCAAAAGTATGATAGTGTAGTAATTGATACTGGTGGACGTGATAGCCAAGAAATGAGACAAGCGTTAGCGGTTTGCAATATTGCTATTATCCCAGTTATTCCGAGCGATCTTGATATTGCCGTTTTGAACAAAATGATACTAGTTTTTAATCAAGCGAAAATTTACAATCCGAATTCAAAAGCACTAATAGTTATCTCTAAAGCTTCACCAAATCCTTTTCTAGCTAAAAAGGTAGAAGCACTACGTGAATATATTAGCGAAAAGAAGTTAGAAGATATTTTTCTAGCAAATAGCATAATCTATGAACGTGAAGCATATAGAAATGCCTTTTCAGCAGGAATGGGTGTGAGCGAATATTGTAAAGATAACGAAAACGCAAAGCTTGATTTCGAAGGCTTCTTTAACGAACTTGTCAATTTTGCTAATAATTAAAAACAATATTATATTATTTTATAAAGTTTAAAATAATATAATATATTGAATTAAAAGGCTAAAATCAAAGGAAGAAAAAAATAATGGCATATATATCTGGCTGGGAAGCTTTAAATATACCTAGGCTTGATGGTTCAATCGCCGATTGGCATCCACTGCTTTATTTTGCCAATAAAAACAATATAAAAACTTATGAGAATAATGAAATTTTAGGTTCTTTGGGGATACAAAGGCGATATGTAAAGATGCTTGATAAAGAAGAGTATGTAGCAAATTATGCAAGAGCGATAGCTGATTTAGTCTATAAAGGCGAAACAGCTGGTCTCAAGAACTGCGTGCAAGATTACTTGGATGATAACGAGGAAAGCGAGCTTTTCAACTATTTAAAGCTTATAAATAAAAACAAAAAAGTTGATGATTTTATGAAATTTGAATTAACAAAGCTATATTTTAAGGATAAAAGATGCTAGAGCAATACCAAAAAGACAGAGTTAAACTTATAAAAGAAATTTTGCCATATCTTGGGGATACCTTTGTTTTAAAAGGTGGAACGGCACTTAGTTTATATTATGGGCTAAATAGATATTCAGAAGACATTGATTTGGATTGCACAACCAACAATATGAATTTTATAAACAAGCTAAAGCGCCATAAAGATTTTAGTAATTGGAATATAAATATTAAAAAAGATACCGACACTGTTTTTAGAGCAATGATAGATTATGGTGCAACTTCTCATTACGGCAGCTATCCATTAAAAATAGAAGTTAGTAGCAGAAACAAAGATCTACTGAGATCCAAGACTTTAAATTTTGAAAATATAAATGGTGTTAACGTCTATTGCGTGGATGAGCTTATAAAAATGAAAGGAGTTGCTTTTAGTGGCAGAGATAAAATTCGAGATTTTTATGATCTAGGATATCTACTACAAACTTATCCTGACAAATTTAGCAAAGAAAATCTTTTTGGGATACGAGAAAAGATCTTTTACTGTGGCGAGGATGAACTAAATTTACTTTTAAAAGATGAAAGTTTGCAACATAAACTTATATCACAAGACAAAATTCACATAACTGATACCTATACTCAAGATGTATTAAGGCGCATCAATACTCTGCTAGAGCCAGCAATACAAAGAGATACAACACAATCTCAAAAACAGCAAAATGATAGTTCAAAAGCTGTTCTGTCTAGACTTGGTATAGCATATGTCAAAAAAGTAGAAAGTGGAGTCATAAAAATAAAAGAAACCAAGAATACAAATGAAAAGGAAAGATAATGGGAATATTGGATAAGAAAAATGGATTTGCATTTGTAAACAATGCCAACATTGCAGCAAGCAGCAATGTGGAAGAATTTATAAACTCTGGTGCTGCAGATAGTAATGAAAAGAAAAAAAGCAATGCTGGACGCCCCAAAAAAACAGGTGAAAAACCGGTCTCGGTTGCAATATATCTTATGCCAAGCGAGAAAGAAAGACTAGAAAATGAAGCAAAAGCTCAGTTTATGAGCTTGTCTGGGTATCTAAAATTGAAGATTTTAGCATGACCACATGTAGGTTATGGCTATACCGTAAAGAAATAGAGATAATTAAAACAATCCCCAAAGACAACAAGCAGATGTGTCTATCTGTTAAAATCTTTTTTATTAAGACTATTAGTTTTTTTGCTATCAATATTTGTTGTATTTTCTACAACCTTTTGTCTGGCTTGTAAAATTTGAGCTTTGCTTGAGTCAGTTTTATTTTGTTTTGGATTAACATCTTTTGTTTGCGAGGATGGAGCAACAACTTTTGTGTCACTTCTGGAAAGAATTTTATATTCAGTCTTTTTCTTTTCAGCTTCACTGAGGGGAGTCAATTCAACTTCTCTCTTTCCTTCTACAGAACAATCCCACACATTCCTATAAAGAGTTTTTTCGCACCATTGTTTAGTTTTTTTATCATAAATTTTCTTTACAATCGGTTCCTGAGCAGTTACTGCAAACCTAGCATAATCTCCATTTGTAATATTATAATCTTCCATTAACTGCCTTAAATGCTTGCCCCAAAGAATAGTTTCTTTCCCTTTACTTGTCTCAAATTTAACATAATACGACTCTTCGGTATGCTCATCTAGTGAAAAATTATATTTTGCTTCACCATATCCAGTTATCTTGTAATGATGCGGCTTATGTCCATCCCAAACGTCTGGAAATTTATTCTTAGAAAATTTCTTATTTTTATAAGAAAAATTTGTTGCTTTATATCCCAAATCGGTTAAATTCTTTGCAAACTCATCACGCATCATATCCAAATC
>NZ_POYX01000126.1:0-17177 GCF_002913865.1 Campylobacter concisus
GGGCGTTTCTTTGCACTAAAGATAGTTTTATGGTTTTATATTTTGCAAAGGTCACGTCAAGCTCGTTGCCCTGTTTTTCGTAGAGTTTTTTAATAAATTTTAAGAAGCATTTTCGCTGTGGGATCTCACTCTCTTCATAAAAAGAGATGATCTTGTCTTTGTTTGCTAGGGTTTTTGTGAAATTTTTACTTATCAGTGCGCGAAGCTCGCAAAAAAGAGCGTCGCTATCGGTTAAAATGCTTAAAGATTCTAAAGTTTGGGTTATATTCATGGGTTTCTCCATTCAAAATATCCCCATTTAAAGCAACTAGCGTTCCAAAGTTAAATTTTCCTGATATTGCTATCTTTTGTATATGCCAAAAACTCATCTCTTAGCTTTTGTTCTTTGTGTAAGATCGCCTCCTCTTTTGTGTGAGAAAGAGCCTCTTTTTGGGGCTTTTTTGCCACACCTTGCTCTTTTGCAAGCTCTTTTTTGATCTCTTTTAGACTATCGAAAAAATCGTTCATTTTTGCTCCTTTTGCACAAAGGATTTTACTAAAAAGGTTATAAATTTAAAATGAATACAATCTCTTTTTAAGGAAAGTTTGGTTAATATCACAACTTAATTTTTCATGTGCGCTCGTAGCTCAGCTGGATAGAGCATTTGATTGCGGTTCAAAAGGTCAGAGATTCGAATTCTCTCGGGCGCACCATCCTTTTTCTCCCACATTTTATTTCAGACCACTTTTGAGAATTAGTTAAATTTATAAAAAACTCTATTTAGATATAGCCCTTCAGCAGGCGCTGGTATGCGAGTTAGGGCAGGACGCCCATTTAGTGAAGCTTTGATGAGCTTGCCACCATCTTTTTGCTTCAGCGCTTTTAGTAAATTTGCAACCATGAGGCGTACTTGACCGCGTAAAAAGCCGTTTGCTTTAAAAACAATGATAGTTTGCTCTTTGTGCTGATAGCAAAATGCTTGATAAATTTCTCGCACTGGGCTTTTTGTGTCGCTTCCAGTTTTCATATATGCGCTAAAATCATGCTCTCCGATAAAATTTCGCAAAATTTCATTTGCTTTTCTGGTATCAAATTTAGGCAAAAACACCTTGTAGTTTGAGCTAAAAACATCAAATTTGCCGTGATCTATCATATATCTATAAGACCTTGCCACCGCGTCAAATCTTGCTTGAAAGCTATCATCCACCAAATTTATGCGTTTTATGTGAATGCTTGGGTGTGCGTGACGGTTTATAAGATCTTTTAGGCGATTTAAGTCTTTAAAATGATCGCCGCAAACAACGCTTGAGCTTTGGTTATTTGCGTGCACGCTTTTATCAGTGCGCGAGCTAGAGACTACTCTTTCGAAAATGCCAACGTGAGCTAGGGCGCGCTCTAACTCATCCTCTACGCCATTTTCGTGCGGCTGGGTCTGTGAGCCTTGAAATTTCGAGCCATCGTAGCTGTAGATTAGCTGAATTTTCATCAGTATCTTCGTGTGATCTTGGCTTTATAAAGCAAGACGCCAGCCATTAAAAATACAAAAAATATGAGCGGTATCGCTAGTGCTGGCTTTGATGAAAAGAGCATTATAAGCGTAAAATATCCAAACAAAACGCCAAAAGTGCCAACATAGACCATGCCCTTTTCGTATCTGTATGTGACGATGCCAAGGCTGATAGCAAAGAGCGTGCTTGCAAGCGGGAAGAGGGCCACTAGGACGTAGGTGCTAAGGTCTTTTCTACGTTTATCGCTGCTAGCTGCCTCCATCCAGTACTCTTTGATGCTGCCAACGTCGCTTATTTCCTCGCTTTGGGCGGTTCTTATCTTCATTGATTTGAAGTTGCTTTGATGATAAATTTCATCTCTGATGTCATACATTTTGCCCTCGTTTAAAGAGAGCTCCACGCTTTGACCCACGTTTATAATCTTTGCGTTTTTAGCGGTTATTAGGCGCTGTGAGTCTTTGACAAAGGGGTTAAACATCACGATATCTTTGTAGGTCGTGCCATTTTTGTCTTCACTTTCGCTGCCCACATAGACCATCCAGTCGGAGAATTTTTGTCCAAACTGGGTTGGCTTTAAATTTAGCTTAGCAACCGTCTTTTTATAGTCGATGAAATTTGCATTTAGCTGAGCGGCTATTGGTATCATGACGATGGCAACTACCAGCAAGGCAGTGCTTAAAAGGGCTGAAAAAGCTAAGAAAAATCTTGCTATTTTATTTGGCGAGCCACCAAGTGTGAAGATAACGATACTTTCATTCTCTTTTGATAGCCTAAAAAGTGTCATCGCAAGTGAGACGAAAAACGCGATAGGCACGACAAAGAGTAGCACGCGTGGGAGCATAAATGAGTAGAGTTTAAAGAGCTCACCAAAGCTGATCTCGATATATGAAGTGATACGCGCGATCTGGATGAAAAAGACGATTGACATGATCAAAAAAAGCGTACTAAATAGCGATGCAAACGTGCCTAAAAAGTTAAACAAAAGATATTTATTTACTCTACTCATAAATGAACCTTAAAATTTCTAAAACTTGCCCGTCAAAAGCGTAGGTGACAAGCAGCCCCAGGCTTAAAAATGGCACAAAGGCTAGCTCGTAACCCTTTTTGCGAACGAGCGCATAGACTGGAAGCGTAAGAAGTGCGGCCAGATAGATCGCCGCAAGGGCTAGCTTGGCTGGTAAAATAGCTCCGATGATCGCTGCGATAAATATGTCAGCACTGCCCATGGCTTCGCGCTTCATCGCATAGCTCACGACAAATCTAAGCGCCCAAAATATAAATCCAAAGAGGATTAAATTTAAAATTTGAGCAAAATTTCCTTTAAAGATAAAAAGCAGCAGGGCGTAGCCAAATGCAAAAAATAGCGCTGCAAAAAGAAGCGGATCTGGCACGGCTTTATACCTTATGTCTATGACGCTAAGGGCTAGTAGCATGATAAAGCAAAGCCCTAAAAATAGCGCATAAAGCAAGGTTTCTACGCTCAAAATTTCGCCGCACTCTTTAAAAAAGCAGATCAGAAAAAATAATCCAGAGACTAGCTCAATCAGCGGATAGACAAGGCTTATCTTTTGCTTGCAAAAGGCGCATTTTCCACCTAAAAATAGCCATGAAAAAAGTGGAACGTTGTGATAAAAATTTAGCTTGTGAGAGCATTTTGGGCAGTGTGAGGCTGGGAAATTTATACTTTCACTTCGTGGCAAGCGGTATATCAGCACATTTGAAAATGACCCCACACAGATGCCAAGAACAAAAGCAAAAACGGCAAAAAAGATGACCAAAATATCCATTATCTAACTACACCCCGCCAAATCTTCGCTCTATATCTTTAAATTTAGCTACGATGCTTGCAAGCTCGTCCTTGCCAAAGTCAGGCCAAAGTGTCGGCGTGAAAAAGAGCTCCGCATAGCTTGCCTGCCAGAGCATGAAATTTGAAAGCCTGCTCTCGCCACCAGTCCTAATGAGAAGATCGACTGGCTCACTCTCATCAAGTGCCGCATTTAGGCTCATTTCACTTATCTCACAGCCTTTTAAATTTAGTTTTCGCACAGCTCTAATGATCTCATCTTTTGAGCCGTAGTTTATCGCTAAATTTAAAAGCAAATTTGTATTTTCCTTTGTTGCGTCTTTGGTGATCTCTATCTCATTTTTTAGCTCATCACTAAATGGCGAGATGTCGCCGATCGTGTTAAATTTGATCACATTTTTTATAAAATCATCACGCTTTAAAAGAAGAAATTTCTTAAGCAAATTCATCAAAAAATCAACCTCTTTTTGCGGTCTTTTCCAGTTTTCGGTGCTAAATGCGTAAAGGCTTAAAATTTTTACCCCATTATCAATGCAAAATTCGCACATATCGCTTACCACATTTGCCCCGGCCTCGTGCCCATTTGTCCGCAAAAATCCGCGCTTTTTCGCCCAGCGTCCGTTGCCGTCCATGATGATAGCGAGGTGGTTAAGTTTGTTCAATGTCTAGCCTTTAAAGTCAATTATCTGCTCTTTTTTACTCCAAAGAGCGCTTACGTTTTGCACCATAACTGCGGCGCTGAATTCGCTTTTTAGCAAGCTCGCGACATTGCTAAATGGAGTTGCGATCTCATATAAATTTTCATCTTTAAATTTAAAAATAAGGGGCGCAAAATTTGAAAATACTAGAAAAACTCTCATCTCACTTGCCTCTTTTTTAAGCTGGAAAATGCCGTTTGTGCCGCTATACGCAAAGGGTATATGCACGACGTTTTCTTGCAGAGCAAAGAGCATTTTTGCCAGCACTCTCATCTCATCTTTTGTTTTAACTTCGCTTAAGTTTTTAAATAAATAGCTGTAAAGCCACGATAAATTCTCGTTTTTTACCAAATTTTCTATCAAATTTAGCCCATCAGCCAAAACGTCCTCATCTAAAATTTTTGGCTTTTCGTATAAATTTTTTATGACGATGTTTTCGCCCTGACTATGCACCTCGCCCCAGTATCTTGAGCCCACGTTTAGTTCTTTTACGCTTTTTGTGTTTAAATTTCTATTTGCGAAATTTAAGATGTATCTATTAAAGCCGACCTTTTGGCTCACCAAAATGCTAAGCGGCAAGGACGAATTTATCGCTACTAGCGGAGCTTGGCTGTTTTTTGCTATCTTTTGGACGCGTGAGATTTGCTCTATCATAAATTTGCTGCTAGCTCCACGATGCGCCATGCGATCTCATCTTTTGAGGCAAGTGGTAGTAAAATCTCGTTATTTTTTGTGATGAAATTTACCTCGTTTTGCTCGCTTGCAAAGCCATTTTTCTCGCCCAAAATATTTAGACAAACTGCGTCAAGCCCTTTTTTTTCTAGCATTGATCTTGCGCTTTTAAGAGCGCTCTCGCTTGAGATTTCAAGCTTAAAGCCGATCTTTTTACAGCTAAATTTACTTAAACTTTGCAAAATATCTACATTTTTGTTTAGGCTTAAATTTAAGCTCTCTCCAACGCCCTCTTTTTTTATCTTGCCATCAATTTTTGTTGGCACAAAATCGCTCACCGCAGCGCACATTACAAGTAAATTTGTGTCCTCACACTCGCTCTTACAAAGCTCTAAAAGCTCGCTACTTGAGCTAAATTTAAGGCTAAGAAACGGCTCGCTACTAGTTTCAAAGCTAGCAAGCAGTTTTACCTCCGCACCTGCGTAGTAAAAGGCTCTAGCCAAAGCTTTTGCCATCTTGCCGCTTGAAAAATTTGTAATGGCTCTTACATCATCTATCTTTTCAGTTGTTGCACCGCCCGTTATCACTACTTTTTTGCCTGCAAAAAGTGGCTTGCTAAGCCTTTTAATGGCAGCTTCTACTATCACTTCAGGGCTTGCTAAAGCACCCTTGCCAACGTCGCCACAAGCTAGAGTTTTAAGCACTGGCTCAACCACTAAAGCGCCGTTTTTCTTTAAAATTTCAAGCGAATTTTGCGTCGCAAAATGCTCGATCATATTGTTATTTGCAGCAGGGGCAACGACTAAAGGCACGTGCGAGGCGGCGATTAGCGTTTGCATGAAGACATTGTCGCAGATCCCAGCTGTTAGCTTATTTACCGTATTTGCCGAGGCAGGTGCTATTAGCACTAGATCCATTTTAGAGTAGGCTATGTGATTTACGCCATCTTGCCAGTTTTGCGTTTGTGAGCTTAAAATTTTATGCTCGCTTAGCGCCTCAAAGCCGCTTACACTGCAAAACTCAAGCGCCCCCTCACTCAAAGCCACATAAACATCAGCGCCTTGCTTTTTAAGCAACGATAAAATTTCGAATGCCTTGTAAAAGGCGATACTGCCGCAAACAGCAAGTAAAATTTTCTTATTTTTTAACATCGTCTTTGCCAAAGAATTTCTCAAAAAAGCCGCTTTTATTCTCTTGGCGACCTCTGCTAATAGCTAGAGCGCCGCTCTCAACGTCTTTTGTGATGGTGCTGCCAGCTGCGATGATGACGTTATCAGCGATATTTACAGGGGCAACTAACTGCGTATCTGAGCCAACAAAGACGTTTTTGCCGATTTTGGTTTTGTATTTAGCCTTGCCATCATAGTTGCATGTGATCGTGCCACAACCGATATTTGTGCCACTTTCTATCTCGCAGTCGCCAAGATAGCTCAAATGCCCAGCTTTTACGCCGCTAAGAACGCCTTTTTTAACCTCGACGAAATTTCCTATGTGTGTGTCAGAAATTTCAGAATTTGGCCTTATATGGGCTAGTGGGCCGATATCTGAGTTTTTGATGACGCTGCTTTCTATCACCGATGAGCTTTTGATGATACTTTCTGTTATGACGCACTCGCCAAGGATGCTTACGTTTTCTTCGAGCACGCACTCGCCTTCAAATTTAGCCCTGCTATCTATGAAAATGCTCTCAGGCATGCGCATCAAAACGCCAGCTTTCATCAAATTTTGCTTGATCTCATCTTGCATTATTTTTTCTGCGATGCTTAGCTGAAATTTATCATTTATACCCATGAAATTTTGCTCATTAACATTTACTGCAACGCACTTTAAACCCTTTTCATTTGCTATTTTTATGGCGTCAGTTAGGTAGTACTCTTTTTGTGCGTTTTGGTTGCTTATGAGCGGTAAAATTTGCTCTAACGCCTCGCGTTTAAAGCAGTAGCAGCCGGCATTTACGCTTTTTATGGCAAGCTGCGCTTCGCTCGCATCTTTTTGCTCGACGATGGCCTCGACTTTGCCGTTTTTTATGATAACTCTGCCGTAGCCAAAAGGATTTGCCGCTTCAAATGAGCTCATAACTACGTCTGCTTCGGCATTTGCTAAGCGCATAAGGTCAGTTGATCTAACAAGCGGCATGTCGCCGCAAGTTACTAGCACCTTTTCGCCGCTTAAGCTTACGCCCTTTATTGCGCCAGCAGTGCCTGGGAAATTTGCTAGATCTTGCTCGAAAATTTTAGTTTGAGGGAAAATTTCTTTTATCTTTTTGCTAATTAACTCTTTTTCGTAGTGAAGCACGACGCTAACGTCATTTGTGATCGCATAAGCTTGCTTTAAGATGTGAATGATCATCGGCTCGCCACATAGTTCAAATAGGACTTTTGGACGTTTTGATTTCATCCTGGTGCCAAGACCAGCAGCTAGGATTATGATTGAAGTATTATTGTTCATTTTTAAGCCTTTTAACGTTAAAAATTTCGCAGATTGTAGCAAAAAATGGCAAACATTTTTTTTAATTTAACGATTGTTTCAACAAAAAGCTAATAAAATAGCAATTCTTAAGAATTTATAAATAAAGCGAGTTTAAATGGATTTAGGAACCGTCGTCGGCTGGGTTTTGACCCTAGTGCTTTTGTTTGGATCAATGGCGATAGGCGTTGGTATAGGACCATACATCGATATCCCTTCTGTGATGATCGTTTTTGGTGGTACTATCGGCGTTATGATGGTTGGCTTCAAGATGGAGACGCTTAAGGGTATCGGTAAATTTTATGGTGTCGCTGTTAAGCCATCAGTTGTTGTGAATTTACCTGAGACTATAAAAAAAGTAGTTGATTACTCAACCAAAGCTAGGCGAGATGGCATTTTGGCACTTGAGAGCGAAGTAAATAACGAGACAAATCAGTTTTTAAAAAAAGGGCTTTCAATGGCAGTCGATGGCAATGAGCCAGATGCGATCAGAGCACTTTTGGAGATCGATATAGATCAAACTAGCACAAGGCATGCAAATAACATCAAAATTTTCGAGCAAGTAGGCGGTTTTGCAGGTGCGATGGGTATGATCGGAACGCTCATTGGCCTTGTTGCGATGCTTCTAAATATGTCAGATCCTAGTGCGATCGGTCCATCTATGGCGGTTGCCTTGCTTACGACACTTTATGGTGCAATGATAGGTAACATCATCGGCTCGCCTGTTGCAAATATCCTCTCGATCCGCGATGCTGATGAGGCACTTGAGAAGCAAGTCATTTTAGAGGGGATCATGGCGATACAAGCAGGGGACAACCCAAGAACGCTTGAGGCTAAGCTCTTAGCATTTTTACCTCCAAAAGATAGAAAAAGTCAGTTTGAATAATGGGTAAGTTAATAAAACCAGAAGAGTGCCCAAAGTGCATGCCTGAGTGGTTGGCTGCCTTTGGCGACCTTATGTCACTCCTACTTTGCTTCTTTGTTTTGCTCCTTTCTATGGCAACGATGGATGCTAAAAAGATGGAGGCTGCTGTTGGCTCGCTAGCTGGTGCGCTAAGCGTGCTAGAAGGTGGCGCAAGACCAGATAGTCAGGTAGAAAAAGAGACAGATCCTGAAAGCAGACGCACTCCAAAGCCAAAAGCTCAAAAAGGTGCTCAAAATGAGGTCACTTCGACTGTTAAAAAGATAAATGAGCTACTAACGGCTAGTGGGGCACCTGAGATCACTATGGAGGAGAGCGAGGATGGCTTTATCGTTAGGCTTCCAGCTGCGATGCTCTTTGACAAAGATAGCGCCGAAATTTCTGGCGAGGATGCGAAGCTCTTTTTAAAGCGAATAGGCATGATTATAGCCAAAATGCCAAATGAGGTAAAAACAGATATCATCGGATACACTGATAATACAAATCCAAGTAAAGACTCTATATATAAAAATAACTGGCAACTCTCTACTGCAAGGGCACTAAGCGTGCTTGAAGAGCTAGTTAGCGATGGCGTACCACAAGAGAGGCTTATCACTTCTGGCAGAGCCTCTTTTGATCCGATCGCTAGCAACGCTAGTGACGAGGGCAGAGCAAAAAATAATAGAGTGGAAATTCATTTCGTCTCGCTCGAGCCAAAAAATAAAGAGGCTACTAAGAAAAGTATCCTTGATACGAGGAATTAGTCGTGAAAGCACTGCTTAGTTTAGCGGTTTTGTTTTGTGTAGTTTTTGGCGCTGATCCTGCGCTACCAACTATAAATTTAAGCCTAAATTCACCGCAAAATGCCGAGCAGCTTGTAAATTCTCTAAATGTTTTACTAATCCTCACCGCTCTTGCACTCGCTCCTTCACTAATCTTTATGATGACTAGCTTTTTGCGCCTTGTCATTGTCTTTTCATTTTTGCGCCAAGCGATGGGCACACAGCAAGTGCCACCTTCAACGGTACTCATCTCGCTTGCGATGGTGCTTACATTTTTTATCATGGAGCCAGTCGGGCAAAGAAGCTACGATGAGGGCATAAAGCCTTATATAGCCGAGCAGATAGGCTATGAGGAGATGCTTGATAAGAGTTTAAAGCCGTTTAAAGAATTTATGGTTAAAAACACTAGAGAAAAAGATCTTGCGCTATTTTTCAGGATAAGAAATTTGCAAAATCCAGCAAATATCGAGGATATCCCGCTAAGCATCGCGATGTCAGCCTTTATGATAAGTGAGCTAAAGACATCTTTTGAGATAGCATTTTTGCTCTACCTACCATTTTTAGTTATCGACATGGTCGTAAGCTCCGTTTTGATGGCGATGGGTATGATGATGCTCCCTCCTGTCATGATTTCGCTGCCATTTAAGCTACTCATCTTCGTGCTGGTAGACGGCTGGAATTTGCTAATAGGAAATTTAGTAAAGAGCTTTCACTGATGAAAAAAATTTTATTAGCACTTTTGCCTTTGGCGCTATTTGGATCAAATTTAAGCGAGATAGCAAACAAAGCCACTCAAAACGAAATTTCAAAGATCAAAGAGCTTGAACTAAAAAGAGCAAATTTAAATGACGAAGCGACATCAAGCGCCTATTTGCCAAGCCTCAGCCTAGAGGGCTCATACGGCAAAAACGCAAGCACCTTTCCAAGCATAGTCGCCAAAGAGTCAGCTGGCGTGCTAGCAAGGATCGATTTTTTACTATATGATGGTGGAGCTAGAGAGGCTAGGCTAAAGATGAGCCAGCTTTTAAAGAATAAAGCCGCCATCGCAAGTGATGAAGCTAAAAACTACCTTGCTTTTAAGGCTGTAAATTTATACTTTAACGCCTGCGCGCTTGAAAATATAATAGCTGCCAAAAACGCTCAGGCAAATTTCTTAAAAGGCGTTTTAGACAAGCTTGAAAAGGCGAACATTGCAGGGCTTGCCGCAAAAGACGAGCTAGAAAATGTGCGGGCAAAATACCACTTGGCAAATAGCGTGGAGCTTGAATACAAAAACAAAATGGATCAAATTTTAAATGAGATAAATTTGCTAATAGGTGAGCAAATTTTGCCACTTAGCGGGGCAAAAATGGCTGATATTAGCTCAAATTTAGCTTCAAAAAACGCCGAGCTTGACAGGCTAAATCAAGATATTTTTATAAGCGAAGCTAAGCTTAGCGAGACAAGAGCTGGCTTTTTACCTCAAATTTCGCTTTATGATACATATGGATTTTACAAAAATAACTACGACATCGACCTTGGCAAGTATAGCGCTTATCGCCCATATCTTGACAAATATCTAAAAGAAGATACCCACGGCAATAAATTTGGCGTTAGCTTTAGGTGGAAAATTTTTGACTTTTTTGCCACTAGCAAGATGAGCCAAGCTGGCAAGATCGCGCTTGATGAAGCGAGGCTAAATTTAGAGTACAAAAAGCGTGAAAATGAGACCAAACTTAAAAATTTACAAAACGAGATCGCAACTCTTAGCTCAAAGATCGCTTCGCTAAATGAGTATGTAAAAGCAAGCGATCTTGCGCTAAGAGCAAGCTTTGAGAAGTATAATTCTGGGCTTTTAGGATATAGCGACCTGCTTGAGGCGCTCTCACAAAAATTTGACGCCATTAGCCTTTTTGAAGGGGCAAAAGATGAGCTAGAGATCAAAAAAGCGGAGTATTTTTTTGAAAGCGGCGAGAGCATTTTAGAGAGGATTAGGGATTGAAAAAGCTGATAATTTTAATGGTATTTTGCGTTTTTTCATTTGCAAGGGAGGAAATTTTTGCTGATTTTGAAGTCTATGCTAAGCAAAGTTCAAAGCTTGCATTTGAGAGCAGCGGCAAGGTGGATAAAATTTTTGTAGATGTCTCAAGCCATGTTAAAAAGGGTGACGCTTTAGCTAGCCTTGATCAAACAAGCCTTGAGATCGCTCTAAAAAAGGCAAAAAACGACCTAGCGCTTGCCAAAAATGCCAAAGAATTTGCTAAAAGCACCTTTAATAAATTTAGCCAAGTAAAGGACGTCACTTCAAAGCAAGAATTTGATGAGGTAAAGTATAAATTTGACGAGGCAGCTCTTAGGGTGCAAGCAGCTGAGATCGCCATTTTAAACGCAGATGATCATCTTAAAAAGGCTCTTTTAAAAGCTCCTTTTGATGGCGTCATAGCTAGTAAAAATGTCGAGCTTGGCGAGAGTGCTTCGCCGCTTCAGCCAGCCTTTGTCTTAAACTCCGAAGAGGTTAAAATTTTAATAGCGATCGATGAAAAATATGCAAATTTAGTAAAAATAGGCGACATGTTTAAATTTAAGCTTGATGCGACAAGCGAAGAAAAAGAGCTAAAAATCGCGCTAATTTACCCAGAAATTAAGCGAGAGACCAGGAAATTTTACGCCGAAGCTTACGATGTTGGGATGAAGCCAGGCATGTTTGGTCAAGGAAAAGTGATAATCGGCGAAACTAGATGATAAAAACAGCTATAAACCGCCCCATAACTACGCTTATGATATTCTTAAGCCTTGTTGTCTTTGGCATCTACTCGCTAAAGACGATGAATGTAAATTTATACCCGCAAGTAAATATCCCGATAGTAAAGATCACAACCTACGCAAACGGTGATATGAACTACATCAAGACAAAGATCACGCAAAAGATCGAGGACGAGGTCTCAAGCATCGAGGGGATAAAAAAGCTTTACTCAACTAGCTTTGACAACCTAAGCGTGGTAAGCATCGAATTTGAGCTAAACAAAGATTTAGAGAGCGCTACAAACGACGTCCGCGACAAGATGCAAAAGGCGAGAGTTGGTGCAAACTACGAGATAGAAAAGCTAAATGGGCTCTCGTCATCTGTATTTAGCCTTTTTATCACAAGGCTTGATGGCAACGAAACCAAGCTCATGCAAGAGATCGATGACGTAGCAAAGCCATTTTTAGAGCGCATAAGCGGCGTTTCAAAGGTTAAGACTAATGGCTTTTTAGAGCCAGCGGTGAAAATTTTACTAGATAGATTTAAACTTGATAAAAACGCCCTTAGTGCAAATGAAGTGGCAAATTTGATAAAGGTTGAAAATTTAAAAGCGCCACTTGGCAAGATAGAAAATGAGCAGATCCAAATGGCGATCAAGTCAAATTTCAGCGCCAAAAGCATAGATGAGATAAGAAATTTAACGATCAAGCAAGGGGTCTTTTTAAAAGATATCGCAAGTGTTGAGTTAGCCCACAAAGACGCGAGCGAGGCTACTATAATGAACGAGCAAAGCGGCGTTTTGTTGGGGCTTGAGCTAGCGCCAAATGCAAACGCACTAACAGTTATCTCTCTTGCAAAGTCAAGGCTGGAGCAGTTTAAGAGCCTGCTTGGCAGTGAATACGACGTAAAAATAGCCTACGATAAGAGCGAAGTGATACAAAAGCACATCGATCAAACCGCCTTTGATATGATCCTTGGCGTCTTGCTAACCATCGTGATCGTATATCTGTTTTTAAGAAATTTCTCGATCACCATTATCTCGGTCGTGGCGATCCCAACTAGTATCGTGGCGACATTTTTCATCATAAATGCCCTTGGATACGACATAAACCGCCTAAGTCTTATCGCACTTACGCTTGGTATTGGAATTTTTATCGATGATGCGATAGTTGTCACTGAAAACATCGCAAGCCGGCTAAAAGATGAGCCAAATGCCCTAAAGGCAAGCTTTGCAGGCATAAAAGAGATAGCATTTAGCGTCTTTGCGATCTCGCTCGTGCTGCTTTGCGTCTTTGTGCCAATAGCCTTTATGAGTGGCATCGTTGGCAAGTATTTTAACTCATTTGCGATGAGCGTAGCAGCTGGCATCGTCATCTCGTTTTTTGTGAGTATATTTCTTGTGCCAACGCTTAGTGCTAGGTTTGTAAATGCTAAGGAGAGCAAATTTTATATAAAGAGCGAGCCATTTTTTGAAGCGCTTGAAAATGGTTACGAGAAGCTTTTAACTTTAGCGCTTAAATTTAAGCTCATATTTTTAGCCATAACGCTTGTGGTCGTTTTTTGCTCGTTTGGACTGGCTAAATTTGTAGGTGGCGACTTCATGCCAAGCGAGGATAACTCGGAGTTTAACATCTACTTTAAGCTTGATCCATCACTTAGCTTGCAAGCTAGTAAAGAGAGGCTAAAAGATAAAATTTCACTCATAAACGCCGATCCTCAGGTCGCTTACGCCTACTTCATCCTTGGCTACACAGACGCCAAACAGCCTTATCTTGTAAAAGCTTACGTTAGGCTAAAGGAGCTAAAAGATAGAGCTAATCACGAGCGGCAAAACGCTATCATGCAGAGGTTTCGCGACAAGCTAAAAAGTGACGATATGAGCGTCATTGTGGCTGATCTTCCGGTTGTTGAAGGTGGAGATGTGCAGCCAGTTAAGCTTACTATCACCTCTGAAAATGGCAAAGATCTAGAGAAATTTGTACCAAAGATCAGCAAGATGCTAAAGGAGATAAATGATGCAACGGATGTAAATTCGCCTGAAGAAGATCTGCTAAAGCGTGTGCAAATCTCTATCGATGAAGATAAGGCAAAAAGGCTAAATTTAGATAAAGCCAGCATTGCAAGCGCCGTTTATAGCGCATTTAGCCAGAACGAGGTCTCTGTTTTTGAAAACGAAAATGGCAAAGAGTATGAGCTTTACATGCGTCTTGATGATAAATTTAGAAGCGATACAGATGATATCTTAAAGACCAAGATAAGAAGTAATGATGGCTTTTTTGTCACACTTGGCGATGTGGCGACGATTAGTTTTGAGCAAAAGCCAGCTAGCATTTCAAGGTTTAATAGAGCCGATGAGATCAAATTTCTAGCAAATACAAAAAACAACGCTCCGCTAAATAACGTGGCAAATGAAATTTCAAAGAAGCTTGATGAAATTTTGCCAGCAAATTTCAAGTATAAATTTCTTGGTTTTGTCGAGCTTATGGATGATACGAATGCTTCGTTTATCTTTACAGTGAGCGCTAGTGCGGTGCTTATTTACATGGTGCTTGCTGCGCTTTATGAGAGCTTTTTGCTGCCATTTCTCATTATGCTAGCCATGCCGCTTGCCTTTTGTGGCGTGGTGATAGGGCTTTTAATAAGCGGCAACCCATTTAGCCTATTTGTCATGGTTGGCGTCATCTTGCTCTTTGGCATGGTCGGTAAAAACGCCATTTTGGTGGTTGATTTTGCAAATCACTTTGCAAATAGCGGTATAGAGGCAAACGAAGCTGTGAAAATAGCTGCTAAAAAGCGCTTAAGAGCTGTTTTAATGACCACTTTTGCGATGATATTTGCCATGCTGCCTCTTGCGCTTGGCAGGGGTGCTGGCTTTGAAGCCAACTCGCCTATGGCTATAAGCATCATCTTTGGGCTCATTAGCTCGACCTTGCTTAGCCTACTTGTCGTGCCAGTGCTTTTTGCTTGGGTTTATAATCTTGATAAATTTATAAGAAAATTTTATGAAAGGGAGAGAATTTGAAGAAGATTTTGGCGGTTTTGCTCTTTGCTTTGCCTCTTTGGGCTGGAAATTTACTAGAGATCATCGCTCTGGCGCAAAGTGCGAAGCTTGAGAGTTTGAAAGAATTTAATAAAAACGAATATATAAATAAAAATAAGAGCAACAAGCTAAATTTATCCCTTGATGGCAGATATACCTTTGTGCCTGACGAGCTAAAGGGCGGGTATATGACAAAGGCTGGATCTATCACGGCAAAGGTTGAGTATCTCATCTTTGACGGCGGTGCGAGCGAGGCTGCGGATAAAATTTTAGATCACAAGGGCGTGGAGAAAATTTATAAAGATGAAGAGCTTATGAATCTCACTGCTTTTCAGGTCGCAAAGGTCTATTTTAACGCCGTTGCACTAAATTCTCTTATAAATTTAGAGACAAAATTTGTAGATAGCTTTGCCAAGGCTGCGGCTGAAAATGAGTTTTGGTTTGAGTATGGCGAGATAGATAAGAGCGAATTTGATGCGATAAATTTCACTCTTAATAAAAAAAGAGCCGAGCTAGACGAGCTTGGGCTTAAGCTAGCCGAGCTAAACTCAAGGATAAATTTGCTCTCAAACGGCGAAATCGGCTTTAATGCTGGCTCAAAGATAGTGATGCCTGATTTTAGCAAAGATGATCTAAGCGCCAAACTTGGGGCTATGGAGCAAGAAAAATATATAAAAGAGCAAGAAAATGAGAAGCAAAAGAGCAAATTTGCTCCAAAAATTTACTTAAAAGATACGCAAAGTGTGAATAATAACAGCTTTAAAAAAGGCGAGAGGACGACTTCACAGATGGTTGATGCGTATGCTGATGCGAACAAACCTAGAGTGGAGTTTGAGTGGAAGCTGCCAGATAGCCTAAGCCTTAGCAAGCAAAGCCAAACTAAACGCATAGAGGAGCAAAAGGCCGCGCTTGATCTAAGCGATGAAGAAAACAGGATAATAGCTAGGCTAAAGGATCTAAGAGGCGTGATAGAGAGCCTAAGTGCTAGGCTAAATTTAGACTCGCTAAAGCAAGATAGCCTTGATAGCGACTTTAATGACCTGCTAAATGGCTATCTTAGCGGCAAGGTAAAATTTGAGCAGTTTTTATTTGTGAGTGAGAAAAATTTTAGCGACAGGGCAAATTTCATTTTAAACGGCGATTTGCTCGAGCTAAACAAGCTTGAATACTTTTTTGAGTGCGCAAGAAATATAAATGAGGTGGTGATAGAATGAATAAACTGATCTTCGTGACCATTTTATGGGCGTTTAGCTTTAGCTTGATAGGCGAGTTTTTAGCTGGCAAGGTCGATAGCTACCTAGCCGTTTTTGTGCGCGTGACGCTTGCAAGCCTAGTTTTTTTGCCATTTACGAAATTTCGCGGGGTAAATCCAAAGCTCGCCCTTGGCATAATGGCGATCGGAGCGGTGCAGATAGGGCTTATGTATCTTTGCTACTACAACTCGTTTTTGTATCTAAGCGTGCCAGAAGTCGCACTTTTTACCATTTTTACGCCGTTTTATGTGACGCTTATATATGATGCATTTAGCTTTAAATTTAGACCACTTTATCTCTTTAGCGTTGGCGTAGCGGTCTTTGGCGCGCTTATTATCAAGTATGGTGCGATAAATGAGGGTGTGCTAAAGGGCTTTTTGCTGGTGCAAGGGGCAAATATATGCTTTGGAGCAGGGCAAAGTGCCTATAAGGCGCTTTTGGAGAGGTTTGACGTGGATCAAAAAAAAGTCTTTGGCTACTTTCACTTTGGAGCGTTTTTTGTAGCAGTGATCGCACTAATAACCCTTGGCAATCCAGCTAAATTTCATGTAGATCTAACGCAAACTTTGGTGCTTTTGTGGCTTGGCATAGTCGCTAGTGGGCTTGGATATTTTATGTGGAACAAGGGGGCTTGCGAGGTCGATAGCGGCGTGCTTGCCATCATGAACAACGCCCTCATACCAGCTGCTATCATCGTAAATTTACTCTTTTGGCAAAAGGACACTAATCTAACAAGGCTTATTTTGGGCGCTGTGATAATGTATGTCTCGCTACTAATTCACAATAAAATCATGAATTTTTACGGCGTAAAGGCTGTGTGAGGTTAAATTTAGGGTTAAATTTGAGTTATTTAAGTTAAGTAGAGAATTTTAAAAGCATCAAATTTGATCTTTTTAAGCGCCTTGTATCTTTAAAAGCTGGGCGTTTAGCTGCATTATCTGGGCAAATATAGCCCCTTTTTGGGTCTGAAGCGAAGCAACCAGCTCTTTTGCGTATGGATTTTTGCTCGCACTTGCCTGTTTTATCGCGCTATCAATCTCTTTTAGCTGTTTTTGCAGCTTTTCTAACTGCTTTTTTATGACATCGGCGCTACTCTCGCTCTCATTATTTGCCTCACTAGCTAAATTTGAAGCGTCATGCAAAATAGCGCTTTTGTCGCTGCTTTGTGACTCTTCGCTCTTTAAATTTGCTTCATCAGCCTTTAAATTTAGGCCGCTTTTAGGAGCGCTTTTATTTAAATTTATAAAATTTGAGTTTATCCGCATCGCCTTGCCTTTAAATTTAAAAGCATATCGGCAAATTTAAATAAATTTTGACTACAAAAAATTTAGTAAGAAAATCAAAAACGATG
>NZ_POYX01000127.1:0-10085 GCF_002913865.1 Campylobacter concisus
ATATAAGAGAATATTAGATGGTGGAGCTATTTTAGATAACTATAGCTTTGGATATGAGACATCTTGTACAAATAATCAGGCTGGCTATAAGTTATATTTTAATGTTTTTGCAGATTCAAATCCTCCAACTAATATCCATATATTAATAGGAAGAAATGGCGTAGGCAAAACTCATTTACTTAATAATATGGTAAAAAGCTTTATTGGTTTAGATTGTGAAAATGGTAAATTTTTTGAAAAAGATAGCTTTGAAGAAAAAGAAAAGCCTCCTCATGAAATCTTTTCAAGAATTTTATCGGTATCCTATAGTGCATTTGACCCATTTTTGCCATTTTCTGAAGATGAATACCTAGAGTATTCTTATATTGGACTAAAAAAACCAGGGTTCGGTGTATTACTTGAACAAAAAAGTTATTTGAAGGATAATAAAGAACTTTCAGATGAGTTTGCCAGCAGTTTTGTGAAAATTTTAAGTTATAAAAATATAAAACAATATGCGAATTTAATAACCCAGCT
Source organism: Campylobacter concisus (assembly GCF_002913865.1). Taxonomy (GTDB): domain Bacteria; phylum Campylobacterota; class Campylobacteria; order Campylobacterales; family Campylobacteraceae; genus Campylobacter_A; species Campylobacter_A concisus_AM. The sequence goes on from NZ_POYX01000127.1 coordinate 517, forward strand.
GGAATCAGATCCAATATTTAAAGAGCTGAATGTTGGTGAGGTCATGCAGCAAATGACAAAAATTATTAGTGAAGTTAAAAAGAGTAGCGATAATCCTAATGATGCTATTATTCAAAACTTGAAACAGCCAGCTATAGATTTGTTTGAAAAATTAAGTTCAGGGCACGCTATAATATTATTAACTGTTACTAAAATTTTTGAAAAGATAGAAGAAAAAACTCTAGTATTATTAGATGAACCAGAAAGTCATTTACACCCGCCTTTGTTGTCATCCTTTATGAGGGCGTTATCAGATTTGCTTATAAAAAAGAATGCGGTTGCTATTATTGCAACCCATTCACCTGTGGTTTTGCAAGAAGTTCCAAAGAGTTGCGTTTGGAGACTAAGTAGATTTGGTCTAGAGGCTAAAGCGGAGTGCTTTGATATTGAAACATTTGGAGAGACGATCGGAACATTAACTAAAGAAATTTTTGGCCTTGAGGTAAGCAAGTCGGGCTTTTATGCGATGCTGGACAATAGTATAAATAAAGATGGAGCCTCATATGATAGCATAATGAAGGAATATGATAATCAGCTTGGATCCGAGGCAAGATTGTTGGTAAGAGCCTTATTAAGCAACAGGAAATAGTCTTATGGTTGCAGTAGATATACCTAAAATAAGGAAATCTGACATATATAAATGTTGTTGTAATGGAATAAAGGATAAGGCGAAGAAAAAGAATTTATTGAACTATTTATATGTTTTTTTATTAAACGCTCGCGGTTACTGCAATAGTGCAAGAAAAAAATGTCTTGATAAATATATAATGATAGAGCTGATTAATTATACTAGATACGAAGATATAAAAAACGATTTATTTGATTTGTACGATAAACGCTTAGTGGTAGGAAAGGAGCCAAGAAAATACTATAATCAAATAAAGGCTAGTCCAAAATTAGGCAAGTGTCCATATTGCGGATTAGGGCATGTGTCTACATTGGATCACTATTTACCAAAATCCGAATTTCCAATTTTTTCGATATTGCCAAATAATTTGATAGGGTGCTGTAGGGACTGTAATACCATAAAAAGAAATATAGTTTTAAATACCATTCACCCGTATTATGATGACTTTACAAAGACACAGTGGTTATTTGCAAAAGTGAATTGGTCTGAACTTACTATGGAATTCTTTGTAGATACAAAAGATATTAATAATGCTTTGGATAAAAAGAAAATAGAAGAGCATTTTCGGGTGTACGAATTGGCTAGAAGATATGCTGTTGAAGCAGCGAGTGAGTTGAGCGACCTGAGAATAGAATTTGGAAGTAAAAATTTAACAAAAATGGATATTGAGCAAGAACTTCGTATAAAATTTAAATCTAAACCTATAAATAATTGGAAAACAGCAATGTATCAAGCTCTATGTAAAGATCAGTGTTATTGCAGTGGTGGATATAGTAGGTTCTTATAGTATCTAAACAATGTTTCAAAGTAAATTTATGTTAAAATCACGCCTTGGTAAAACTAACTTACTAGGAGCGCAAATTGAACGATTTAAGAAATATCCCACAAGTTGATAAGATCATAAAAAATGAAGCATTTTCGGGACTTGACACGAGTTTAGTCACTATGCTTGCAAGGCAAATTTTAGACGAGGTTAGAGCTAAAATTTTAAATGAAAATGCTAGCTTTGAGAGCGAAGAGATAATAAATTTGATCCTAGATGAGTATGATAAATTTAACGAAGCAAGCCTTCAAAGGGTGCTAAATTTAACCGGCGTTGCTATACATACAAACCTCGCTAGAAGCGTCATCGATAAAGAAATTTTAAAGCGAGCAATGCCTGTTATAACAGGATATTCTAACCTAGAGTACAACCTAAAAACAGGCAGCCGAGGCAACAGATATGACTACGTTGGCTCGCTAATAGCAAGAGCCTTTGGTTTTGAAGACGCCATAGTTGTAAATAACAACGCAAGCGCTGTATTTTTGGTGCTAAACACCTTTGCAAAGGGCAGGGAGGTGGTCGTTAGCAGGGGCGAGCTAGTCGAGATCGGCGGTAGTTTTAGAGTGCCAGAGGTGATGGCAAACGCAGGCTGCATCCTAAAAGAGGTCGGCACTACAAATAAAACTAGGTTAAAGGACTACGAAGAGGCAATTAATGAAAATACGGCGATGCTTGTGAAGGTTCATAGATCAAATTTTGACATCGTTGGCTTTAGCGAAGAGACTACGGCAAATGAGCTAAGCGAGCTAGCAAGCAGGCGAAATTTGATAGATTATTTTGATCTTGGCAGTGGATTTTACGGAAATTTGCCCTTTAACTTAGACAAAAACGAGCCAGATCTAAAAAATTTAAAAGATGTTTCGCTAGTTAGCTTTAGTGGCGATAAGCTGCTTGGTGCTGTGCAGTGTGGCATAATAGTCGGCAAAAAAGAGCTCATCGCAAAGCTTAGGAAAAACCAGCTTTTAAGGATTCTTCGCGTCGATAAAGTGATCATCTCGCTTTTGGCTGAGAGCATGAAAGCTTATCTAAACAAAGAATTTGAGCTTATCACAACGCAAAAACTGCTTCACAAAAGCGTAAAAGAGCTTGAAGGCTTAGCAAATTTTATAAATAAAAATTTAAAAAATCCGCTTGAGATAGTGCGCACACAAACCTTTGTAGGAGGCGGGGCGATGCCAAATAAAAAGATCCCAAGCGTGGCGCTTGCATTTAGTGGAGAGGCAAATTTAAACGAGCTAAAATTTAGGCAAAAAAAGGTGATCGGACGCATAGAAAATGACAAATTTATGCTAGATATTAGATCGCTTCTTGATGAGGACGTAGAGACGCTAATAAAAATAATAAATGAAACGGAAGAAAAATGAGTTTAATAATAGGAACAGCAGGGCATATCGACCACGGCAAAACCGCGCTTATAAAGGAGCTAAACGGCTTTGAGGGGGACAATCTTGAAGAGGAGAAAAAGCGTGGCATAACGATCGATCTAAGCTTTTCAAATTTAAGCAAAAATAGCGAAAATATCGCATTTATCGACGTGCCAGGGCATGAAAATCTCATAAAAACGATGATAAGTGGCGCATACGGCTTTGACGCGTGCTTGTTTGTGGTGGCGGCAAATGACGGGCTTATGCCTCAAAGCTTGGAGCACCTTGAAATTTTAAATCTTCTTGGCGTGAAATCTGTGATCGTTGCGCTTACAAAGTGTGATCTAGTCGATGAAGCTACCATAAATTTAAGAAAAAAAGAGATAAGAGATGAAATTTCTAAATTTAAAAACCTGCAAGTTTTAGAAATTTTCGCCGTTAGTATAAAGGATAAGGCAAGCACCGATGAGCTTAGAAACTATCTCTTTACACTAAGAGCCAAAAAGCGCGATGAGGATGGCGTTTTTAGATACTACATCGATAGGGTCTTTAGCCTAAAAGGTATCGGTAGCGTCGTAACTGGCACCGTTATAGAGGGAAGCGTTAGCAAAAATGAGAAGCTTTTTAACTACGACGCTGGCAAAGAGGTGCTAGTAAGAAGCGTGCAAAGTCACGATGAATTCGTAGAGCGCGCAGGTGTTAGCAGCCGTGTGGCGCTTAATCTAACAGGTATCGAGCTTAGCGAGCTAAAAAAGGGACAGCTACTTAGCAAAAAGGGCTTTTTTAGAGGATTTAGAGAGGTTGATGCGGTCGTAACTGCTAAAAATCTCATCCACTCTCAAAGCGTGACATTTTGCGTGGGCGCTAAAAACGTGCCCGCAAAGGTGCTAATACTAAGCCAAAAAGATGATAGCTACTTTGTGAGCTTTAAATTTCAAAGCGATATGTTTTTAAAATTTGACGAGGCCTTTGTGCTCATCTCAGATGCGCGCGTGATAGGTGGCGGCAGGGTGCTAAACCCAGTGCTTGAGCCACTAAAAAAGGCTGGCAAAATTCTCTTTTTAGCCTCGCTTTTAAAGCATGATTTTGTTGAAGCTTTTTCTATCTTAAAAGAAGCTCACAAAAATGGCTTTGGCATCATCTCTTCTTATCAAAGATTTGGTCTAAATCACGAAGAGGCCGTAGCTGTAGCCAAAAAAGTCTCAAACGTCTTTGTCGATGAAAAGGCTTTAAACATCTACGATCTAAGCGCGGTTGAGCGGATAAAATCAGCCATTAAATTTATGATAGAAAAGAATGAATTTGCTGTATTTTCAGCTCAAAGCATCAGCCTAAAACTTGCTTGGGCTAGCCAAAATTTAGCCCAAAAAGCGCTTGACGAGCTTGAAAGTGCAAATTTGATCGCCAAAGATAGCGGTGTCTATACCAAAAAAGGCGTTGATCTTAGCAAGCTAAAAGTAAGGCTTGAAGAGAAAATTTATGAAATTTTAGAAAGTGGCAAGCTAGCCCCAACAGCGCCATATAATATATATGATGATTTAGAGATCGATAGGGTTAGTGGCGACAATGCCCTTAAAAAGCTAACCGCAATGGGCAGGGTCATAAGGCTAGAGCATAACCTTTTCATCACTAGAAATTCACTAAAAATGGCACTTGATAAACTAAGAGAGATCATAAAAAATCAAGGCTTTGTAAATGTCACAAACGCCAAAGATGCGCTAAATTTAAGTAGAAAATATGTAATCGCCTACCTTGAGCAGCTCGATCTTGAGAGTGACATAATGAAGCAGGGAAATGATAGGGTTTTTCGCAGTTAGTATTCATTTACAAAAAGCAAATATAATCCGCCAAATTTTTAAAAAGGATAAAAATGAAAAAAGTGATCTTAGCCTCAATCATCGCGGCAACTAGCCTAATGGCAGCAAGCGATAAGCAAATAGAGGACTTCTACTCTCAAATGGTTGATAGTAGCGTAAAAGTAAAGGTAGCTGATCGTCACAAAGTGGCAGGCGACATCGAAGCTGTCGTGGTAAAACTAAGCAAAGATGGCAACTCACAAGATGAGATAGTATTTACAAAAGGCGACTTCATCTTCCCAGACGTGATCGATCTAAAAGAGCAAAAATCATACCTAGCTGAAGTGAAAAAAGAGGTCATCGCAAAGGGAATTTCTAAAATTTATAAAGATGAAGACAAGGCAAACATCATCGTTCTTGGTAGCGACCCTAAAAAGCCAACTATCATAATGTTTTCAGACCCTGAGTGCCCATATTGCAGAGCTGAGCTAGCAAAGATCGAGACAACACTAAAAGATAGCAACGTTGAGATCGTCCTAACTCCAGTCCATGACATCTCATCACTTCAAAAAAGCTCGCTAATCTACAAAGATGCAAAAGCTGCTAAGAGTGACAGCGACAAGGTTAAAATTTTAAGAAAATACTACGCTGAAGACTACAATGTAGATGATAAGAGTGTTAGCAAAGAAGATGTCGCAAAGATCGACAATCTGCGCAAAAAATACTTTGCAGCTGGCGTTAGATCAGTGCCATTTATCGTAAATAAAAGCGATCTAAAATAACATTTTCTAGGGAGCTCTCCCTAGAATTTCTACCTCAAACAAATTTTATAAATTTAAAGTCTATTTAACTATATTTTTAATAAATACTTAACATTCGTAATTAAACTTTTATATTTACTTTGCTTAACTTAGAAATATGCTAAATTTACACAGTTTAACTTTAGGGCGCTAAAATGTCCTAAAATAGGCTATTTGTGATATTTTAGAAATTCTAAATATGCAAATTTTACATATTAATGAACCAAATTTCTCAAAAATTTTTGAGGCATAAGGAGAAAAAATGCAAGGATCAAGAAGAGATTTTCTTAAAAAATCTCTAAAAGTCGGTGCTGCCAGCGGAGTACTCGCAGTCTCAGCCGTAGCAAAAGTGACTAGCGATGACTTGGCTCCTGATGACAATGGCGTTGTCGTAGGCAAGTCTAACAAAAAAGAGGTGCTTTATAAAAAAAGCAAGAACTGGGAAACCTACTATAAAATCGCATACTAAGGGAGAAAACCATGAGTGATGCACGTATAGGAAGACGTTCATTTTTAAAGCTAGCCGCACTAGGTGCAGGCACTACAATGGCTTTTGGAAAAAATGATACGATCAGGCAGGCGAGCGCGGAAGAGATAAAAGATCCTTTCCCTGGCTCAAAAAAGGTTAGAACTATTTGTTCTATATGCTCAGCAGGCTGTGGTATCGAGGCTGAGGTACAAGATGGTGTTTGGGTTCGTCAAGATATGGCGATGTTTCACCCGATATCTCAAGGCTCACACTGCTCAAAAGGTATCGATCAGATCGATCTTACGCATAGCAAACAGCGCATCAAATATCCTATGAAAAAGGTTGATGGCAAATGGCAAAGAATTTCATGGGATCAAGCTGTAAATGAGATCGGCGATAAGATGCTTCAGATCCGCAAAGAAGATGGTCCTGATAGCGTTATATTCTTAGGATCTGCGAAATTTAACAACGAGCAAGCATATTACTTTAGAAAATTTGCTGCGTTTTGGGGCACAAACAGCAACGACCACGTAGCAAGAATTTGACATAGCGCAACAGTCGCCGGTGTGGCGAATACTTGGGGTTATGGCGCGATGACAAACCACTTTGGAGATATGGCTGCAAATTCAAAATGTATATTTATAATAGGTGCAAACCCAGCTGTGGCAAATCCAGTTGGCGGTATGAAGCACACTTTGCAAGCAAAAGATAGAAACAACGCAAAGGTGATCGTAGCTGATCCAAATTTTACAAAATCAGCCGCTCATGCTGATCTATACCTAAGACAAAGATCAGGCACTGATATAGCGCTTGTTTATGGACTTATCCACATCATCTTAAAAAATGGCTGGGAAGATAAAGAATTTATAAAAAATAGAACTTACGGCATCGACGAGATAGCAAAAGAGGCTGAGCACTGGACACCAGAGGTCACATCTGACGTTACAGGCGTGCCAGTTGATAAGCTGATAGAGGCTGCAAATATCCTAGCTCATACAAAACCAGGCACTGTGATCTGGGCACTTGGTATCACTCAACACTCAGTTGGTAGCTCAAATACGAGAATTTTACCTATCCTTCAACTAATCCTAGGCAATATGGGCAAACCAGGTGGTGGCTGTAACATCATCCGTGGTCACGACAACGTTCAAGGCTCAACCGACATGTGTAACCTCTCAGATAGCTTGCCGATGTATTACGGACTAACTGATGCGGCTTGGAAGTACTACTGCCAAGGCTGGGGCGTTGATTATGATGAGTTTGTAAAACGCTTTGCAGTCTCAACTAAAGAGCCAAAACAAGGTGGCACACCAGTTAAAAACACTGTTTTTGAAGAGTATTATTACCACGATCCTAAAAATCCAGAGGATAGAAACTGGAGAAATGAAAAAGGCTGGTCGCTTTCAAAATGGTGGCAAGGCGTCTTAAAAGAGGAAAATACCTTTAGTAGTGGTGCATTAAGAGTTCTTTGGGTTCAAGGGACTGGTCTAACATCTATGGCGCACCTAGCTAAAATCCAAGAAGCAGCTTCAAAACTAGATATGATCGTAGTTGCTGAGCCATTTGTAAATGAAATTTCTATCCTTTCAGATAGAAAAGATGGCGTTTATATCTTGCCAGTGGCAACTGCCTTTGAAAACGAAGGTCATCTAAACGCTACAAACCGCTCAGGTCAGTGGAGAACAAAAGTAGTTGATCCACTTTATGAGAGCAAGGGCGATCACGAAGTTATGTTTGCATTTGCTAAGAAATTTGGCTTTTACGATGAGTACGTAAAAGGCATGAAGATGGCTGTCGTAGATAGAGAGCTAAAACAAGTAAAAGATGACTTTGTATGGCCAGATGATGCGACAAACGAGATAGCAAGGGTTGGAAATTCTATCGGTTATGGCGGCAGAACTGCTGAGATGTTTAGACGTCACCAAGCAAACTGGGATAAATTTGACCCAGATACGCTAATAGGTCTTGGTGGCGAAGTAAAAGGCGAGTACTATGGCAAGCCATGGCCAGCATGGGATGAAAAACACCCTGGCACACCGATACTTTACGATATGAGCAAGCCTTATGTAGAGGGTGGCTCTGGCTTTAGAAACCGCTTTGGCTTAGAGCATAACGGCGTTAGTCAGCTAGCTAGCGAAGAGAGCACACTTGTTGGCTCAGCCATAAAAGGTGGCTATCCACAAATCACAAAAGATAATATAGAAAAAGTCCTAGGCATCACTCTAACAGAAGAGGAGAAAGCTAAGATAGGACCAAGCTGGAGCATGGACTACAGCGGTATCATCTTAGAAAAATGCCGTGAAAAAGGCGTAGTGCCGTATGGTAACGCAAGGGCTAGAGCTATCGTTTGGGAATTTCTTGATCCTATCCCAAAACATAGAGAGCCTATCCACTCACCACGCTGGGATCTTGTCCAAAAGTATCCGACATTTGATGATCAAGCTAGAAATTTCCGTGTTTCTACTAAATTTAAGTCAGAGCAACAAGCAAAAGACTGGTCAAAAGAATTCCCTATCGTATTTAGCACGCAACGCGTCGTAAATTTAAGTGGTGCGGGAATGATCGAAAGAACAAGTAAATACCTCTCAGCCATCACACCTGAGATGTTTGCTAACGTCCACCCAGAGCTTGCTTTAAAATACGGCATAAAAGATCGCGATATGATGTGGATCCACAGCCCACAAGGCACGAAGATCAAAGTAAGATGCTACCACAGCTATATGGTAACTCCAGATAGAATTTGTATGCCTTACAACTTCGCTGGCGTTATGCAAGGTGTCGATCTCTCAGCTCGTTACCCAGAGGGCACTAAGCCTTATGTTATCGGCGAGAGCTTTAACACAGTTACAAACTACGGATTTGACCCTGTTACTCAAATTTCAGAATTTAACGCAGGTCTTTGCCGCATAGAAAAAGCTGAGGAGAACACCTTTAAAACGTCGTTTTATCACGAGTATGGCGAGAGAGACGCCCTAGGTAAAGAGTAAGGAGAGAAAAATGGCAAGAATGAAATTTTTTGTAGATACTAATAGATGTATCAGCTGCTTTGGATGTCAAGTCGCCTGCTCTTCTGCTCACGAGCTTCCAGTTGGAATTTATAGAAGAAAGGTTATCACGCTTCACGATGGTATCGAGGGCAAAGAGGTCTCAACTACTATCGCGTGCCAGCACTGCACAGACGCACCTTGCGAGCAAGTTTGTCCGGTTGATTGCTTCTACATTAGAGCTGATGGCATCGTGCTTCATGATAAACACAAGTGCATAGGCTGTGGATACTGCTTATATGCTTGTCCATTTGGTGCGCCGCAGTTCCCTAAAGATGGGGCATTTGGCGTAAAAGGCGTAATGGATAAATGCACTATGTGCGCAGGCGGTCCAGAGCCAACTAACTCACACGAGGAGAGAGAGCTTTACGGTCAAAACAGAATGGCCGAGGGCAAAGTGCCTATGTGTGCGGCTATCTGCTCTACAAACGCGCTTTTAGTTGGCGACGCTGCTGAGGTTTCAAATGTATATCGCAAACGCGTTATGCTAAGAAATACAGGACTAAACGTATAACACTAAGGAGGGCGCTTGCTCTCCTTTTAAATTTATAAAATTTAAATTATTTTTATGATTTTTATAATCTAAAATTTCATCAATAATTTTTC
>NZ_POYX01000128.1:0-13490 GCF_002913865.1 Campylobacter concisus
AAACTTTTTAGTTTTTATATATTAGTTTGTCTAATCTATTATTTAATCATAATAGACTGGCTCAATCGATCACTTGTTTAGATTTCAAAGATTGACTAATAGTTTAACAATTGTAAGTTAAAAGAACTTTCTGCTCTGCGTTCTGCAAAACAGAAAGTGAAGTATATAGAAGTGATGCTTAAAAGTAGATAAAAATCAGGCTATTTTTTAAAAGCCCATGAATAAATTTTGAAGTCCAACTTTTCCGTTAAAAATAACGTCTTTTTTGCTTGGATCATATTTAAAGTCGCTCACAACTTTCTTGCCCTCTTCTTTAAGATATCCAGTAGATATTAGAGTTGGCTCAAAAAGTGCCATCTCAGGAAATGCCGTATCAAAGAATTTAGCCAAGCTCTCATCCACGCTTAATTTGCCTTCAAGTGAAAGTTTGTCAAAAATTTCAAGCTGAGTTGAGCCATTTTTAAAGCCATTAACAGCTGCATCTAAGTTTAGTTTTAAACTCTTGTCGCCATTTTTGAAGCTGAGATTACTTACTTTTAAATTTGGGTTTTTCTCTAAAATTTGACCAAGTATTTCATCAAAATTTAGCTCGTCAAGCACGCTTTTATCGCCATTTGTGCTACTTAACTTATCAAGCACCTTATTTATCGCAGGGACGTTGATATTTGATAGCTTACTCTCAAAGGCAAAATCTGTATATTTTAGCTTGCTTACACTTACTGCACCTATCTTCACCACGTCATTTGAGCTGCCAAGATCGTTTGAAATTTCAAATTTTGACTTATAGTCAAAGTCATCAACTACGATATCACCATCGCCTTCAGACAAAAGGGCGACTTTTTTAAATTTGGCATTTGCAACATACGGAGATATTTTGCTTTCAAATATCTTCGAAAGCTCAACTGGCGTTGTATAGGCTGTGTCTATATAAACTCCCTCAGCCTCAATGCTATCTTTATATTCGTCATAGCTTTTAAATGCGATCTTAGCTATCTCGATATTGCCACTATTAAGGTTATATTTTTTGTCCACTTTCAAGGCAAATTTGAAATCTTTTGTAAGAAATTTGTTTGTCTTTTTGTCATTAAAATCAACATCACTAAATTTCACATTTATATCTTTATCACCAGCCAAAGTTGCCTTTGTCTTTGCGGTTGCAACGACATTTGAGCCCAAGAATGTGGCTGCGATATTTTTGATCATATCGTTTTGGATAGAAACTTTTGAGTCGATCTCAAAGCCATTTAAAAAGGCAAGCACTGAGTGTGATATCGTGCTCTCTACTTTAAATTTCAAATCCTCATCAAGCTCTTCGCCAGTGATATTGTAAAAAAGATCTTTTGAAACAGTAAGATCAAACGAGCCATTTGAGCCAAAAAGCCCTTTTTCATACTTGTTTTCAGAAACCTTAAAACCTTTTATGTCATTTAGCTTATCAACAGTCCTTTGATAATGCTCCTCTACTTTATTTGAAGCGATATAAGCAGCTCCAACTGCAACCACGATAACTACAACTAGGGCAGATATCAACTTTTTCATACTTTTCTCCTTTTTGTAATGTGTTGTAAAAACAACCAGATACCAAATAATAAGCCTACCATAGCAAGTGGCATGATATATCCATGCGCGCCAAGATAGTCACTCACACTCACGAAATAATCCCCTGCTTTATAGCTTGCAAGACCGACGATCACCGCCCAAAGAACTGAGGAGATCAAATTTATAACACTAAATTTATAAAAAGAGTATTTTGTAAGTCCAAGCGCGATAGGCACCAAAGTTTTGACGCCATAGATAAATTTCTTGATAAATATTATCTTATCGCCATGCTTTTTTGCCAAAATTCCAGCGTAGGCAAGCTTTCTTTTGTGATTTTTCACATAAGGCATAAGCGAGCTTTTGTTAAACCTTGCGACGTAAAAGATCAAAGTATCGCCGATCGTATTTGCCACGGCAGCGACGATTATGCTAAGAGTGATGTCCATTTTGCCTGCAAAGCTTAATATCCCAGCGGCGATAAGCGCAACCATGCCGCCACCAAGGCTGTAAAAAAACAGCACAACGTAGCCGTAAGTTGAGATTGAGTTTATAATATCTTGCATCATTGCCCCAAAAGTTTAGAAGCTGAAGATATTAGTTGCTCGTATGCGTAGCCACTTTGTTTTAAAATTTCATCCTTTGCGCTAATGACTGCTCCACCAAAGCTAGCTCCAGCGAAAAACCCATCATTTGCAGCATACGCATAGATGTCGCTTGAAAATTTAAAATCGCTTACTTTATTATAATTGCGCCCGATATCGCCAAATGCCACTGAAAGCTTCGTATCAAGCGTGATCTTAGCGTCTTTTATGTCGTAGATGATACTATCTTTAAATATAAAAAGCACAAGCGAGCTATCTTCATAACCAAGCTGTATGCCGATGCTGCCGCCACTTATACTAACTGGCAAAATTTCACTTGGCGAGTTGATGTTGCCAACGACCATGATGCCATCTCCGCCCATGCCACCGACTACAAAACCGACTTTTTTTACACTTGGAAAGATGATCGTCGCCTTTGACTGCTCGATGAGCTCTTTTATAGGAGCGTTTCTAGCGCCTCTCATCGTCGTTATAAACGAATTTGCCGAGTCTAACACAAGCTCCTCGCTGGCAAAGCCAAACGAGAAAAACATTATTAATGATAAAAGAAATTTCATATCTTGCCGTTATTTTGCAAAATCAACAGCGCGAGTTTCTCTGATGACGCTTACTTTGATCTCACCAGGATACTGCACTTTACTCTCGATCTCTTGAGCGATCTCTTTTGCCACAAGCACGGCTTCATCGTCGTTTATTAGCTTAGCATTTGCAATGACACGGATCTCACGGCCAGCGTTGATCGCATAAGCTTGCTTGATGCCCTCTTTGCTTTTTGCGATGTTTTCGATCTCTTCAACACGTTTTAAGAAGCTCTCAAGTACCTCACGTCTTGCTCCTGGACGAGCTGCACTTAGTGCATCAGCCGCGCAAACAGCAGCACTTTCTATACTAGTAGCCTCTTCGTGTCCGTGGTGAGCATAGATCGCATTGATGACAACTGGATGCTCCTTGTAGCGTTTGCAAATTTCAGCTCCAAGATCAACGTGGCTGCCCTCGTACTCGTGAGTTAGCGCCTTGCCGATGTCGTGAAGTATGCCAGCTCTTTTTGCTAGTTTCTCATCTCCGCCGCACTCAGCTGCGATGATGCCAGCAAGGTGAGCCACTTCAAGGCTGTGCGCAAGGGCGTTTTGACCGTAGCTTGCTCTAAATTTAAGCTTGCCTATTAGTTTTACTATCTCTGGATGAATTTTATTTAAACCAAGGTCCATGACGATGTTCTCGCCCTCTTCTTGTATGCTTTGCTCAAATTCTTCAGTCACTTTTTTGTGAAGGTCTTCTATCCTTGCAGGCTGAATTCTGCCGTCCTCCACCAAAAGCTCGATCACTCTTGTTGCGATCGCACGTCTGTAAAGGTTAAAGCTGCTTAAGATGATCGCATGTGGCGTATCATCGATGATAATATCAACGCCAAGGACCATTTCAAGGGTCTTGATATTACGTCCCTCTTTGCCGATGATCCTGCCTTTTAGCTCATCGTTTTTGATATTTACGACATTTATCAGTCGCTCAGCCGCAAATTCTCCAGCAAATCTCGACGTAGCCTGCGCCAAGATATAATTAACCCTCTTTTTAGCCTCTCTTTTTGCCTCTTCTTCGTACTTTCTAACGATGTGAGCGATGTCGGCGCGTGACTTCTCCTCGACCTTTTTAAGCACAACCTCTTTTGCTTCTTCCTCTGTTAATCCAGCAGCGTGCTCAAGCACCCTTATCGCCTCTTCTACTTTGTTTTGATAAGTCGCTTTTAAATTTAAGCCCTCTTCGTAAGTAACCTTCGCATCTTGCTTGTCTTTTTCAAAAAGCTCTTTGCTCTCATTTAAAAGCTCTTGCTCATTTAGCAAAATTTTCTCTTTTTTGGTTAGCTCATCAAATTTACTTGCATACTCTTTTTGAAGCTTTGTCGTCTTGTCATCGTATCTTTTTTTAGCCTCAAATTCAGCCTCTTGCACTGAAATTTTAGAGTTTTTAAGCGTTAGCTCAGCTTCATACTCAATGGCTTTTGCCTTTGCTTTTGCCTGCTCTAAAAATATGTTGTAGTTTGCATCATTTATCTTTTTAGCGTAAAGATACCCTGCTCCAACGCCCACCACACCGGCTCCTAAGCCTATTAAAACCTCTATCATTTATTCCTCTTTTTATATAATTTTTACTTGGGGTTATATAAAAGTCTCCCACCGCATCATGCGCCTGCGAGAGCACATCTTTGGTGTAAAAGTCTTTTACCTCTAAGAAAACTATCAGTTTTGGCTTAACGGGCAAAGTGTCAAAAAATCTATCGTAAAATCCTTTTCCGTGCCCTATCCTTGCCATAGCTCCATCAACCCCAATCGCTGGAACTACCGCCATATCGAGTTTAACATTATTCATTTTTTTGCCAGATGGCTGCCTGACATTAAATTTATAAGTTATAAATGGCAGTCGCAATCTTACCATCTCTAAGCTAAGACCTACCATAAAAGGGGCAAAAATTTCACATTTATGTGATAAATTTCGTCTTATTTTAAGCACATCGACTTCGTAGTTAAGAGGCAAGTAAAAGAGCACCTTTTTAGAATTTGTGTAATTTATCAAATTTAAAAGCGTTTTTGCTGCCTTATGATGTGTGCATTTTGCTCTAAATTTAGTAAGCTTTATCAAATTTGCTCTTGCATTTTTTCTAAATTCGTTTTTTTCTAAATTAACGCTCATTTTATGCTCTTTCTTGTATAATCCTGAAACATTTTTCAAAAGGAAATTTATGACACTAAAACGCGCAATTATAACATCACTTTGTCTTTTTGCATTTTTCGGATGCGGTGACGACTCTAACAAAAAGAGCGAGCAAAACACTAGCGAACCAGCTGTGCAAAGTAAAAATTTAGAAGAAAATGCCAGCAAAGATGAAAATTTAAGCAAAGATACGCTCACTCCAAAAATGAATGAGAGCGCACAAAGCGACGAAACAAAAGAGATAAGCCTAAAACTGCTTAACGGCACAACTATGCAGATCACAAAAAGAAGCAACGGCTTTGACGTAAAAGACGGCAAGAAAGCGACACTTTACGTATTTTTCGCTACTTGGTGCCCACCATGCAAGGCTGAGATCCCATCTTTAAACAACCTAAGTGAGAAATTTAAAAACGAGCTAAACATCGTTGCTGTCTTGCTTGAAGACAAGAGTGAGGACGAAGTCAAAGAATTTGCACAAAAGTATAAGATCAAATACGACATCGCAGTTGGCGAGGGAAATTTCTTATTTGAAAAGGCGATGGGCGGCATCAAAGGACTCCCAGCATCTGCACTTTTTAAAGCAAACGGCGACTACGCTCAAGGCTACATCGGTCTTGTGCCTGAAGAGATGCTCGAAACTGACATAAATAGGGCCATAAAATAATGCTTGAGTTTTTAAAAAGAGGCTTTGAAAAGACCTTTGGAGCGATAAGCTCGGCTAAAAAATCAAAAAAGATCGACAAAGAGAGCTTAGAGGAAATTTTACTAGAAGCTGACGTGGCTTACGAGATCGTAGAGGAGATTTTATACTACTTGCCGCCACAAGATGAAGTGAGCAGAGCCGACCTTAGACGCGTTATGAGTAGTTATTTTATCTACGAAAAAGAGCGAGTGATCGAGCCTGATAAGCCATTTGTCGATCTTATTCTTGGCGTAAATGGCGCTGGCAAGACGACGACCATCGCAAAACTAGCAAATTTATATAAAAATAACGGCAAAAGCGTCATTTTGGGCGCTTGTGATACATTTAGAGCTGGAGCGATCGAGCAGCTGCGCCAGTGGTCAATCAGACTAAATGTGCCAATAGTCGCCACCCAGCAAGGTCACGACCCTTCAGCTGTGGCTTACGACACGATCAGCTCAGCCCTTGCAAAAGGGATCGACCGCGTCATCTTAGACACGGCTGGCAGGCTTCAAAACCAGACAAATTTGGCAAACGAGCTTGATAAGATCGTTCGTATCAGCAAAAAGGCCTATGAAAAGGCGCCTCACCGTAAAATTCTCATCCTTGATGGCACGCAGGGCAACGCTGGTGTCGCGCAGGCAAAGGCATTTAACGAGATCGTCTCACTTGATGGCGTCATCATCACAAAGCTTGACGGCACCGCAAAGGGTGGAGCGCTATTTGGCGTGGCAAGGGAGCTTGAGTTACCTATATTTTATATAGGCGTTGGCGAAAGCATGGACGATATCATTAAATTTAACCCAGACGAGTTTTTAGACGAGCTGATGGACGCCATTTTTGAGTAGAGTGAAAATTCTAAGTAAAATTTGCTTTTTCGCTGCACTTTTGGCGATTGATTTTCTTGCATTTACTCCAAAAAGTCCTGCGATCATTGAAAACTCGTGGGACAAAGCAAACCATTTTTTAGCCTTTTTCGTCCTTTATATACTGCTCTACCTTGGCTATGAGTTTAAAATTTTAAAAAATTTAGCCCTACTTTTAGCCTTTGGCGTGCAAATAGAGCTCGTTCAGGCTTTTTTACCAAATAGGAGCTTTAGCCTGCTTGACATCGTGGCTGACATGATCGGAGCAGCCTTTGGAGTGATAGTAGTTGAAATTTTAAAAAGGATATATTATGGCAAAAGCAAAGCCAGTTTTTGAGTGTCAAGCCTGCGGCAATCAACAGGCAAAGTGGCTGGGCAAATGCCCACAATGTGGGGCTTGGGATAGCTTTGTCGAGCTTAGCCAGCAAGAGATAAAGATAAGTAAAGAGATAGCAAAAAGCAGTAGCACGCCTAGCAAAGCCATAAGCATCGACGAAGTTGAAATTCAAAATTTCACGAGATTTAGCACCAAAGATAGCGAGCTAGACCTTGTTCTTGGTGGTGGTGTGGTCGAGGGTTCGCTTGTTTTAATAGGTGGCAGCCCAGGCATCGGTAAATCAACCTTGCTTCTAAAAATCGGCTCAAATTTAGCAAAAGACGGCAAAAAAACGCTCTATGTAAGCGGCGAAGAGAGCCAAAGCCAGATAAAAATGAGAGCTGACAGGCTAAATGCGGTGGATAAAAATTTATACCTGCTAACTGAAATTTGCCTAGAAGATATCCTAGCTGAAGTGCAAAAGAGCTACTACAAGGTGCTAGTAATAGACTCCATACAAACACTTTATAGCCAAAATATAACCTCCGCTCCAGGATCTATCACGCAGGTTCGTGAGATCACATTTGAGCTGATGAGACTTGCAAAGAGCCAAAATATCTGCGTTTTCATCATCGGACACATAACCAAAGAAGGCTCAATCGCAGGGCCTAGAGTGCTTGAGCACATGGTCGATGTGGTGCTTTATTTTGAGGGCGATGCGAGCAGAGAGCTGAGAATTTTGCGTGGATTTAAAAACCGCTTTGGCTCGACGAGCGAGGTTGGTATATTTGAGATGAGCCAGCACGGACTTGTGAGCGCAAATGAGGTATCGAGTAAATTTTTCACACGTGGCGGGGCGATGAGTGGCAGCGCGATCACCATCATAATGGAAGGTTCAAGGGCGCTTAGCATCGAAATTCAAGCACTTGTTTGCGAGAGCGCCTATCCAAAACGAAGCTCGACTGGCTTTGAGAGAAACCGCCTAGATATGCTACTAGCCCTACTTGAGCGAAAACTTGAAATTCCACTTGGGCACTACGACGTCTTTATAAACGTTTCAGGTGGCGTTAAGATAAGCGAGACTGCGGCCGATCTAGCCGTCATCGCAGCGATAATCAGCAGCTTCAAAAACCGCCCTATCAGCAAGGACAGCGTCTTCATCGGCGAGCTAAGCCTAAACGGCGAGATAAGAGAAATTTTTAATCTCGATCAACGCCTAAAAGAGGCAAAAACGCAGAAATTTAAAAACGCGATCATCCCAAACAAACCGCTTGACACGCAAGGTCTAAAGTGCTTTTATGCCAAAGATATCACGCAAGTGCTTGAGTGGATGTAGAGATAGTTTGAATTTATGAATAAGCAGGTTTTTAAAAATATTTTAAAAACCTTATCACTCGCAAACGAGCTTATAGAATTTTGGGGCATATAGGCTTTTATAAAAACATTTAAATTTAATCATCAAGCACAGATATCCCACTTGAACAAATTCTGGAAAGTGGGTTGTTATACTCTTGGTGGCATTTTTCGCACTTTATGACACCTAGTTCTGCACTTACCTGCTCAGCGTTGTAGCAATGCGGACAAACCACGTAACCATCTGCTTGCGTATCTACTCCAGCAGCTTTGATACTTGGATCTTGATAGTCGTTAAAGATTTTTCTAAATTCATGTCGTGGAAATGATCTTTTTATAGCACTATCAAATCTCTTATAATACGCTCTTAACGCTGGTAGTTCATTGTCCCAAAATTCCTCTACAAATCCAAGATAATTTATGCATTTTGGAGCAAGCATAAAAATGCTCTCGTTTATCTGTCTTAAAACCCAGTCAGCACCAATAGTGTCATCTACTATAATAAAAATATTTGCATCAAAACTCCAAGTTCTATAATCAAATATTACCGAATAACTTATACAACATGGGTCATTTTTATTTACCTCTATCCCGCAAACTTCATACTCTTGATCTATTTTTAAATAATCACCGATGGATTTATATGTCGGTATGTGGTATTTATCTTTATCAACACCATCTTTTAGTTTTACTTTCAATTTTATCCCTTAGATTATGTCGTCTCTATAAATTTAATAGCTCTTTTAAGTACAAAATTTAGCCTATCAACACTTGCCATCGCTTCAAATTTACCGTCATCTAGTTTTATATAGCACCAGCTTTGACTGCTATTTTTTAAATACTCATATCTTGTTTTATTGTTAATATTTATATTTATATTTATTTTAACTAGTTCATTTTCAAAAATTAGCTTAAGATTAGATATTTTGCCTGACGCTTGAAGGTCATTTATAGCCTTTAGCTTTAATTCTATGCCATTTATAAGTCTATTTTGCACAACTTCTTTATCAATCTCTCTTTTTCTTTGCATAAAATTTTCTATAACAGAGGGCTTTATATCTACTAAGTCAAAATAGTAATTATCAAAGCCAGATGCCATTTCTTCGTATGCAACGACAGTGATACAACTGCCTTTTGATAGTCTCCAAGAACTTGGCGCAAAGTTATCTAAAATTTCAAAATATTTAGAATCGTAAAAGAATGGATACCATCTATTGTTATCATAAATAAGAAAGCTAACCTTTGTCTCTTTAAAGCGCAAAGCATAAACTATATATTTTTTATAAAGTCTAAAACCCCAATGTTCATCATCGACTTTTACACATCTAACTATCACTTAAGCTCCTCCATTAACTTTCAAATTTGTATTTAGTAGCTAAACATGCGAAATTTAAATCACTTTTTTATCTACATTATGTTTTAGAAATCTAAAACAGATAAATTTCACACGATCATCACTGCAGCTACAGCAAATCCGCCGTCGTGAGTTATACTAAGGTTTGCTTCTTTGATATTAAAGCTTGTATAAATTCTTGGGCTAAATTTTATCTTTGGCGCGTTTCTTGCGTCTTTACTGAGCATAATATCCAAAAAGCCACACTCTTTGCTGATGCCTACACCAAGGGCTTTGCTAGCTGCTTCTTTGGCCGCCCAAAATCCAGCCAAAGTCGCATCATTTTTTGCTAGCGCGATCTCATTATCGCTTAAAAATCTCTTTAAAAAAAGCTCGCCGTGACGAGCCTTAAGTCTTGAAATTCTATCTATCTTAACGATATCGATGCCTATCATTGCACCACAAAATCAGTAAAAAATATGTTTTTGATATAACCATCATTTAGCACTTCATTTAGCTTGCCGACGATCTCGTCTTTTAGCCTATCCTTGCCCTTTGCAGTGCTCACCTCTTCGTATGTTTTAGAAGAGAGCGTTCTTATGATGATATCTCTTAAAAGTGCCTTTTTCTTATCAAGCTCTGCAGTTAGTAGCTCGTCGCTTTGCTCTAGATCAATCTTAGTTTTAAGAAATCTCGAGCCATTTTCACTAAGTAAATTTACGACGAACTGGTCAAGCGGATATATCGGTCCCATGTTCGAATAGTCGTTGCCACCGCGTTTTGCTTTGTTTTGAGCGGGTGCTGGTTGAGTTTGAGTCTGAGCTGGTGTTTGCGCCATATTTGCCTCTTTTGGCTCGTCAGAACTAAGCATCAAAAACGCCACTAGCCCTCCGATAACTAGCAATAAAACAAATATCGCGATGATGATTATCATCAAAGCGCCATTGCCACCTTTTTTTGCTTTTTTCTCTTCAACTTCTTCAGCCATCTTTCCTCCTTTAAGTTTTGGCTATAATTATACAAAAAATTCACAAAAATGAGAAAAGATGATACATAAAACCAACGCCGCTAGGCTTTTAGACAAGCTAAAAATAGAGTATGAGATACTTGAATATGAAGTCGATCTAAACGATCTTTCAGCCGTTCACGTAGCAGCTAGCACCAAGCAAGATATAAAGCAAATTTATAAGACAATCGTCTGTCAGTGCGAGCCTAAAAATTTTGTCGTTGCTTGCTTGCAAGGCGATCTGGAGCTTGATCTAAAGGCACTTGCTCATGCGTGCGGAGCCAAACGCTGCGAACTTATAAATTTAAAAGATCTAGAAAAGATCACCGGCTACATTAGAGGCGGCTGCTCGCCACTTGCTATGAAAAAGCACTTTGCCACATTTATCGATGAGCGAGCAAAAGAGCAAGAGTACGTGCTAGTAAGCGCTGGAGTAAGAGGCAAGCAGATAAAGATAGCTCCAAATGACCTTTTAAAGGCTTGCGAAGCGGATTACGCTGATATCGCCAGGCTAGCTCTTTAAAAACTCTATAAATTTAAACTTCTCGCCTAAAAACTCGGGTGAGAGTAGAAATTTTGCCTGTTTTGCGGCGTTTTCGTAGGCTTGCTTGCTGCCTTTTTCAAGTACCAAAGATAAAATTTCATCCACGCCAAAGTCGCAAACCAAAGCATCATTTTGTTTTTTAAATTTGACCATTTTAAAGCCAGCCTCGCAAAAAGCGGCCTTGACCTGCTTAAAACAAAGGCTATAAGTAAGATCCGAGCTTTTAAAATATGGCTCGAGGTTTGAAATTTCAAACAAAGAAAAAACTTGATGATCTTTAAAAACTCTTAGACTAAATTCATTTTTTGGCTCAAATTCGCCGTAGTCAAAGCTTAAAAATCTAATTTTTTTTGCCGCATTTGCAAGCTGGAGCGCAAATTTAGCGTAGCTAGTTGAAATTTCACCCCTTTTTATGCCAAATTTCTTTGCAAGGGCTAGCAAATTTTGATCTGCCTTTTGCCAGTGAAATTTTAAGTCACTATCCACAAAAAGCATATTATCTGCGTCTATCACCTCGCAGCTAAACGCGTCAAGCAGCTCATTTGAGATGACAAAAATTTCATCAAACGAGCACTCGCCTAAATTTTCATAGTGCCCTACTCTAACCTCGTCACCAAAGCGATTTTTAAAGGTTTCAAGCTGTTTTTTACGTAAAATTTCATGAGGTTCGATAATGATAAACTCTAAATTTGACAAAATTTCTGGCTCAAGAGTAAAAATACCCTGTGCGAAATCAGCCAACATATCGCCTGAGTTTGCGCCGATCTCCACGACCTTGCAAGAGCTAGAAATTTCGCCATTTTTAAGTAGCTTTATAAAATAGTTTGCAAGGCAGGCGCCAAAGAGGTAGCCAACGCTTACATTTGTGTAAAAGTCGCCCTTTTTGCCAATATCCACACCAAATTTATAGTAGTTTTTATTGACCCAGATATCAAAAAACTCGCTAAATTTCATAGATCAGGCAGCTTCCAGCCTCTATAAAATGCGAACATCCTGACCGTTATGCCAGCAGCTAGCAAGAGCATGGTAAAAAATATGTTGGTAAGGCCCAGATGATAGAGGATAAAGTAGGCAAGCCCCACGCCAAGGCTTATCGTGCCGTAAAGTCCAGTGCGTAAAAACCACGGGACTTCATTTAGCAAGATATCTCTTAAGATACCGCCACCAACACCGTTAAAAAAGGCGATCATCATGACGCCAAAGATGTTGTAACTATACTCTATGGCAACCATCGCTCCAACGATAGAAAAGCAGATAACGTCAATCGCGTCGGCAAAGATAAAGACAAATTTCTTCTCCAAACCCTCTCTTTTTATATGTAAATTTGTAATCCTAGATACAACAAGCATAAAGATGACGACGCTTACTGGCATATAGTGAGTGAATGAATAAACTGCCCTACCAACGAGCATATCACGCATGATACCGCCTCCAAGTGCGGTCAAAAATGCGGACAAAAAGACGCCAAGCCAGTCACACTCCCTCTTTACTGCAAACAAAAAGCCACTAAGCGCAGCTGATGCGATACCAACGTACTCCACAAAAAGTATTAAGCTCATATTTTTTCCTTAAAAATGGGCATTTTATAATGAAATCTCATAAAAGTTCATTAATAAATTTTTAAATAATAGTTTATTTTAGGCTATAATAACAAAAATTTTAAATAAGGAAATTTGATGAAAAAAATTCTAACTTTGCTCTTTTTGATCGGCTCATTTTTTGCGTTAAATTTAAACGCTGATGTGATTCAAAATCAAAAATTAAAAAATGCGATAAACATTTTAAACGCTTTTGGCACTAGAAATTTAAAACCAAATACTAAATTTACAGGCATCAAAGCCATCGCTATCATCCCAGACGTGACAAAAGCAGGCGCGATCATCACTGGCTCAAAAGGCAGAGGCGTATTTATCGCTAAAAACGACGATGGCGAGTGGTCAAGCCCATTTTTTGTAAATTACACATCTGGCAGCATCGGACTTCAGCTAGGATATAGCTCGGCTGATATGATCATTTTATTTAAAAACTCAGAAGCCTATGCAAGCTTATTTAACGCAAAAGATACGATCAGTCTAAAAGCAGAAGCAACTGGCGGCGTTGGCAACGAAGTGGCGATAGCTAGTGATTTGCCTGAAATTTCAGCATTTGTCGAGGAGCGTGGCAAGACAAGTGGAGCTTTCGTGGGCGTTAGCCTAGATGTGGCAAGACTTAAGATAAACGCACAAGATACAAACGACTACTACGAGAGAATGTATGAATTTGAAGATATCTACAACAACAGCCCAAAAGCTAGCAAATACACAATAAAATTTAAAGAGATAATCTCAAAATACTTCTTATAATAACCTCATATCTTGGCTCTTTTAGAAGAGTCAAGCTCTTTTTTTACATTTTAAAGATTTTTGAAATTTAGTTTATAAATTTAGCAAGATTATGGCTTAGCCTTTTGCTAAACCATAAATAGTGATACAAAGCGTTTTTTAGGGATTGGAGAAAATTGAGTCATATATTCAAACGCCTCTTCGTAGTCGCCGTCTGTGTAT
>NZ_POYX01000129.1:0-20482 GCF_002913865.1 Campylobacter concisus
CTTTATGCCTATCAAATCACAATAAATGAATTTGCGTTTTTTCTAAAACTTATCTTTGATGTTTCTTTGGGTGGTCAAAAAACAGAGCTTTTGCACTGCCCTCTTTTAGCTCTTTAAATTTACACTCAAACTCTATACAAAAAATGCCTGAAGTTGGGATATTATCGATCGATGAGTCGCTTAGATATTCGCAAATTTCAGTTATGCTAGGATTGTGCGTGATGATGAAAATTTCATCTAAATTTTTATCCAAATTTCTTACAAACTCTAAAAGATCCTCAAAACTTATGTCGTAAAGCTCATTTTTTATCTCTATGGATTTTTCTTTAAATTTTAAAGTTTTGGCGATGATTTTTGCTGTTTGCTCGCTTCTTTTAGCGCTACTTGAAAAGATAGCTCCTGGCATCACATCATACATTTTTAGCCTGCTAGCCATAAATTTAGCATCCTCTTTTCCTTTTGGGTTAAGCTCTCTTGAAGCGTCTTTTGCGCCGTCTTTGTTCTCATCAACTGCTTTTGCGTGCCTTATGAAGTAAATTTTGCTCATGATCTCTCCTTTGAGAAATTCTTTATCCAACTAAGCTCTTCCTCGCTAAAACCTGCCTTTAAACGGTCTTTTTCGTTGATCTCTCTAATGCTTTTAAATGAATTTGGATATAAATTTAATATGATGTCAAAGTAGCTTTTCTCATCGACACCCTCTTTTTTGCAGGCAAATTTAAACCATTTATCGCCCTTATAAACGTGAGAAACTTCCTCTTTTAAGATGACTTTTAGGCACTCAATAAGCTCCTCGTTACCGCCCTCGATTTCTAGCCTTTTAATGATGTGAGCGTTTGCGTCAAGGCCGTTTGCCTCCATATATCTTGGTAGCAGTGCCATGCGGCTAGTAAGCCTATCTGAAGTCTTTTGAAGTGCGATAAAAAGGCCGTCATGCACGCTTAGCTCGCCGTATCTGCCGCCTTGTTTTGTGAGTAAATTTTCTATCATGCAAAAGTGCCTGATCTCATCCTCAGCCACCTCCAGCCAGTCCTCGTAAAACTCCCTTGGCAGCCCTCTAAATCTATAACAAGCATCAAGCGCGATGTCAATGGCACTAAACTCGATGTGAGCGACTGAGTGGATGAAATTTAGGTTTTTATCTTTTGGCTTTACCTTTTTGTTTAGCTCTTTCATACTAACGACGTCACAAAATTTAGCATAGCATGGGGTATTTAGCTCATTTGGCGCAGAAATTTCATCAAAACAAATATCCAAATTTGATCTAAATTTCTCATAAAATAGCTCAAATTTTAAAAATTTAAGCCCCACATCGCCTTCGTTTAAAATGTCCCAGATCTCATCAAAAAATCTCATCTGCTCTCTTTAAGTAAAATTTAGCATACAAACAGCCGACAGCCCAGCCTATAAAGTGCGCGTACCATGCGACATTTATGCCCATAAGTAGCGGTAAAAAGCTCATGGCAACAACGATGGCAAAGTAGCCAAACCACGCCTTTTTGTCTGAGTAAAGTAACGAGGTCGCCAACATACCAAAGAGCATACACAAAGCGCCGCTTGCACCGACTAAATTTATAAATTTCTCATTTTCAAATGCAAAATATATATAAATAAAGCTTAAAATTTGCGTCAAAACGCCACCAACGATATAAAAAATGATAAATTTTTTCGTACCAAGATATAGCTCGCTCATCGTGCCAACTTGATATAAAAAGAGCATATTCATGAGCAAGTGACCTGCGCCTGCGTGCATGAAGATAGATGTAAGAGGCTGAAAAAGGTAGAGTTTTTCTAAAAAATAGATATTTAAGCCAAGCGCGAGCCATAACTCACGCGAGTGCAGAAAGGTGACACCAAAAAATGCAGCTAAATTTAAAAGGATAAGTGCAAATGTAGCTGGGCTACTTAGCTTTGCCATATCCAGCAAATCTATTTGCCGCAAGGCAGCTAGCGTTTGAGCATCTTACAACGTAGCTATTTATCTCTTTGTCGCCCTTTAGATGCGTGTTTTTTTGTTTTAAATTCATATAACTGTGGATGATCCTGCCGCCAGAGTTGTGGATAAATTTCACCGTCTCGTCTGGGAGTATAGCTGTTACGATGCCGACGTGAGTGATATTTTTCTTGTCTTTATTTTTTTGTATGCCTTTGCCAAGGGTGTTTGAAAAGAAGATAAGATCGCCTTTTTTTGGATTTTTATGAGTAATTAAATTTTGGCTTTCATAGAAGTTGTAGATGGCTTTTGATTTCCTGCCACCCTTGCTGTAATAGTTATTGATTGTTTTTTCATCAAAATACATATTTTTATATTTTGCATTTACGATAGATACAAAGCCTGAGCAGTCGCCCCCTGCTCTAGTGTTTAAGTATTTTTTAAAAAATGAACCAAATTCTTTATCTGCTCTGCCGTCATCTTCGTTTAAAAGCTCACTTGAAGTTTGTCTGCTAAAGTCTTCGTTTGTAGAGGCGGTTTGATTGTAGTCATTTTGTGGGATTTTAGGCTCATTTGAGGTGAAAGAACAACCTGTAAAAAGTGCGATACAGAGTGCAAAAAATATTCTTTTATTTATTAAACTTAACATATTTTTATCCAAAATAATTAATTTTCGTAATTTTAACTCTTAAATGTAAATAAAGCGAAAATAGCGCCCTGTTTTCTTTACTCTAAGTTTAAAAACAATATAATCGGCAAAAAATATATTTTCTTAAGGCAAAAAATAATGATGCACTATCTAAAAATAGAAGGCAATGCCAAATTAAGCGGCGAAGTAAAGATCAGCGGAGCTAAAAATGCCGCCCTACCTATCATCGCCCTAACCCTACTTGCTAAAAATAAGATAAATTTAACAAATATCCCAAATGTCGCTGATATAAAGACGCTTTGCCAGTTGCTAGTTAATCTTGGCGCAAAGTGTGAATTTAAAGATGAAAACTCACTAAGTATCGATACAAGCAGCGTAAATTCAACCACGGCAAACTACGACATCGTTAGAAAGATGCGCGCTTCTATATTGACACTTGGTCCGCTTCTAGCGCGCTTTGGACACTGCGAGGTGAGCCTGCCTGGTGGCTGCGCGATCGGACAAAGACCTATTGATCTGCACCTAAGCGCACTTGAGAAAATGGGCGCAAATATCGAGATAAAGCAAGGTTACGTCGTCGCAACTGCGCCAAATGGCCTAAAAGGCGCAAAGATCGTTTTTGATAAGATCACCGTAACTGGCAGCGAAAACATCATTATGGCAGCGGCTCTAGCGCACGGCACGACAGAGCTTTTTAACGTCGCACTTGAGCCTGAAGTGGTGCAAATTTGTGAAATTTTGGCAAAAAGTGGCGTAAAGATCGAAGGCATCGGCACGAGCGAGCTAAAGATCACTGGTAGCGGTCAAAAGCTACTTGAAATTTGTGATATCGAGGTCATCCCTGATAGGATCGAAGCTGGCACATACCTTTGCGCTGGAGCTATCACAAATAGCAAAATTTCAGTCACAAGGGCAAATGCTGCGCACATGACGGCCATTTTGAATAAATTTGAAGAGATGGGCTTTGGTATTGAAGTGGATGGCGATAAGATCACGATTTTGCCGACAAATGAGATAAAGCCAGTCGAGATAAGAACGACTGAGTACCCTGGCTTTCCAACCGATATGCAGGCTCAGTTTATGGCGCTTTGTCTTGCAGCAAATGGCGTTAGCACGATAGATGAGAGGCTTTTTGAAAACCGATTTATGCACGTTAGTGAGCTAGCTAGAATGGGCGCTGACATCCGCCTAAACGGTCACATCGCAAGCGTTTATGCCCCTGCAAATTTAAATGCAGCTGATGTCATGGCGACTGACCTTAGAGCAAGCTCAGCGCTGATACTAGCCGCTCTTATCGCAAATGGCGAGAGCTTGGTGCATAGAATTTACCACCTTGATAGAGGCTACGAGAGGCTTGAGGAGAAATTTAAAAGCCTTGGGGCAAAAATAGTTAGGCTTGAGGAGTAAAAATGCTAGTAAATGACGCACTTGAGGCTTTAAGAGCTAAATTTAAACCAAAAAATGAGAGTGAAATTTTACCTCTTAGCGAGGCGCTTGGCAAAACCTTAGCAAATGACGTGATAGCGGTCAAAGACCTGCCCTGCTTTGACAACTCAGCACTTGATGGCTTTGCAGTTAAATTTGATGAAAAAGATGAGCCCTATAAGATCATAGCAAGTGCCTTTGCAGGCGATAAAGAGCAGCTAAGTATCGGCAAAAACGAGTGCGTGAAGATAATGACTGGCGCAAAGATGCCAAAAGGCTCTGACACGGTCATGAGATTTGAAGATTGCGTCGTTGAGGGCGAGTTTGTGAAAGCGCCAGCTAAGCTTAAAAAAGGCGAGGCTTACCGCTTTAAAGGCGAAGAGACAAAGGTTGGTGAAATTTTACTCAAAAGTGGCGAAATTTTAAACACAAGAAGCGTGATGATGCTAGCAGCTCAGGGCATAAGCTTTATAGAAGTTAAAAAGCAGCCTAGTGTTGGAATTTACTCAAGCGGAAACGAGATCATCGAGCCTTGGCAAAGGGCGAGCGAGGATGAAATTTACAACGCAAACGCACTTGGCATAGCTGCACTTCTTAGCTCAATCGGTCAAAAAAGCTCATATCTTGGTATCATAAAAGATGAGCTAAGCGCTGTAAAACAGGCATTTTTAAACGCTGCAAACTACGACATCGTTATCTGCTCTGGTGGAGCGAGCGCTGGTGAGGCTGACTTTATGAAGATAGCCCTAAGCGAGCTTGGATACAATGAAATTTACTCGCACCTTGACATAAGACCTGGCAGACCTTGTAAGGCTTACGAAAAAGATGGCAGGCTTGTCTTTGTGCTACCTGGAAACCCTATGGCTGCTTATCTTTGCACGATGATGCTTGTTCTGCCACTTCTAAAAAGCGAATGTTTTGTGACACAAAAAGCTATCAATAGTGAAAATTTAAAGGTAAAATCGGGCAGAGCAAATGCTGTTTTTGGCAATGTAACTGATGGCAAATTTATAGCAACTGACGGCGGAAAATATGGCTCAGGCATGATAAATCATATATTAAAGAGCGATTTTGTGTTGATAACTAGCCCTGATCAAGGTGAAATTTTACAAAATAGTGAAATTTCACTCATAAAACTTCCATAATCCTTGACAAATGAAAAACAATTTGATAGAATGCGGACTTCATTTTGATTGCGGGAATAGCTCAGGGGTAGAGCACAACCTTGCCAAGGTTGGGGTCGCGAGTTCGAATCTCGTTTCCCGCTCCATCTTTTTTATACTCATTTTTTTATTTTCCACAAAACTTTTTGCAAATGAAGTCAGCATCTATCCGATGTATTGTGTTGTAAATGATCAAATTTCACTTAGTACTTTTGGCTTTGAGGGCGAAGATAATGAAATTTTAAACTTAGAGGGCAAAAGAGCAGCCAAGATAGATAGTAAAAAACTCTATGAAATTCTAACAGCAAATTTTAAAACATATAATGACAAAAGCGGCGGTAACGTGGCTTTTGTGAAAAACTGCTCTATCATGGATGAAATTCAGATGCAATTTCTAAGAGAGATCAGCAACGAGTATCCAGGCATCAGCGTGAGCGATCTTAGCATCAGCCCGCAAAACAAACTCCCTGCAAATTTTAAAGATCTAGTCTTTAAAAATATCTTCTTAAACGACCAAAATAGCCAAAAAGGCGTTTTTAGAGCCTCATTTGAGGATATTGATCTAAGCTTAAAAAGCCTTTACTTTAAATTTAGCTTTAACGCCAAAATGCCAGTTTTTATCGCTATAAATTCAATGAATACAAACCACATTTTGAGCTTGCTTGACTACCAACCAACGATGATCGAGTTTAGCAAATGGCCACGTGACGCGCTTTTTGGGCTTAGCGCCTCAACGCTTGTTACAAAAGTGCAGATAAGAAGCGGAGAAATTTTAACCAAACGCCAGTTTAACGCCATAAGCTTAGTAAAAAAAGGTCAAATGCTAAATGCAGTCTTAAGCGAGGGTGGCGTCAAGATAATCGCTGAAGTAAAGGCGCTTGAAGATGGAAATTTAGGCGATATGATAAAGATAAGAACAAGAGAAAATAAAATTTTACAGGCCACAGTTTCAGGTAAAGACGAGGCAGTTATAAGATGAAAAAAGTAGTTTTTGCAGCCACCGGAGCAAGTGGAGCTGGGCTTTTTCTAAAGCTAATAAATGCCGCAAAAGATAGCTGCGAAGCGCACGTCATAGTTAGCAAAAACGCTATGAAAGTCTTGGAGGCTGAAGAAAATTTAAGGCTAAATTTAGATGATCTTGGTGTAAAAATTTATGATGATTTGGATCTTAGCGCAGGCCCAGCTTCTGGCTCGTTTGGCACGGATGCTATGATCATAGCGCCCTGCTCTACCAACACTCTAGCAAAGGTTGCAAATGGCATAAGCGACACACTCATCACAAGAGCTGCAAGTGTCGCGCTAAAAGAGAGGCAAACCCTAGTTTTGGGCGTTAGAGAGATGCCATTTTCTGCGATCGCACTTTCTCAGATGCAGCTGCTCTCATCTCTTGGAACCATCATCGCACCCCCAGTTTTAGGCTACTACGCAGGCATAAAGAGCCTTCATGATATGGAAAATTTCATCATCGGCAAGTGGCTTGATGCTTTAAAAATTCAAAATAATTTTTACAAAAGGTGGCAAATTTGAAAAAATCTTGCATCTATCCAGGGACCTTTGACCCCATAACAAACGGCCATTTAGACGTTATCATAAGGGCTACAAAAATTTTTGACAAAGTAATCGTCGCAGTTGCAAAAAGTGATAGCAAACAGCCGATGTTCGCACATGAAAAGCGCATCGAAATGGCAAAAGAGGCAGTTTGTGAGCTAAAAAATGTAAGCGTGCTTGGCTTTGATAACTTGCTTGTTGATTTTGCTAAGTCGCACGGCATAAACACCGTAATCAGAGGCCTTCGCGCGGTTAGCGACTTTGAGTATGAGCTACAAATAGGCTACGCAAACGCTGCACTTTGGGACGAATTTGAGACGGTTTATCTTATGCCAAGCTTAAATAACGCCTTTATCTCAAGCTCGATCGTCCGCTCAGTCTTGCGCCACGACGGCGACGTGAGCAACCTAGTGCCAGCAAAAATTCTAAAAAATTTAAAGGCGTAAAATGTATGTTTTGTTTGAAGGCATTGACGGCGTTGGCAAGAGCACGCAGATAGAAATTTTAGCTTCTAAATTTAGTGATGTCGTCGTCACAAAAGAGCCAGGCGGCACGCAGCTTGGTGAAAATTTACGTGAAATTTTACTAAGCTCAAATATAAAAATAGGTAAAAGGGCTGAAATTTTACTCTTTTTAGCTGACAGGGCTGAGCATTTTGAAAAGCTGATCCAACCAAATTTAAGTAGGCTCATTTTAAGCGACAGGGGCTTTATCTCTGGCATCGCCTACGCTTTGGCAAATGATGAAAACTTAGATGAAAACGTGCTTTTAGAGCTTAATAAATTTGCACTAAATGATAAATTTGCAGATAGGATCATCTTTTTTGAAGCAAGCCGTGAGCTAATAAGCTCGCGCCTAAAAAATAGAGGCACAAGCGATAAGATCGAGGCTCGAGGGCTAGAATATCTTTTAAAAGTGCAAAGCCTGATGAAGCAAATTCTAATCAAAAATGGCTTTGAAACGCTTTTTATAGACGCGTCTAAAAGTGTAGAGCTAATTTCAAAAGAGATAGAAAATTTTATAAATTTTAAGTAAAATCACAAAAAATAAAAAAAGGATAATGCGATGATAACGGCACTTCGTGGCATGAAAGATATGCTTCCAGCTCGCGCAAAACTTTACGCACAGATAATAAAAACCTGCGAGGAAGTCGCAAAAAACTACGGATATGAGCAAATTTTGACCCCACACCTCGAGGAGACGGCGCTTTTTAAAAGAAGTGTCGGCGAGAGTAGTGACATCGTGGGTAAAGAGATGTATCAGTTTGAAGACAAAGGCGGCAACGACGTTTGCTTGCGTCCTGAGGGCACAGCTGGCGTGGTTAGAGCTTTTATCGAGGCGAAGCTTGACAGGGCAAATGTGACAAAACGCTGCTTTTATCACGGCTCGATGTTTCGCTACGAGCGCCCACAAAAAGGTCGTTTGAGAGAATTTCACCAGTTTGGCTGTGAGTGCTTTGGCGAGGGCAGCGTCTATGAAGATGCGAGCATTATCTTGATGGTAAGCGAAATTTTTAACAGACTAAATATCAAAACAACCCTAAAAATAAACTCGCTTGGCGATGAGAGCTCGATGAAGTCTTACAAAGAAAAGCTTGTCAAATTTCTAGATGAAAACGATGAAAAAATTTGCGAAGACTGCAAAAGGCGCAAGCTTTTAAACCCTATCCGCGTGCTTGACTGCAAGGTCGAGAGCTGCCAAGAAATTTATAAAAATGCTCCAGTCATCACTGATAGTTTAAGCTGCGAGGCGCAGGCTGATTTTGCAAAGCTGCAAGAAATTTTAACGGCAAATGGCGTTAAATTTGAGATAGATACCAAACTCGTTCGCGGCTTAGACTACTACTGCAAGACGGCGTTTGAGTTCATAAGCAACGAGATCGGCTCACAAAGCGCGGTCGCAGGGGGTGGCAGATACGACAGGCTTGTTGAGTATCTTGGCGGTAGAGCAAGTTACGGCGTTGGTTTTGCGATGGGCGTTGAGAGGATAATGGAAATTTTAGGTGAGGCCCAGGATGAGCGAGCTGGAATTTATCTTTGCGCGCTTGATGCGCCAAATTTAGACTTTGTCTATGCGCTTGGCTCGAAACTTCGCAAAAAATATCAAGTCGAAATTTCATACGAAGCCAAAAAACTTCAAAAGCATCTGCAAAATGCCGACAATAAAAATGCAAAAATTTTCCTTTGTGTGGGCGAAAACGAGATGAAAGAGAATAAAATTTGGTATAAAAATTTAGAGACCAAAGGTGAAAAAACGATAAATTTAGATGAGCTTGAAAAGGAGCTGGGATGAATGATTTTGGACTTAGCATTTGGGGCAATTCAAATTTTGTGATAGAAGACGGCAAAGTCTGCATAAACGAAGCTAGCAAGCCAGCGATCATCGACATCGTGCGTGATATCAGGGACGACGGATATAGAGGGCCACTACTGCTTCGCTTTCCACACCTTATCCAAAAGCAGATCGAGCAGATCCACGCAAGCTTTGCAAAGGCAAAGAAAGAATTTGCCTACAAAGGCAGCTTTAACGCCGTTTTCCCACTTAAAGTAAATCAATATCCAGGCTTTGTAAAAAATCTAGTTCGCCTTGGCAAGCCCTATAACTACGGCCTTGAGGCTGGTAGCAAGGCTGAGCTACTTCTAACTATGGCTTATAACAACGACAAAGCGCCTATAACAGTAAATGGCTTTAAAGATAAAGAGATGATAAATATAGGCTTCATCGCCGCAGAAATGGGGCATAACATCACGCTAACGATCGAGGGCTTAAACGAGCTTGAAGCGATAATCGCCATCGCAAAAGAGCGCTTTAAACCAAAACCAAAAATCGGACTTAGAGTGAGGCTACACTCGACAGGATCAGGCCTTTGGGCAAAAAGTGGAGGCATACACTCTAAATTTGGTCTAACATCAACCGAGCTCATAGAAGCTGTAAAGATGCTAAAAAAGGCAAATTTGCTTGAAAATTTCACGATGATACACTTTCACATCGGCTCTCAAATAAGCGAGATCCACCCTCTTAAAAAGGCACTCATCGAGGCTGGCAACATCTACGCTGAGCTTAGAAAAATGGGCGCAACAAATTTAAAAGCGATAAATTTAGGCGGCGGTCTAGCGATTGAATACTCGCAGTTTAAAGAGGAGAGCAGCAGAAACTATACACTAAACGAATACGCAAACGACGTTGTTTATATGCTTAAAACCATAAGCGAGCAAAAAAAGGAGATCGAGCCAGATATTTTCATAGAGTCAGGTCGCTACATCGCCGCTTCTCACGCGCTTTTGGTCGCTCCTGTGCTTGAGCTTTTTTCTCAAGAATACACCGAAGAGAAGTTAAATTTAAAGAAAAACAATCCAAATTTAATAACCGAGCTAGTTGATCTTTACAAGTCAATCAAGCCTTCAAATGCCCTAGAGTACCTGCATGACGCTATCCACCACACCGAGAGCATCCTCACACTCTTTGATCTAGGCTATGTCGATCTGCAAGATAGATCAAACGCAGAGGTGCTATTAAGGCTAATTAGCAAAAAAGCTGTCGTGATGCTTGGTAATAAGAGCAACTCAAGCGATCTAACCAAAATTCAAAAAGAGGTTCAAGAGAGATACCTGCTAAATTTCTCGATCTTTCAAAGCTTGCCAGACTTTTGGGGACTAAAACAAAATTTCCCTATCATGCCACTTGACAGGCTCGATGAGCGCCCTACCCTGCCAGCTTCGATCTGGGACATCACCTGCGATAGCGACGGCGAGATCAGCTATGATGATGAGAAAAACCCACTGCTTTTGCACGATGTGGATGTGGAGAAGGAGGACTATTTCTTGGGATTTTTCCTAGTTGGAGCGTATCAAGAGGTGATCGGCATGAAGCACAACCTCTTCACTCATCCAACAGAAGCCACGATAGAGATAACAAGTGATGGCTACAAGGTCACAAATTTACTAGAGAGCCAGTCGATCCTTGATATCATGGAGGACATGGACTACGATATCTACGAGATCCAAGACACTCTAAACGAGCGCTTAGAGAAATCAACTCTGATAAACGAAACGCAAAAGAAGCAAATTTTGGGCGAACTTTATCTATTTTTAAATGATAATAGCTACTTAAAGACAATCAACTAAAAAGGACGAAAATGCAACTAGCAAACAGAATGCAAACATTAAGCGAGTCAATCACAATCGCGATCAGCACAAAGGCCAAAGAGATGAAGGCTGCTGGCATCGACGTGATCTCGCTTTCAGCTGGTGAGCCTGACTTTATGACTCCAAAAAAGATAAGAGAAACTGTAAAAAACGCACTCGATAACGACAGCAAAAGCGGCAAATATACGCCGGTGCCAGGTTTGCCTGAGGTTATAGACGCCATTAGAGCAAAGCTAAAAAGAGATAACGGACTTGACTATAAAGCAAGCCAAATAGTCACAAACATCGGCGCAAAACACTCACTTTTTAATGTATTTCAAGCGCTTATCAACCCAGGTGATGAAGTCATCATCCCATCTCCATACTGGGTGAGCTACCCTGAGATCGTTAAATTTTGTGGTGGCGTGCCTGTCTTTATCGAAGCAGACGAGAGTACAAATTTTAAAATAACAGCCGAGCAGCTAAAAAAAGCAATCACACCAAAAACAAAAGTCTTTTCGCTAAATCACCCGACAAATCCAACTGGAGCTGTATATACAAAAGAGGAGATTGCTGCATTTGGCGAGGTTTTAAAGGGGACTGACATCATCATCACAAGCGATGAAATTTATGAAAAGGTGATCTACGGCAAAGAATTTCACGCAGTGGCCTCAGTGAGCGAGGATCTTTTCAAAAGAACGGTCACGATAAATGGCCTAAGCAAGTGCGGAGCGATGCCTGGCTGGAGATTTGGCTACATAGCAAGCTCGATGGACTGGCTAATCGCTGGCATCAAAAAGCTTCAAAGTCAAAGCACAAGCAACATCAGCTCGATCGTGCAAATAGGTGCTATCCCATCACTTCTAGGCGAAACTGACGAAGATATCGAAAACATGAGAAAAGAGTATGAAAAAAGACGCGACGTGGCTGTTGAGATGATAAATGCCATCCCTGGGCTAAGCGTAGTTAAGCCTGATGGCGCGTTTTATCTATTTTTAAAATGCAAAGATATAGATAGTGACTCACTTAGATTTTGCAAAAAGATGCTTGAAGAGGCAAACGTAGCGACGGTGCCAGGTGTGGGCTTTGGCATGGAGGGATACTTTAGAATTTCTTTTGCAACAGACATCGAGAGCATAAAAAAAGCGATCGAGAGGATCGCAAATTTTGTAAAAAGTTACAAAATTTAATGATCAAATTTACTATTAATGGCAAAATTTTCGAGCTTGAAAACGATATTAGCGTTTATGATTTTTTAGCTCAAAATGGCTATGAGCTTAAATTTATAGCCCTTGAGCGAGACGGAGAAATTTTGCCAAAAAAGCTTTGGAGTGAGCACTTTATGAGCGAGGGCAAAGCTTATGAGATCGTCACTTTAGTTGGCGGTGGATGAGGAGAAAATGATAGAGATAATACTAAATGGCGCAAAATTTAATGTGCCAGTAAAAAGCCTTAGCGAGCTAAAAGAGCTTGCACTTGGCGATAAAGAGAGTGAAATTTATAAATTTTTAGAGAAATTTAACGCAACAAAGCCGGACATTTTTATCGTTGATGGCTTTGCTATAAAAGAAGATAGCGAGCTAAAAGATGGCTCAAATGTCGTATTTATAAGGCGTGGCGTGATGCCTGAGCGTGAAGTTTTACACTCAATGATCGCTTCACGTAATAGCCCTGAGCTAAATTTAGCCCTAAGTAAAGCCGTGATCGGCGTGGCTGGACTTGGAGGACTTGGCTCAAATATCGCGCTAAGCCTGGCAAGAGTTGGCGTAAAAAAGCTAGTGCTTGCCGACTTTGACGTGGTCGAGCCAAGCAATCTAAACCGCCAGCAGTATTTCGTCCGCCACATCGGCATGAAAAAGACACAGGCACTAAAAGAGCTGATAAATGACGTCAATCCCTTTGTTGAGGTCGAAACTCACGATATATTTTTGGATGAAAAAAATGTTGCTAGCGTCTTTGGCGAGTGCGAAATTTTATGCGAAGCCTTTGACAACGTTGCTGGCAAGGCGATGATACTAAACGAGGCTGGGGCAAGCTTAAAAGATAAAAAGATCATCGGCGCCTCTGGCATGGCTGGATATTTTAGCTCAAATCTCATAAAAACCATAAAATTTGCCAAAAATGTCTATCTTTGTGGCGACCTCACAAATGAAGCAAAGATCGGTCAAGGGCTCATGGCGCCACGCGTTGCGATCTGCGCAAATCATGAGGCAAATTTAGCTATTAGGCTACTTATGGGCTTGGAGGCGTAAGTGCAAAGTGATAGTTTGATCCTTGGCGGCAAGGAGTTTCAAAGCCGCTTTATCCTTGGCTCTGGCAAGTACTCACACGAGCTCATCGACTCAGCCGTAAACGAGGCTGGAGCGCAGATCCTAACCCTTGCTCTTAGGCGCATAAACGAGAGCAAAGAGCGCAATATACTTGACTTTATCCCAAAAGGCGTGACACTTTTGCCAAACACAAGTGGCGCTAGAAACGCCAAAGAGGCCGTTCGTATCGCCCAGCTCGCACGTGAGCTTGGGTGCGGCGAGCTTGTAAAGATAGAGATCATAACTGACTCTAAATTTCTCTTTCCAGACAACACTGAAACCATAAAAGCCTGCGAAGCATTGGCAAATGACGGCTTTGTGCCGATGCCATATATGTTTCCTGATCTAAATGCCGCAAGAGCGATGCTAAGCGCAGGAGCTAGCTGCATAATGCCTCTAGCTGCGCCCATTGGCTCAAACCAAGGGCTAGTTTTTAAAGATATTATTGAAATTTTGATAAACGAGCTTGATACGCAGATCATAGTTGATGCTGGCATAGGCAGGCCATCACAAGCGTGCGAAGCGATGGAGATGGGAGCAGCTGCTATCATGGCAAACACAGCCATCGCCTCATCTAAAAATATCCCGCTCATGGCAAGAGCCTTCAAAGAGGCCATCATCGCTGGTCGCAACGCCTATCTAGCAGGGCTTGGCGCAAAGAGCAAAAGCGCAAATGCCTCATCACCGCTCACTGGATTTTTAGACTGATGAAATTTACAAGAACCGACCACATGCAGCTACTGCCTCACATGCAGGATGTTGGCAGCGACATTATGGATGAGATTTTAAAAGAGCGAGCGAGCTATAAACCTGAAATTTACACCGAGGCTGACGTCAAAGCAGCTATTAATGCAAAGCACTGCTCGCTAGAAAATTTAAAAGCCCTACTCTCGCCTGCTGCAGCGCCATTTTTAGAGCAAATAGCCCAGCTAGCTCAGGCAAAGACAAGGGCAAATTTTGGCTCAAACATCACGCTTTTTACTCCACTTTACATAGCAAACTACTGCGACAATCTCTGCGTTTATTGCGGTTTTAACGCTAACAACAAGATAAAAAGAGCAAAGCTAAGCGACGAGGAGATCACAAGAGAGCTAAGAGAAATTTCAAAGAGCGGCTTAGAAGAAATTTTGATCCTAACAGGCGAGAGCGAGACCAACTCAAGTGTGGCTTATATCGCAAACGCCTGCGCTTTGGCAAAGAAATTTTTTAAAGTCGTTGGCGTTGAAATTTACCCATTAAATTCAGACGGCTACGCCCTACTTCACAAAAGTGGCGCAGACTACGTGACCGTCTTTCAAGAGACCTACAATCCCACAAAATATGAGAAGATCCACCTTGGAGGCAACAAAAGGATCTTCCCATACCGATTAAATGCGCAGGAGCGAGCGCTTCTTGGGGGCATGAGAGGGGTCGGCTTTGCGGCACTTCTTGGCATAGATGACTTTAGACTTGACGCCTTTGCGACCGCACTGCATGCAAGCTTGGTTCAAAAAAAATATCCGCACGCAGAGATCGCATTTTCATGCCCAAGACTTCGCCCTATCATCAACAACGACCACATCAACCCACGTGACGTGGGCGAGCGCGAGCTTTTGCAAGTGATCTGCGCTTATAGAATTTTCATGCCAACAGCTAGCATAACTATCTCAACCAGAGAAAAGGCGAAATTTCGCGATAATGCCGTAAAGATCGCCGCAAACAAAATAAGCGCTGGCGTAAAAGTGAGCATCGGCGCTCACGGCGAAGAAAAAAAGGGCGACGAGCAGTTTGAGATAAGCGACGACAGAAGCGTAGACGAAATCAAGGCTATGATAAAAGCAAACGGACTAGAACCACTAATGAGCGAGTATGTCTATGTTTAAAATTCTCTGCGTGGCCGACTTTGAAAGCTATGAGGGCGATGACTTTTTAAAGAGAATTCAGCTACTTTGCAAGGTCGGTGTGGATGAAATTTTGCTTCGTGCAAAGGGGCTAGACGAGGCTCATTTTTACGATCTTGCTAGGGTTGTGGCTCAAATTTGTGAAAACTACCGCAAGAAATTTATTATTAATCAATTTTTTGACGTAGCTTGCAAGCTAAAGAGTGACTTTTGGCTCACTTCGGCACAGCTTGATTTTTTTAAAAATCACGGCGTTTTTTTAGAAGAATTTAGACAAACGGCTAAAATTTACACCCCAGCCCACGACCTAGAGCAGGCTAAAATTTCAGCCTCTATCGCTGACGTGCTCGTTGCTTCTCATATATTTGCCACATCTTGCAAGGCGGGTTTAGAGCCAAAAGGGGTAAATTTTATAAGCGAGCTAAAAAGCCTTGATAAAGAAATTTACGCACTTGGCGGACTAGATAACAAAAACTACAAAGAGGCCATAAAAGCTGGTGCAAGTGGCGTTTGCTTCATGAGCCTAGCGATAAACGGCGATATAGAGCTTATAAAAAAGATAGCAGAGAGCAAAAAATGAGCAAATTTAGCTCTTTTTGCATAAAATTTTACATATTATTTTATATATAAAACTACATAAAATTAAATTTATAGACTATTCTTAGTCCTCTTATAAGAACCAAGATGAGCTTTACAACAGATCAACCTGTACACCGTCTTGGATCTCGATAAAAACGGTGTGCTTTGAGTTTATTGTGTTGCCATTGATAACTTCTTGGCGATTAAATGTTGCTTTATAGACCTGATTTACCGCGTCTCCATCGCTTGTGACATCTACTTTGTTGTATGTATCGCCAACGACGCTATGCTTATTATTTAGCGTGGTGATATCTGCTTTTGTGGCTTTTACAAAATCATGTGTAAGCTGCACTAGGTCTTTGCTATCGCCTATAACCTTTAGCACGGTATTTACGCTCTCGCTGGCTGCGCTATTGCTCGCATCTCTTGTATTTCTACTATCTACGATGTCAAAGATACCATTTGGGCTAAATTTTATAGAAACAGCCTGATCTGCACTACCAAGTTGCACTTTTTCAAAGTTATTTATCTTTTTAACATTGTCTAAATTTGAAAAATCCACATCATCAACCACTATAAGCGTATCTACTCCGCCTTTGCCGTCTATCGCCCTGCCCTTGCTATAAACAAAAGCATCATCTAGGTTGCCGCCCTTTACGTCACCTTCTTGCTTTAGATATACAGGGTCACCAAAATTTGCCTCGCTATATTTGCTTGTATTTATCTCGTAAGAATTTGTAGTGCCTATCTTTTTTATAAAATCATTTTGAATGAGCGCTTCAACGTAGTTGTTGCTAAAGAGGCGAGTACCACTATGTTCTGACCCCACCAAAGTATCTGATGGATATGGTCCACTAGCTGGTGCACTATTTTTTTGCATTATATACAAAGATAAATTCATCTCGCCAGTTCCATCCATATACTCCATATCAAATTTATAAAAGCCAGCCTTATTAAATGTAAAATCCCTGCTCCACCACTGACCATTTTTGCCATATGATACTTCTGTGGATGGTTGTATGAATGTTGTTGCACTTCCAAATTTTTGTGTATTGCCATTTATAGTTAGCTCTACATAGTTGTGTAGGTCGGCTGCTCTTACTGAGTATGTTCCAGGAGCATTTACATATATCCAACCATCCATTTTCATGACAAGGTCAGAGCCAACAGGATTTGACTCACCAAGTGTGTAGTTGCCTGGCTTGCCTTTTAGTATGCCATTTGTAAAGCTTACATTTTCTCCTGTGCCAGCAGTCGTATCTACGCCGTTTCTAAA
The DNA here is from genome assembly GCF_002913865.1 of Campylobacter concisus. Classification (GTDB taxonomy): domain Bacteria; phylum Campylobacterota; class Campylobacteria; order Campylobacterales; family Campylobacteraceae; genus Campylobacter_A; species Campylobacter_A concisus_AM. Next base: position 16,887 of record NZ_POYX01000129.1, read on the forward strand.
TTTCTTTGGTGCGTATGGATTAGATGCGTCATATAAGGCATCACTTCCGTATCTACCCACTCTTGCTAGATCCTCTGCGTGCATGTTGCCTTGATCACGTAAGGTCTTATAGTGCGTCCCAGAAGCAAACTGCACAACGTCATATGTGGTAGAGGCGCTTGGAGAGTAAATTTTGATATAGTCCTTATAGATAGACTTGCCACCTCGCTGCGTATAAACACCAGAGTCACCACCAACTCTAGCCGTCCATGAAGGATCGACGTAGTTATAAAACCACATATCAGCATCAAGACCGCTATTGCCGATAAAAGTTACCGTGCTAACAGAGACGTTTCCTGCTGCGTCGGCGTTTTTTATCATGAAATTTGCTCCAGTGCTGTTTGCTGGTAGAGCAAAATTTTCAGAGTAGCTGTGCGTATCATCAAGAGTGGAGCTTTTATGGACGGAATTTAGCAGATCGTAAAGATCTACTTTGTTTATGGTGTTTTTATTTAGAGTGTTATTGCCACTAGCATCGGTGCCGACACTACCTGAGATATCTACGCTAGTAACGTGTGAAGTTGCCGTTGGAGTGCCGATCGCATCAGGGGTGGCGTCTAGGTCTATATGAACCATTAGATCATCATCCTTTGTGCCATCGCTTTTTAAAACGGTCGCTCTTATGTTTGAATATCTCTCATCTAACTTTATACCAAGGGCTTCAAAGTCCATATTTACACGTTTATCTGCGCCGACAACTAGATCTATATATGTTTGCCCGCTTGGTAAAATTTTGGCATTACCATGATCATCCTCAAGTGCTAAACGAAGCTTTGTGCCAGGGTCGCGGTCCACGCCAAATACGATGTTTGGCTGTTCGTCATTAGTAAGTGAGATGTTGTACTCTTTTATAGTTTTGGTCTCATCATCAAAGTTATTTTTCTGGATAACCTTCTCATAGTCCTCCACTCTAAGATATTTAGCGATATTTACTGCTCCGCCATCTATCTGCGTGGCAAGCTTGACGTCATCTATATAGCCTAAAATTCCAAAGTCAAAGAGCCTGCCACGTACTCCATCAGTCGTAGTGGCCTCGTTTGGTGTTGTGATAGTGGCTCTAACAGGCGTAGAGTGATCGACCGAGATAGGGACATTTGGTATGCTAAATTTACCATCCACGATAGGAAGTGGCGCTGAGCCGTCGCTTGGCAAGGCGGTTAGCCCGTCGTCGCTTATTGTATATTTGACCGTTGTGGTTATAGATGGTATGGTAGGAGTCGAGATCGTAACGCTTACATTACTTCCTGGTTTTGCGTTGCTAGGCACGTAGATATCAAGGTCACTTTGGGTTGATGGTGAGCCAGAAGGAGTTGTGATGCTATCTATGAGCCCATCGCCGTCATTATCCCTTGCAAACTGCACCTTTATGCTGTTATCTACGGTAATCTCGTCTGTGACTGGGTCTGCTTTATTGCCAGCTTTGTCAGTAAATGTGGTCGTGAAATTTGTTGTAACGCCATAAAGTTTTGTCGTAGTCTCTATAGTGCCATTATTTACACTAATAGCTACGCCATCATCTCTTGTGGCACTATATGCGCCGGATGCGTTTTGAGAAATTTTAATGGTTATCTTATCTGTTTTGCCGTCGCTTCCTGCGATATCTATCTCAAATTTATCGCCATCTCTTGCGTCGTTTGGAATTTTCATCTTTATGGAGGTTTTCGCACCATCAGGGCTAAAACCGCTCTCTTTACTAGTTAGCACGCCGTCTTTATCGCTATCTTTTGCAAACTGCACGTGCGGAGACCTAACAGGCGCAACCGTATCGCTTGAAATTTCACTCACACTTGAAGCTTTTGTAGCTCCAGTCATGCCATCAATGATCGTCGTGCTTAGCTTTTTCCTGCTTGGATCAGTTGAGCTTGTAGGGTCAGCGACTGTGATCTTGCCATTTTGGATAGAGATAGTCTCGCTACCGCCATCAAGCGTGGCAGTAAGTCCGTCAGGTGCGATAGTATAGGTCTTTGTAACACTTGTTGGTGTGCTGGCTGGGTCATCGACCTTTATGCGGATCTTGTCGCCAACTGCGGCGTTGTTTGGCACGTAGATATCGATAAGCGACGCTGTGCCACCACTTTTAGCTAGTTCGGCTGCATTTATAATGCCGTCTTTGTTCTCATCAAGGGTAAAAACGGCGATCGGATCGTTATTGTTTGCGATAGTTATCGTATCTGTAGCGCCTGGGTTGCCTGATTTGCTTATCATTTGGATATTTACATTTGTTGGCGTCGATGATGAAATTTTAACAGCACTTGCCACGTTAAAGCCGACATTTCCGCCGCTTTCACTTGTAAGCGCATAGCTCTCGCCACTATCTTTATCTACAAGCGTGCCACTAGATGTTTTAATAAGCGTCTTTTCATGCAAAGTGCCGTCTGGATCAGTGGTGGTGAGCTTTATCTTGTCGCCTATTTTCATATTTGGCGATAAAACGATCTTTGCGTCATCGCTTGGCGTACTGTTGGCTGGATTAAAGCCATTTTCGCTAGCGTCTATCACGCCGTCGCCGTTTAGGTCTTTGCCTAAAACGACCTTTGTAAAGCTAAGAGCTGGCGTAACGGTATCAACGCTTGCGGCCGCCTTTGCTGGAGCTGAGCTAGTGCCATTTGCTAGTGTGATGCTAGAGCTTACATTAAACGGGGCATTTGGCGTTATAGCAACGCTTGGGATGATAAATTCTTTTTGATCTGGATTTGTTGCATTTGGCGTGATAGGCAAAATTTCGCTTGGATTGTTTTCATTTATCACACTTGTGCCTGCAAGATCTACTTTGTAAGAAAACGTGGTCTTTACGCCGTTATTTACAACTTCTAGCGTTACTTTGTCGCCTGGCCTAAAGTCATTGTTAAAAGCGACTGCCATGCTTGTGTGGTTAGGATCGCCGCCTGCTTCTGCGATATTGATATAGCCGTCTTTATCAAGGTCTTTTAAAAGTGTGATACTTGGTGCTTGGATAGCTGGAGCGCTCTCTTTTTGCAAAGCCGCTACTGGTGCTGCTCCGCTAATAGAGCTAACCGGCATTGCTGGCTCGCTTGAGATGATAGCTGGCAGCTCTAGCGTACAGCCGTCAAACCAAACTACGTTTGAGATGTGTCCTTGCGTGTCAAAATTTGACCCATTTATGCTTGCTGTGTCGCTACCACGGCTTGAGCCATGAGAGTGGTGGCTAGAGTTTTGAGCGTTTTCGTCGCTGTTTTTGCTATCTGAGCCTTCGCTCTCTACGATCTTTGCCCTCTTATCCTCTTCTATCTGCGCTTCATTGCCTTGGGTGTCAAATTTTGCATTTGATAGCTCTTTTGTGATAATGATAGTTTGTGGTTCAAGTAGCGTGATAGGTGCAGCGTGGTCAAAATTTATAACGATAGTGTCGTTGCTGCTTTGCGTGATGATCTCATCACCCAAAAATATCTCGTCGCCTTGCTTTAGCAAGATCAACTTTCCGTTTCGTTTTACAAAAACTTTTCCACTTATCTTTGCGACTATACCAACGCTTTGCATCTTTCTTCCTTTAAATTTAAAACTAAAACATCCATTTAAAATTTCACGCGATTATAACC